>NZ_CP040887.1:2518866-2833725 GCF_006337125.1 Serinicoccus chungangensis
AGGACGAGCAGGTGCGCGAGGTGCTCGAGCGGCTCTGCACGCTCTACGCCCTGAGCTCCATCGACGCCGACGCGGGATGGTTCCAGGCCCACAACCGGATGTCGGCCGGCCGCGCCAAGGCCGTCATCGCGCAGATCAACACGCTGTGCGCCGAGCTGCGCCCGCAGGCGCTCGAGCTGGTCGAGGGCCTCGGCATCCCCGAGCCCTGGCTCAACTCCCAGATGCTGCGCGACGAGACCGCCGCACGCTGGACGCCGGGCGCCGCGGTCTGAGCAGGTCAGCGCGCCCCGTGCGCCCACAGGTCGCGCAGCAGCGCGACCTCCGCGAGGTGGTGGATGACCTCACGGTTGATGTGCAGCACGAGGGCGATCATCGGGGCGTCCGCCCACGGTCCCTCGGCCGGTCCCACCGGGCGCCGGAGCGCCTCCGCATCGAGCCCGCGCACCCCGGCCGACCAGGCGGCATACGCCGCGTCCAGCTGGTCGAGCGCCCCGTCCGCGGTGCCCGCGTAGTCCCAGCCGAGGAGGTCCGCCGGCGGGCCGCCGAAGTGGCTGTGCGCGCGCGTGCCCAGGACCCCGACGACGACGTGCCCGAGCCTCCAGGCGATCGAGGTGACGGGAGCCGGCTCCGGCTCCGGGTCGGCCCAGTCCAGCTGCCAGTCACCGCCCCCCGCCCGCGCGGTGACCGACGGAGGCGGTGCCGCCGCCCGCGGCCGCGCGGTCCAGGTCCCCGGGACCGGCTCCCAGAGGTACTCCTCGTCGGTGAGCCCGTCCAGCCGGGGTCTCGCCTGCTGCGTCCAGTGCCAGTCCAGCTGCTCCACCAGGTCTCTCGTCAGCGCATCCATACGCCGAGGACACCACCTCAGCCGGACAGGTGATGTCCGCGGTCGTGGCACAGTGGCGCCATGACCGATCCGACGACCCGGGTGCTGCGTCTGCTGGGGCTGTTCCAGACCCGCGCGCTGTGGACCTCCGAGGAGCTCGCCGAGCGGCTCGGCGTGACCACCCGCAGCATCCGCCGCGACATCGACCGGCTGCGCGAGCTCGGCTACCCGGTGCGGGCGAGCAGCGGGACCGGCGGCGGCTACCAGCTGGGGGCGGGCGGGTCGCTGCCCCCGCTGCTGCTCGCCGAGGACGAGGCGGTCGCGATCGCCGTGTGCCTGCGGCTGGCCGCCGGGGGCAGCGTCGCGGGTGTCGCCGACAGCGCCGTGCGGATCCTCGCCAAGCTCGACCAGGTGATGCCCGCCTCGGCCCGCGAGCAGGTCTCCGCCCTCCACGACAGCCTGGTGACCGTCGGCACCCCCGCCGCGGTCGTCGACCCTTCCATCCTCATGGCCGCCTCGCGCGCCTGCCGGGACCGGCTGCGCGCGACGCTGCGGTACGTCGCCCGCGACGGCGAGGAGTCGAGGCGGCGGATCGAGCCCGCGAGCCTGGTCGCGGTGAGCTACCGGTGGTACCTCCTCGCCTTCGACCTCGACCGCGACGACTGGCGCAGCTTCCGCCTCGACCGGGTCCGCGAGCTGTCCGTGGGCACCCTGCGCGGCGCCGTCCGTGAGGTCCCCGACCCCGCGGCGTACATCACCCGGTCGGTGACCCGCTCGCCCTACCGCCACGTCGCGACCGCGCGGGTGCGGATGTCGCTGGCAGACCTGGCGGACCGGGTGTCGCCGCTGGCCGGCGAGATCCGTGACCTGGGTGAGGGGTGGTGCGAGCTCGTGACCGGCGGGGAGTCGCTGGACTACCTGGTCGTCGAGCTGCTCATGCTGGGCGTCGAGGTCGAGGTGGTGGACCCGCCCGAGCTGGTCGAGCACCTGCGGACGGTGCTCGACCGGCTCGGTGGCGCCGTGGGTCAGGGCAGCGCGCGCCGCAGCAGCCCGTAGGACGCCAGCGCCAGGAGCGCCAGCACCGGCAGGCTCCACAGGGTGAGCCCGAGGACACCGGTGTCGGCGACCCATCCGGCGACCTGGCTCCAGGCCTCCAGGCGGGTGACGACCCAGAGCCCGACGAGGACCAGCAGGGCCAGCACGATCAGCCCGGCGGTGAGCACGAGGGTCCCGAAGCGCTTGTAGACCACGGCGCAGAAGAACCCGACCTTGAAGAAGGCGAAGGACAGCACGAGGTAGAGCAGGCCGGCCACCGCCCAGCCGTCGGACCAGACGCCGGGCACCTGGAAGAAGACGCTGCCGGTGCCGAACCCGCCGGTGGCCTCCTCCAGCAGCCCACCCAGGACGTAGATCACGGCCAGGACCGCCGACGCCAGCAGGGCGGTGAGGACGGTGCCCAGGTAGAACTCGCGCCGGGTCACGCTGAGCGCCTGCGAGAAGGGGAAGGTGAGGGTGAGGGACTGCACGCCCACGACGAGGAAGTACCACATCGGGGCCTGCGCCCCGCCGCCCACGATGCCGTCCACCGGCAGCAGGGCGAAGATCGTCATGGTGACGAGGAAGGCGCCCCCGAGGACGAGGAGCGGGACCCAGACGTAGGTCTGCGTGTTGACCAACTGCAGGCGGACGACGGACAGGGTGCGGTTCATGACACGAGCTCCTGGTGCTCCGGGACGGACTCCTCGGCCCGGCGGGCGAGGCGGACGACGAGCTGCTGGAGGGACACCGGGACGACGTCCAGGTCGGCGTCGCGCAGGCGCTGCCGGTCCAGCTCGGACAGCCCGCCCAGGACCGTGGCCGAGGTGACCCGGCCCAGCCTCTCGGTGTGGATGACCTCGCGTCCGGCGACGAAGTCCTCGACCGCGGCCGAGGGCCCCACGACGGCGGAGGCCCGACCACGCAGCGCGTCCGTGTCCTCGTCGATGAGGATCCGGCCCTGGTCGATGACCAGCACCCGCTCGAGCAGCGGGGCGACCTCGTCGATGAGGTGGCTGGACAGGACGACGGTGCGCGGGTGCTCGGCGTAGTCCTGCAGCAGCCGGTCGTAGAAGAGCTGGCGGGCCACCGCGTCGAGGCCGAGGTAGGGCTCGTCGAAGAAGGTGATCTCCGCGCGGGAGGCCAGGCCGATGATGACGCCGACGGCGGACAGCTGACCACGGGAGAGCTTCTTGATCCGCCGCCGCACCGGCAGCGCGAACTCCTCGACCAGCTCCTGCGCGAGGTCCTCGTCCCAGCGGGGGAAGAACAGCCGGGCCATCCTCAGGGCGTGTCTACCGGTCGCGTCGTCGGGGTACTTCTGGCTCTCCCGGACGAAGCACATCCGCGACAGCACCCCCGGGTTCTCGAACGGGGCCTGCCCGAACACCCGAACCTCGCCGGAGGTGGCGAAGTTCTGGGCGGTGATGATGGACATCGCCGTCGTCTTGCCTGCCCCGTTGCGACCGAGCAGCCCATAGATGGCGTCCTGCTGGAGGGAGAACGACACGTCGTCCAGCGCGGTCGTCTCCCGGTATCTCTTGGTGAGGTTCTGCACCTCGATGACCGAACCCATCAGCTCGGCTCCTTCCTGGTGGTGGCGCTGCGCTCGGCGATGATGTCGGCCACGTCCCGCGGCCCCAGCCCGAGACGCCGCGCCTCGGCCAGCAGCGGGTCGACGTAGGCGGCCGCGAAGTCCTGGGTGCGCCGGGCCAGCAGCCGGGCGCGGGCACCGTCGGCGACGAACATCCCCACGCCGCGCCGCTTGTAGAGCACGCCGTCGTCGACGAGCTGGTTGACGCCCTTGGCGGCGGTGGCGGGGTTGATGCGGTGGAAGGCGGCGAGCTCGTTGATCGAGGGGGCCCGCTCCTCCTCGGACAGGCTGCCGTCGACGATCGAGGCCTCGATGCTCTCCGCGATCTGCAGGAAGATCGGGCGGCCTTCCTCCATCACCGGTAACCTCCTTGGTTAGTTACTAGACTAGTACACCACTAAACCCCGTCAGCTGGCAAGGGGTCGTCTCAAAAGAGGGACGCGGGCCGTCAGCGTGCGGCGAGGCCGGCCAGCAGGGCGACCACGACCAGGAGGGCGGCGGCCACGACGTGCGCCCACCGGGCCTGCTTGAGCACGATGAGCAGCTCGCGCAGGTATGCCCCGGTCGCCGACTCCAGCGGCACCGGCACCCCCACCACCCGGAACGGCAGCCGGAGGCGCTGGACGAGCCACCTGGTCCGGGGAGCGTGGTAGGCGCTCGTCACGACCGCGTACGGCGGCTCGGCCCCGCGGTCGCGCAGCAGCGCCGTGGAGAGCAGGAGGTTCTCGACGGTCGTGGTGGCGCGATCCTCGAGCAGGACGGCCGCTGCGGGCTCGACCCCCCGGACCCACCGCTGCATGGCCACCGCCTCGGCCGGGCGCGCGCGGGTGCCGCGGCCCCCGGTGAGGACGAGCGGGACGACGTGCCCGCCGGCCTCGAGACCTGCGCCCCCCTGCCCGGCCCCGTCGGCGCGGGCGACCCCTCCCCCCAGGGACGCCACGGTCGCGAGCCCGCCCCGCAGCCGCGCCGCGAGCTCCGGGCCCACCACGCCGTCGGGCACGGGCATCCCGAGCACGACGACGGCGCCGCAGCGGGCTGCGGCGCCGGGGCGGCAGAGCCGCCACCGCACGGCCAGCAGGAGGAGCGTGACGAACCCCGGCCAGGCGGCGAGCAGCAGCAGCCCCGTGGCCGTCCCGACGGCGACCGGGCCGGCGGCATACGCCAGGAGCACCAGCCCGCCGATCGGGACGAGCGACGTGCCGAGCGCGCCGGCCAGCGCCCCGAGCGTGTCCGCGTCGCGGCGGCCCCGGGCGAGCCGGCGCCCGGCATACCCCAGCAGCAGCCCGGGCAGGACCAGCCCGAGTGCCGCCAGGACGACCCCGCCCCCCAGGAGCGAGGACGAGAGCGCGTCGCTCAGCCGCGCGCCTCGGCGAGCACCGACGCCAGTGCGTCGGTGACCTGCCGCAGCTCGTCCTCGGTGATCGTCAGCGGCGGGGCGAGGCGGATGGTCGAGCCGTGGGTGTCCTTGGCGAGGACGCCCTTCTTGGCCAGCGCCTTGCACGCCTCCTTGCCGGTCATGAGCTCGGGGTCGATGTCGATGCCGGCCCACAGCCCCCGCACGCGGACGGCCTTGGCACCGTGCCCGAGCAGCTTGCCGAGCTCCTCGGCGAAGACGCCCTCGAGCTGCTTGGCGTGCGCCTGGTGCTCCCCGGTGGCGAGCAGGTCGACGACGGCCTTGCCGACGGCGGCCGCCAGCGGGTTGCCGCCGAAGGTGGACCCGTGGGTGCCGGGCGTGATGACGTTCATCACCTCGGCGTCGGCGGCGACCGCCGAGACCGGGACGATGCCGCCGCCGAGGGCCTTGCCGAGGGTGTACATGTCGGCCTCGACACCCTCGTACTCGCAGGCCAGCGAGGTGCCGGTGCGCCCGAGCCCGGACTGGATCTCGTCGGCGATCATGAGGACCTTGCGGCTGGTGCACAGCTCACGCAGACCGGGCAGGAAGCCCTCCTCGGGGATCATCACGCCCTGCTCGCCCTGGATCGGCTCGACGAGCACGGCAGCCGTGTTGTCGGTGATGGCCGCCTCGATGGCACCGAGGTCGCCGTAGGGCACCGCGACGAAGCCCGGGGTGTAGGGACCGTAGTGGTCGTGCGCCTCCGGGTCGTCGGAGAAGGAGATGATCGTCGTCGTGCGGCCGTGGAAGTTGCCGTCCATGACGATGATCTCGGCCTGCCCCTCCGGCACGCCCTTGACCTGGTAGGCCCACTTGCGGGCGATCTTCAGGGCGGTCTCGACGGCCTCGGCGCCGGTGTTCATCGGCAGGATCATGTCCTTGCCGACGAGCTTCGCCAGCGCCTCGCAGAACGGGCCCAGCTGGTCGTTGTGGAAGGCGCGCGAGGTCAGGGTGGAGCGGTCCAGCTGGTCCTTGGCGGCCTGCACGAGCCCGGGGTGGCGGTGCCCGAAGTTCAGCGCCGAGTAGCCCGAGAGCGCGTCGATGTAGGTGCGCCCCTCGACGTCGGTCACGTGGATGCCCTCGGCGTGCCCCACGACCACCGGCAGCGGGCTGTAGTTGTGGGCGGCGACCTTGTCCTCGAGGTCGATGTAGGCCTGGTTCGTGGACAGCTCAGTCATGCTCGTCATCCTAGGGGTCGCGCGGGGGTGGGCAGGCAGCGCCCGGGGGCTGGTGGGCACGACCACACCACGCCGTGTAGTCATGCACAAGTCAGTATACCTATGCATTCGCTGTGACAGCGCAGCCGACTCGAGGGCCGGAGCACGCGTCCTGTGCGGCCGGAGCACGCGTCCTGTGCGGCCGGAGCACGCGTCCTGTGCGGGGTGGGGTCGGGTCGGCTCGGTCAGGACGTCTCGAGGGCGTCGCCGGCCTGCTCGGGCAGCAGGAGGTAGGCCGCGAGCGCACCGACGACGAAGGCCGCCCCGAAGATCGCGAAGAGCGCCGCGTTGCCCCAGGCGGCCAGGATGACCGGCACGAGGAGCGGGGCCGCGATGGAGGCGACGCGCCCGAAGCCGGCCGCGGCGCCCGCGCCGGAGGCCCGCACGCTCGTGGGGTAGATCTCCGGGGTGATGGCGTAGAGGGCGCCCCAGGCACCGAGGTTGAAGAAGCTCATCGCGCACCCGGCGGCGATGATCTGCCACACCTCCCCCGCCATGCCGAAGCAGACCGCCGCCACGGCCGACCCCAGCAGGAAGGTCGCCAGCGTCACCCGCCGGCCCCACACCTCGACGAGGACGGCGGCGAGGGCGTACCCCGGCAGCTGGGCCAGCGTGATGACGAGGGTGTAGCCGAAGGAGCGCACCAGGTCGAAGCCCTGGGCGTAGAGCAGGCTGGGCAGCCAGATGAAGGCGCCGTAGTAGGAGAAGTTGACGCAGAACCACACCACCCAGATGCCGGCCGTGCGGACGCGGTAGGCCGCCGACCACAGCGCGCCGGGGGTCTTCGGGGGCGCCTCGGGCAGCGCCCGGCTCTCCTCGTGCGCCACCCCGGCGGACTCTTCGAAGGAGCGCACCACCGCCTCGGCCTCGGCGGCCCGGCCGCGCCGCTCGAGGAAGAGCGGCGACTCGGGCATGCCCCACCGGACGACGACGGCGTAGAGCGCCGGGACCAGACCGAGCGCGAAGGCCCAGCGCCAGCCGTCGTCCCCCAGCGGCACGACGAAGAATCCGATGAGCGCGGCCAGGAGCCATCCCACCGCCCAGAACGACTCCAGGACGACCACCATGCGGCCACGGATCCGGGTCGGCGACAGCTCGCTGACGAGGGTGGAGGCGACCGGCAGCTCGGCGCCCAGGCCGATGCCGACGAGGAAGCGCAGCACCAGCAGCGCCGCGAGCCCCGTCGCGAGCGCCGACGCCCCGGTGGCGAGCCCGTAGACGAGCAGGGTGAGGGCGAAGACCGTCCGGCGGCCGTAGCGGTCGGCGAGCATCCCGCCGACGGTCGCGCCCAGCGCCATCCCGACGAAGCCGATGGACAGCAGCCAGGACTGCTCGGTGCGGGTCAGGTCCCACTGGGTGGCGATCGCCAGCCCGACGAAGGAGATGAGCCCGACGTCCATGGCGTCGAGGGCCCAGCCGGTGCCGGAGCCGAGCAGCACCCGGGTGTGCGCCCGGCTGTACGGCAGCCGACCCATCCGCTGCGGCCGCGTGGGGAGTGACTGGTCGGTCACGTCAGTGCTCACCATGAGCATAGATGGTATGCCGTCCGGCCCGGTCGGCGCACCACCCCGGCGCACCGGCGGCGACCCCGGCTCAGCGCGGCAGGGTGGCGAGCAGGGCGAGAGCGCGGTCGACCGAGTCCGGGGGCAGCGCACCGCTGCCCCCCAGCGCGGTACGCACGTAGATGCCGTCACTGACCCGGAGCACGAGGAACGCCAGGTCGGCGTCCCCCAGCGCCGTCGTGAGCGCCTCGAGGAAGTGGTCGTCCAGCCGCACGAGGGCGTCCCGGGCCACCTGGTGCTCGTCCAGCTGCCCGATCTTGAGGAGCGCGAGGTAGGTGCGGTCCAGCGGCTGGTCCGCGGCGACCGACTCCCGCAGGAACACCTCCAGGGCGTCGGGCATCCGGGAGAGCCGCTCCTCCTCCGCGGCCTCGAAGGCCCCCAACCGGTCGGCCAGGCCCTGGACGAGCGCGTCCTTGGAGCCGAAGTGGTAGAGCAGCCCTCCCTTGGAGACGCCCGCCTGGTCGGCCGTCGCCGCGAGCGTCCCGGCGCGACTGGGCCGGCCTCGCCGTGCTGATGCTGCCCGTGCTCCTCGTGTCCATCGACACGACCGTGCTGAACGTCGCCCTGCCCCAGATCGCGCGGGACCTCTCCCCCACCGCCGCCCAGCAGCTGTGGCTCATCGACGCCTACCCGCTCGTGCTGGCGACGCTGCTGGTGACCATGGGCACGGTGGGTGACCGGGTGGGTCGGCGTCGCACCCTGCTGGTGGGAGCCACCGGTTTCGCCGGGGTCTCGGTCGTGGCCGCCGTCGCCCCGACAGCCGAGCTGCTCCTCCTCGCGCGGGTCGCCCTGGGCGTCTTCGGCGCCACGCTCATGCCGGCCACGCTGTCGCTGCTGCGCACGATGTTCCTCGACCGCGCCCAGCGCCGCCTGGCCGTCGCCATCTGGGCGACCGCCTTCTCCGTCGGGTCCGCCCTGGGCCCGGTCGTGGGCGGGATCCTCCTGGCGCGCTTCGCGTGGGGGTCGGTCTTCCGGCTCTTCCCAGATGAGGGTGTAGGTCGGCCGGGCGCGTCGGTCCGCAGGTAGACGTCGAGGTCTCCCGACGACGGAGGTTCCTACGCCATCCATCCGAAAGACCTCGACGTGACCGACGCTACCCCGCCGGCCGGGCTCCGGCCGCCCTGACCTGACCGCCTTCGCGTCTCATCCCCATCGACCCTGATCGAGTCTGCTGACCCCCCTCGACGAGAACGCAGCGACATCACAGCCACCCAACCCCGACCGTCCGGGAAGCCGGGACACGTCACATGGCCTGTGCTGCGGGCGTGTCGAGTGGGTCGTCCAGGGGCGACGCAGGAGCGTCGACGCGACGTGCTGAGAGGTGGTTCCAGTCGAGCACTAGGACACCGGCTACAGGCATGGCGATAGGTCAGGAACGGCGTCGCTCCCTACGCAGGAGGGAGCGCAGAGTCTCGGCGTTCGCGTAGCCGACCCGTAGCGCGATCTCGGCGGAGGTGAGGTCCGTGGTTGCTGAGAGGTGCCGAGCTCGTTCGATGCGAAGCCGTTGGACGAAGCCGAGCGGAGTGAGGTTGAGCGCCGCACGGACTCGTCGTTCGAGGGTGCGCCGGCTGGTGCCGAGCGACTGCGCGACGAAGGCGACGTTGAACGGTTCGTCCAGGCGGGCGCGCACGAAGCGTTCGAACTCGACGACGATCGGGTCCTCGTGCCGGAGATGTTCGTAGGCGACGAAGGCCGCCTGCGACGGACGCTCGTCGATGATGAGGAGCTTGGCGACATGTTGGGCCAGGTCGGGGCTGATCGATCGCACGAGTGAGAGCGCGAGGTCGATGTGGGCGAACGCGGCGCCGGCGGTGACGAGGTTCCCGTCGACCACGACCATGGTGTCGAGATCGAGGGCGACGGTCGGATAGCGCTTCAGGAACTCCGGCCCCAGGAACCAGCTGGTCGTCGCCCGCCGATGATGCATCCGTCCGGTCTCGGCGACAGCGAACACGCCGGTGCACGCCGCGGCAATCCGGGTGGTCGCGTCGTCGAGGCGCCCGAGCGAGGCGATGACCGAACGAGCATCTCGGCTCTGGAGGGCGTCGTTGGTAGCGGCGGCCGTGAGGGTTCCAAGCGCAGGGACGACGACCACGTCGAACTCTGCGGACTCCGACAGCGGGTGGTCCACCGACAGGGTCATCGATGCCGTCGTGGTCACTCTCCGTTTCGGTCCGAGGATGGCGAGTTCGATCGGGTCGATCCGCGGGTCGACATCGCCGCGGGCTCCGTCGGCCACCCGCACGATGTCGATGACCGACGCGACAGCCGAACCGAAGCAGCCGTCGATCGCGATCAGTCCGATACGCATGGCGCGAACAATAGCAATACTGTCGTATACGCCACTTCTCACCTGCCCTTGCTCGTCATACGCTGAACTCGCTTCACCAAGAAGCCTCGACACCTAGGAGAACCCCTCATGTCCACACCCGCATCACTTCCGTATGCCTTCGTCGCCAAGATCGTCGCGGCCGATGGACAGCACGACGCGCTCGCCGATCTGCTCGCCGGCGCTGTCTCGCTCGCCAACGAAGAAGTAGGAACGATTGTCTGGTTCGCGGTCAGGACCCACGCCGACACCTTCTGGATCTTCGATGCATTCCCCGACGAGGCCGCTCGCGACGCCCACGCCAACGGCGCCATCGTCGCAGCCCTGATGGCCAACCAGCACCTCCTCGGCGCAGCACCCGAGATCCTGGCGGCCGACGTCCTCGCGTCCAAGCTCCCGTAGTCCGCCAACGCACGAGACGATCGCGCCCCGCCGAGCCGTCGCCAGGTCGCGACGCAACGCCACGCTGCGTTGCCGAGCGGTGCGAGGCCTATCGGCACACGGACAGGATGCCGGCCGCGAGCGCTCAGTCGGCGAGGGGTCCGTCGCAGAGGAGAGCGACGTCGGTGTCGGGCAGAGCCGTGAGGCCAGCGCATCGCGCGACCACCAGAACCGAACCGCCCCTGCCCTGCGTTTCCGCAGGTCAGGGGCTGTTCGCCGGAGCCGCCTGCCGGAATCGAACCGACGACCTCATCACGTCGGCTTTGCGTCTATCGCTTGATGCGCCCACTGGGCGAACGAGCCGCTGACCTGCGCAAACGCCGAGCGTGGGGGACGCCGCCATCCGGTGGTGACCGACGACGACCGACCAGTACCGACCGTTTCACCGGAGCCTGCGGCGGCGTCGAAGCCGAGCAAGCTCCATTCCTTTAGCTCACCGCGCCCTCCTCCTCGCCGGTGCTGTCGTCGTCGAAGACGTTTCAGGGGTCTTCTCAGATGAGGGTGTAGGTCGGCCGGGCGCGTCGGTCCGCAGGTAGACGTCGAGGTCTCCCGACGACGGAGGTTCCTACGCCATCCATCCGAAAGACCTCGACGTGTCCGACGCTACCCCGCCGGCCGGCTTCGGCCGCCCTGACCTGACCGCCTTCGCTCGACTCGACGGCCTCGGTCTGAGCGTGACCGGACAACGACTTGAACCGGGTCGTGCGGTCCTCGCGTGCCGCGTGGTGGAACCAGATCAGTGGTGCCGACGGTGCGGCATCGAAGGCGCTGCTCGTGACACCGTGATCCGGCGGTTGGCCCACGAGCCGCTGGGCTGGCGACCGACCGTGCTGGAAGTTGTAGTGCGCCGCTACCGCTGTGCCGACTGCGGACACGTGTGGCGCCAAGACACCAGCGCCGCGGCGGAGCCACGCGCGAAGCTCTCGCGCACCGGGCTGCGGTGGGCGCTGGAAGGGATCGTGGTCGCACACCTCACCGTCGCCCGTGTCGCCGAGGGACTCGGGGTCGCGTGGGACACCGCCAACAACGCGGTCCTGGCTGAAGGCAAGCGGCTGCTGATCAACGACCCCACGCGGTTTGAGGGCGTGAAGGTCATTGGCGTCGATGAGCACGTCTGGCGCCACACCAGGCGTGGCGACAAGTACGTCACCGTGATCATCGACCTCACCCCGGTCCGCGATGGCGCCGGCCCAGCAAGGCTGCTGGACATGGTCGAGGGCCGGTCGAAGGCGGCGTTCAAGACCTGGCTCGCCGACCGCGACGACGCCTTCCGTGACGCGGTCGAGGTGGTCGCGATGGACGGCTTCACCGGGTTCAAGACCGGCGCTGCAGAGGAGATCCCGGACGCGGTCACGGTGATGGATCCCTTCCACGTCGTGCGCCTGGCCGGTGACGCCCTCGACAGGTGCCGGCGCCGGGTCCAACTCGCGATCCACGGGCACCGTGGGTTCAGGGACGACCCGCTCTACAAGTCGCGGCGCACGCTGCACACCGGCGCGGACCTGCTCACCGACAAGCAGAGCGACAGGCTACGCGCGCTGTTCGTTGATGACGCTCACGTCGAGGTCGAGGCGACCTGGGGTGTCTACCAGCGCATGATCGCCGCCTATCGCCACGAGGACCGGCAACGTGGCCGCGAGCTCATGGAGAAGCTGATCACCGACCTCAGCGCCGGCGTCCCCAAGGTGCTCACCGAGCTCACCACCCTGGGCCGGACCCTGAAGAAGCGAGCCGCTGACGTGCTCGCCTACTTCGAACGACCCGGCACCAGCAACGGGCCGACCGAGGCGCTCAACGGACGGCTCGAACACCTGCGCGGCTCCGCACTCGGGTTCCGCAACCTGACCAACTACATCGCCCGAAGCCTGCTCGAGACCGGCGGCGTCAGACCCCAACTCCTACACCCCCGATTGGGATGAGCCGGTCTTCCTCGTGGCGGTGCCGATCCTGCTGCCGCTGCTCGTCCTGGGCCCCTTCCTCGTCCGGGAGTCGCGGGACCCGGCCCCCGGCCGGGTGGACCCGGTCGGGATCGCGCTGTCGATGGCCCTCAGCGTCGTCGCGCTGACCGGCTTCCTCTTCTTCGTCACCCAGCACCTGCAGCTCGTCGAGGGCATGCCCGCGCTCGACGCCTCCCTCGTCCTGGTGCCGGGCGTGGTCGCCATGGTGGCCTCCGGCCTCCTGGTGGTCCGGCTGGTGCGGCACGTCCGACCGGCCACCGCCGTGGTGGGCGGGCTCACCTTCTCCTTCAGCGCCTACGCCCTGCTCGCCGTGGGCGGCGAGACCGTCACGGTGCCCCAGATCGCGCTGGCCTTCGCCCTCCTCGGACTGGGCATCGGAGCGGCCGAGACCATCTCGAACGACCAGATCCTCACCGCCGTCTCCCCGGCCAAGGCGGGGGCCGCCTCGGCGGTGAGCGAGACCGCCTACGAGTTCGGCGCCGTGCTCGGCACCACGGTGCTGGGCGGGATGCTGACGGCCGTCTACCGCTCCTCGCTGCGCGTCCCCGCCGGCACCGACGAGGACGCCGCGGCCGCCGCCCGCGAGACCCTGGGCGGCGCGGTCGCGGCGGCGGAGCGGACCGGGGACCCGCACCTGCTGGAGGCGGCCCGCGCGGCCTTCGACGCCGGCGTGGGCGTCACCAGTACCGCGGGCGCCGTCCTCGTGGCTGTCGCCGCCCTGGTCGCCTGGACCACGCTGCGCCGGGCCGAGAGCTGAGCAGCCCCCGGGCTACCGGTAGTTGGTGAACTGCAGGGCCACGTCGAGGTCCTTCTCCTTGAGCAGCCGCTGCACCGCCTGCAGGTCGTCGCGCGACTTGGAGGTGACCCGCAGCTCGTCGCCCTGGATCTGGCTCTTGACCGCCTTGGGGCCCTCGTCGCGGATGATCTTGGCGATCTTCTTGGCGTTCTCGCTGGAGATGCCGCTCTTCAGCGCCGCCTCGAGCCGGTACTCCTTGCCCGAGGCGTAGGGCTCGCCGTCGTGGGTGTAGTCGAGGTGCTTGAGCGAGACGCCTCGCTTGACCAGCTTGGTCTGCAGCACGTCGAGCACCGCCTTGCACCGCTCCTCGCTGTTGGCCGCCATCGAGATGCTCTCGTTCGCGAGCTCCACCCGGGCGCCGACGTTCCGGAAGTCGTAGCGGGTGGAGATCTCCTTGGCCGCCTGGTTGACGGCGTTGGCGACCTCCTGGTGATCGACCTTGCTGACGATGTCGAAGGACGAGTCGGCCATGGGCATACCTCCTGTGTCGTGGCGGGCCGGCGGCTCCTGGACGAGTTCGGAGCACCGGGACATCACTGTTAGCATGTCACCCGCGCTTCGCGCACTGGCAGGTTGTCCGAGCGGCCAATGGAAGCGGACTGTAAATCCGTCGGCGTATGCCTACGCAGGTTCGAATCCTGCACCTGCCACCCACGAGGACGGGCACCGGGAGACCGGCGCCCGTCCTTCTCGCATCTGCCTCCCTCGTCCCGGTCTGCCGTCGCGTCGGCCGGGCCCAGGCGCTCAGCGCGGCTCGTGCAACAGCCCGCGACCCTCCGACATAGTGCAGGTGGACGGGTCGACGGGGCCCGCCGCAGACCGCAGGAGGACCGATGGCCCTACGCCTCGCCGGGACCGGCCCCCACCAGGGCGCGTCCGGGAGCACCCGGGACACGGCCTGGTTCGACTCGTTCTTCGCCCAGCACGCGACGCAGATCCACCGGTACTTCGTCCGCCGGGCCACCGGCAACGACGTCGAGGACCTCACCGCCGAGGTGTTCGCGACCGCCTGGCGGCGCCGTGACCGCATCCCGGCCGACTACGAGCTGCCGTGGCTCTACCGCACCGCCTCCTACGTGCTGGCCAACCACCGCCGCAAACCGACCCTCACCCTGCTGTCCGACTACTCCGGACAGGAGGACGCCGCCGACCAGCACATGCGCAGCGTCGACCCGGCCGACCTGGTCATGGCCGACGACGAGGTGCGTCGGGCCCTGGCCCGGCTCAGCGCCCGCGACCGGGGCATCCTCATGCTCCACGCCTGGGAGGGGCTGGACGGGGAGGGCCTGGCTCAGGCCCTCGGCCTCACCCGGGGCGGCGCCGCCGCCGCCCTGTCCCGCGCCCGCGCCCGGCTGCGCGAGGCCTGGGAGCACGACCACTGACATCCCGGGCCCGCCCGGCACCACCGCACCACCCGGCACCACCGCTCGAAGGAGACCCTCATGGTCCAGCACCACGGTGACGAGGCCCTGCACCGCCTGCAGGCCAGCGACCCGGCCACCGGGTCCCACCCCGACCTCCACCGGCTGCGCTCGCTCGTCGCGCACAAGGCGCCCGCGAGCCAGGGTGCCGAGCGGGCCAGCCGGGTCGACGACGACCTGCTCCGGGGGCCGGCGATCCGGGCCCCGTGGGTGGCCGCGGCCTGCATCGCCGCCCTCGCCATCGGGGCGGGAGGGTATGCCCTCGGCACCCAGCGCGGCAGCGGCACCCTGCTCGTGGCCGGCGGGGACTCGCTGCTCGCGCCCGCCGGGGCCGGCATCGACGCGGGCCTGAGCGCCGAGCTCTCCGGCGAGTCCTTCTCCTCGGGCGGTACCACGGTCGCCGACGGCGCCGCCCAGCCCTACGACCCCGGCCCGGTCCGCCTCGTGCCGGGGCCCGGCCTGTCCTCCGAGCGCACCACCGCGCCGGTGCGGGTGCTGCGCAGCGACGAGGACCCGGAGGCCTTCGTCGAGGCGTGGGCCAGGACGCTGGGGCTGCAGGGAGCGCCGCTGCCGACCGACGTCGACTTCCTCCCCGAGGACAACGTCGGGGTGGCCGAGGCGGACACCGGGCGGATGATCATGGCCTCCAGCGAGGACGGCGCCCTGCACATCATCTACACCGACGTCTTCTCCTCCCCGGACTGCCGGGAGACCCTCGAGCTGGGCTACGCGGAGGAACGGGAGATGCTCGAGGAGTTCTGGCAGGGGACGTTCGGCGCGGACACGCCGCTGCCGACGGCGCAGGACTGCCGGGAGGTCGGTGGCGAGCGGCCGAGCGACGAGCAGGCCGTCGGCGCGGCGCAGGACTTCCTCACCCTGGCCGGCGTCCCGACCGACGGCTACGACTTCCAGGTGCAGGACTACGCCGACGAGGGCTCGAGCACCGTCTACGTCGAGGCCGCGCCCGAGGGCGGCGCCTACGGTCCGCGGCACATCAACGTCACCGTCGGCCCGGCGGGGGTCGTGGACGCCTACGCCGGCCTGGGCGAGATGGTCTCCCTCGGCGACTACCCCGTCATCTCCCCCGTGGAGGCGGTGCAGCGCTACGGGCTGCGCGAGTTCTCCATGGAGTACGGCGTCCAGCTCCCCGAGGACCTCGAGGAGGCCGTCCCCGGCGAGGAGGGCCTGACCTTCGTCGAGCCGCAGATCCCGGACAGCCCCGAGGTCACCGACGGCATGGACCTCCCGCTGCTGCTCAAGGACAAGGAGGTCACCGGTGCCACCCTCGTCCAGGGCACGATCTACACCCAGTCCGGCAGCATGGAGGTGCCGACCTGGGAGCTCACGACCGACGACGGCATGAGCTACCCGGTCATGGCTGTCGCCGACGAGGCGATCGACTGGGTCGCCTGGGAGTGAGCCGACGGGTGGGACGATGGCGGGCATGAGCCCGCCCGCGGTCCGTCCGGTCTTTCTGCCCCGCCCGCCCGCGCTCGTGCTGCGCGGGCGGGCTCTCGACGCCGGCCACCCGGGGGTCATGGCCATCGTCAACCGGACGCGCGACTCCTTCTGGGCGGGCAACCGGCACGCCGCCCTCGAGGACGCGATGGCCGCCGTCCACGAGGCGGTCGCGCAGGGCGCCGACATCGTCGACGTCGGAGGCGTCCGGGCCGGGCAGGAGGGCGAGCACGTCGGCGCCGCCGAGGAGGTCGACCGGGTGGTGCCGGTGCTCGAGGCGGCGCGGCGCGCCTACCCCGACCTGGTGCTCTCCGTCGACACGTGGCGCAGCGAGGTGGCCCGGGCCTGCGCCGGCATCGTGGACCTGGTCAACGACACGTGGGCGGGGCACGACCCCGGGCTCGTGCACGTGGCGGCCGAGCTGGGTGCCGGGGTCGTCGTCTCGCACACCGGTGGGCTGCCGCCGAGGACCGACCCGGTCGACGTGGTGTATGCCGACGCCCGGGGCGCCGACGAGCTCGCGGTGGTGCGGGACGTGCTCGACGTGCTCAGCCGTGGCGCGCAGGTCGCGGTGGAGGCCGGGGTCCCGCCGGAGCGGGTGCTCGTCGACCCGACGCTGGACTTCGGCAAGACCACCCGGCACTCCCTGGTGACGCTGCGCCACACCGCGGACGTCGCGGGCCTGGGCTACCCGGTGCTGCAGGCGCTCTCCCGCAAGGACTTCGTCGGCGAGACCCTGGACCTGGAGCCGCAGGACCGGCTGGAGGGCACCCTGGCCGCGACCGCGGTGGCGGCGTGGCTCGGGACGAGCGTCTT
Source organism: Serinicoccus chungangensis (assembly GCF_006337125.1). GTDB lineage: Bacteria > Actinomycetota > Actinomycetes > Actinomycetales > Dermatophilaceae > Ornithinicoccus > Ornithinicoccus chungangensis. The sequence goes on from NZ_CP040887.1 coordinate 2,535,713, forward strand.
CCGCGCGCACGACGTGCGGGCCACGAGGCGCGCGGTCGACATGGTGGCCAGCATCCGCGGCGACCGCCCCCCGGCCCGCGCCGTCCGGGGCGAGCCGACCGGCGGCCCAGCCCGCGGCGGACGCCACGTCTGAGCCCGGCCCCCCGTCGGGGGCGACCGGTCAGAGGCGCTCGATGCCGGGCTGGTTGCCCTGGGCCATCTGCTCCAGCCGGGCGATCCGCTGGCCCATCGGCGGGTGGGTCGCGAACATCCGGGTGACGTCCTTGGCGCGGAACGGGTTGGCGATCATCATGTGGCTGGCGTTGACGAGCTGGCGCTCGGGGGCCAGCGGAGCGCGGGCCGTGCCCGCCTCGAGCTTGCGCAGGGCCGAGGCGAGAGCGAGCGGGTCACCGGTGAGCTGCGCGCCGTCCTCGTCGGCGTCGTACTCGCGGGTCCGGCTGATGGCCATCTGCACGACCGAGGCGGCGAGCGGCGCGAGCAGGGCCATGGCGAGCATGGCGATGGGGTTGCCGCCGTTCTCCCGGTTGCCCCCGAAGAAGAAGGCCATCTGCGCGACCGAGGTGATGACGCCCGCGATGCCGGCCGCGACCGAGCTGGTGAGGATGTCGCGGTTGTAGACGTGCATGAGCTCGTGCCCCAGGACGCCGCGCAGCTCGCGCTCGTCGAGCAGGTGCAGGATGCCCTCGGTGCAGCAGACCGCGGCGTGGTCCGGGTTGCGGCCGGTCGCGAAGGCGTTGGGCGCCGCGGTCGGGCTGACGTAGAGCCGGGGCATGGGCTTGCGCGCCCGCTCGGACAGCTCCTCGACGATGCGGTACATCTGCGGCTGCTGCTCCCGGGTCACCGGCTGGGCCCGCATGGCCCTGATGGCGAGCTTGTCGGAGTTCCAGTAGCTGTAGAACGTCGTCCCGAGCGCGAAGAGGCCGAACAGCCAGATGAACCGACCTTCCCCGATGATCGCGCCCATGCCGAGAAAGATCGCCCAGATGGCGCCGAAGAGCAGCGTCGTCTTCAGCCCGTTGTAGTGCCGGTTCATGTCCGCTCAACGACGCGGCGTCGGGCCGGTGTTCCCGGCGCCACCGGCCGGCTGCGCCAGCGCCGGGACCAGCCCGCGCCCGTGGTCGTGGCACCGGTGGGCTGAAGGCCGACGGTGCTCACAGGACACCGACCGGCAGGACGCTGCCGACGACGAGCAGCGCCGTGAGCACCCCGCCCAGCGCCCACAGGCGCGTGGGGACGCGGGCGGAGGGCCGGCCGGCCCCGGGGGCGGCCGGCAGGAGCAGCACGCCGACCCAGCGCAGGTAGACCGCGAGCCCGAGAGCGATGTTGACGGCGGCGACGAGGGCCAGCCACCACGTCTCGTCGCCCAGCACGGGCCGCAGGACCACGATCTTGGCCACCACGCCGGCCACGGCGGGGGGCAGCCCGGCGAGGGTGAGCAGCGCCAGCGCCAGCGGCAGCGCGAGCAGCGGGTGGCTGCGCAGCAGGCCCCGCTGGGCGTCCAGGGAGGTGGGGCGCTGCGCCGGGGCCACGGCGAGCACGGCGGCGAGGACGACGAAGGCCAGCAGCGTCGCGGTGACGTAGACGACGAGGTAGGACCCGGCCGCGTTCGCCGCCTCGGCGGAGAGCGAGGCGAGGGGCAGCAGCACCCACCCCGCCTGCGCGACCGTGGACCACGCCAGCAGCCGGACGGTGTCCTGCTGCACGAGCGCCACGAGGTTGCCCACCGTCATCGACGCGGCGGCGAGCACCGCGACGGCGACCAGCGTCGCGCCGTCGACCGCACCCAGGGCGCGGACGACCACCACGAGCCCTCCGAGCGCCGCCACCTTGGACGCGGTCGCGAGGTAGGCGGTCACCGGCAGGGGCGCGGCGGCATACGTGAGGGGCGTCCACGCGTGGAAGGGCACCGCGGAGATCTTGAAGGCCAGCCCGGCCACGAGCAGCACCGCGGCCAGGACGACGAGCTGCGGGTGCTCCACCTGCGTCCGGCCGTCGAAGCGGGTGCTCCCGGTGGCGGCGACCCACAGGGCCGCCCCCAGCGCCAGGAGGCCGAAGGAGACCAGCGAGGTGGTGAGCAGCGAGACCGCGCCGTCCACCGCCCGGGCGCGGCGCTCCGGGGCCCACGTGGTCCGCACCAGGGCGACCAGCGCGACGGTGGGCAGCGTCGCGAGCTCGAGGGCGACGAGCAGCGACCCGAGGTCGCCCGAGGCCGGGACCGCGAGGACCCCGGCGGTGGCCGCCAGCAGCAGCGCCGTGACGACCGGCGCCCGACCGGTGCCCTCCTGACCCCCGCCGTCGCCGGGTGCCGCCCAGTCCCGCCAGGTGAGGACCAGGACGACGAGGGCTGCGCCGAGGGCGCACACCTGGAGCGCCGAGACGAGGTGGTCGGCACGGTAGGCGCACCAGCCGCTCGGCAGGCACAGCGCCGAGCGGACCTCACCGGCGCCCAGCCCGAGACCGGGCAGCGCCCCCAGGAGTCCCGCGACGAGCCCGGCGGCGCCGAGCACCAGGTGCGGCTCACGACGCCCGGGGACGGCGGCGTCCAGCAGCAGCACGAGCACCGCCGCGGCCACGGGGGCCAGGACGGGCAGGACCGACACGAGACCGAGCTCCAGGCTCACCGGGCCAGCACCCCCTCGACGAACGGCGCGGTCACGCCGAGCAGCAGCGTCGGGGCCAGCCCGAGGACCAGGACGAGCAGACCGAGCAGGCGCAGGGCGGTCCGCTCGGTGAGCACCGCGTCCGGCACCTGCGGCTCGAGCCGGTCACCGGCCCAGACCTCCCGGAGCACCCGGACGGTGTAGGCCACCGCCAGCGCCCCGCCGACCGCCGCGAGCACGGCGAACCCGCGGAACCAGCCCTCCGGCCGGTCGGCGGCGGGGGCCCAGGCGGACAGGACCGCGCCGATCTCGCCCCAGAAGACGGCCAGCCCGGGCAGTCCGCTGGAGGCGGCCATGCCGAGCACCAGCGCGAGCCCCAGGCGGGGGGCCACCTCGCGGACGGCGGCTCGCCGCCGGCCCAGGTCCGCGCTGCCCCACCGGTCCTTCAGGGCCCCGACCACCACGAAGAGCAGGGCCGAGACGAGGCCGTGGGCGACGTTGCCGAAGAGCGCCGCCTGCAGCCCGGCCTGCGTGCCGGTGGCGAGACCGAGCACGACGAAGCCGAGGTGGGCCACCGACGACCACGCGATGAGCCGCTTGAGGTCACGCTCGACCAGGCAGACCAGCGAGGCCCACACGATGCCGGTGACCCCGAGGCCCGCCAGCAGCGGCGACCAGGCCGCGAACCCCTCGGGCACGACCGGGACGACCAGCCGCACGACGCCGTAGGTCCCGAGCTTGAGCAGGACCGCGGCGAGCAGCACCGACCCGGCCGTCGGCGCGGTGGCGTGCACCCACGGCAGCCAGGTGTGCAACGGGAAGACCGGGATCTTGAGCCCGAGACCGACGAGGAGGACGGCCGCGACGGCGAGCTGGGAGCGGCGGCCGAGCGCGGCGCCCCCGTCCGCCGCCCACTGCGCCAGGTCGGTGGTGCCGGTGGCGGACGCGACGGCGAGGATGCCGAGCAGCACCAGCGAGGAGCCGACCACGGTGACCAGCAGGAAGCGGAGCGCGGCTCCCTCGCGGTCGCTGCCGGGGTCGCCGTAGCGCGCCACCAGCACCCACATGGGCACCAGCACCAGCTCGAAGCCGATGAAGAAGACGAGGGCGTCCCCGGCCAGGAACGCGACGAGCGCCCCGAGCAGCACGACCAGCAGGCACGCGTGGTAGGTCGCGAGGCCCGGGACGTCCTCGCCGCGGACCACGGGGATGGGTGAGGTGGGGTCGGTGTCGGCGAGGTCGACCGGCTCGGGTCGGGGCTCGCGCGCGGGGTGCAGGTGCAGGGCCGTCGCGACCACCCCCACGAGCGCGGTGAGGAGCAGCAGCGGGACCGACAGCCCGTCGGGGCGCAGGCTGAAGGACACGCCGAGGCTCGGGATCCAGCTCAGCTCGAGGACGGGGCGGTCCAGGGCGACCCCGGCCACCCCCAGGGCGCTGAGGATGGCGGCGGCCATGGAGCCGCGGTGCGGGACACGGTGCCCGGGCGGCACGCTGCGGCGTCCCAGGCCCAGCAGCAGCACGGCCACGACCAGCAGCGGGGCGAGAGCGAGGGCGTACCACCACACCCCGAGGTCGGGCACCAGGGCGAGGAGGTCCGCCCGCACCCGGCCGGCCGCGCCGCTCACGCGGTCACCAGCCCGATCGCCCCCAGCACGAGCATCCCGACCAGCAGGAGGGCGAGTCCGGGCGTGGCCCGCCGCGGGCTGGTGAGGTCACCCGCGCGCCCCAGCAAGCGGGCCCCCGGACCGGCGCCCCGCACCCAGGCGTCGAGGACCTGGTCGTCGAACCACGCGACCGCCCGGGCCAGCGCCAGGACCGGCGTCGCGACGACCGCGCGGTAGGCGACGTCGGCGTACAGACCCCGCTCGGCCGCCAGGCTCACCCCGGCCGGGATCCGCGCCGCCGCGTCCCGGGTCCGCACCCCGCCGGCGGCGAGCCGCACGAGCAGCGCGCTCACGACCATGAGCAGCAGCGTGGCGGCCAGCAGCTGCAGGTCCACGTGGACCTGGGGGCCCCAGACCGGCAGCAGCAGCAGGAGGCCGCCGAAGAGGGTCATGAGCATGAGCGCGGACGTGCCCATGCGGGCCGAGGAGCTGATCGCCGCCTCGGCGCGCTCGACCCCCTCGGCCTCCTGCACCACCTGCGGCTCGTCGAAGAAGTCGTCGATGCGCTCCACCGGACCTGGTTCGTAGAGCCGGGCGTGCCCCTGGGCGGCCGTGGGCCGGCTCAGCACCAGCCAGGCCCGCATGCAGTAGGCGGCCGTCAGCGGGGCGGTGGCGCCGACCGAGGCCAGGACGAGGACCGGCACGAGGCCGCCGTCGGTCGCGGCCGTGCCGGCCTCGGCCGTCCCCAGGATCGCCTCCTTGGAGAAGAACCCGACGAAGGGCGGCACCCCGGCGAGCGCCAGCAGGCCCCACCCGAAACGGTGCCGCAGCACGCGGTAGCGCCGGGCCCCGGAGGCCATGAGCGCCATCGCGGTGCCCCCGACGAGGACGCCGAGCCACCCCGTGGTGAGGAAGAGCAGGGCCTTGAACCAGGCGTGCGCCACGAGGTGCTGCAGCGCCGCGTCGGGCCCGGTCCCCACGGTGGCCGCGGCGAGCACGGCCAGCATGAGCGCGACCTGGCTCACCGTCGACCAGGCCAGCAGCCGTTTGAGGTCGCCCTGGGCGAAGGCCAGCACGGCGGCGCCGACCATCGTCGTGCAGGCGAGCACCGCCAGCAGGAGCTGCGCCGGGCCGGACACCGCCAGCAGGGGGAAGAGCTGTGCCAGGACGACTGTCCCGGCCGCCACCATCGTCGCGGCGTGGATGAGGGCGGAGGCGGGGGTCGGACCCTCCATGGCGTCGGGCAGCCAGTCCTGGAAGGGGAAGAGGGCGGACTTGCCGGCCACCCCGACGACGAGCAGGGTCATGGCCACGGTCAGCGTGGCCGAGGGCCCGGTCTCCCCCCAGTGCGCGACGACCTCGCTGGTCCGGGTGGTGCCGGCCCCGGTGGCGAGGACGACGAGCCCGAGCACGAAGCCGATGTCCGCGGTGCGCGTGACGAGCAGCGCCTTGCTCGCCGCCCGGGTGGCGGCCGCCCGGGTGGACTGGTGACCGATGAGCAGGTAGGAGCACCAGCCCATGACCTCCCACCCCACGAGGGTGAGGATCACGTCGTCGGAGAGGACGAGGAGCAGCATCGCCGAGGTGAACAGCGAGACGGTGGCGGCGAACGGGCGGTAGCGCGGGTCGTACCAGAGGTACCAGCGGGCATACCCCTGCACCACGAGGGCGACCGCGGCGACGGTGAAGGCCACGAGAGCCATCGGCCACGTCACGAGCAGCCCGAGCGGCACCTCCAGGTCGCCCAGCGGGAGGGCGCCGATGGTGCCGACCTGCCGCCGCGCCCCCTCGATCTGGGTGAGGGTGTAGAGCTGCCCGCAGGTGGCGAGGAAGGCGACCAGGCTGCCGCCGACCCCGACCCACGCGGCGAGCCGGTTGGAGCGTCCGGTCACCCCGAGTCCGGCCAGCGCGGCCAGGAGGGTCGCGAGCACCGCCCAGTGGGCCGGTGATCCCCACAGGTCGGGGGCGGGCAGCTCCGGCAGCGGCACCGAGGGCAGCTGGAGGTCGGACCAGGTCACGTCGGGCAGGTCAGGCACGTCCTCCCACCTCCCCCTCGGTGCGCTCGTCCAGCTCGGCGTGCAGGTCGACGTGGCCCCGGGCACGGAAGAGCGCGAGGAAGATCGCCAGGGCGAGCACGACCTCGGCCGCGGCGATGGTGATGACGAAGAGGGTGAGGACGGCGGCCCCGGGGTCGCCGCCCGCACCGGTCTGCGCCACGGTGACGAGCAGGAGCCCGGCGGCGCCGAGCACGAGCTCGACGCCGATGAGCACGAGGACGGCGTGCCGGCGGGCGAGGATGCCGTAGACCCCGAGGCCGGCGAGGACGGCGGCCAGGAGGTAGGGCAGGGCGGGGCGGATCACGGTCGCTCCCCCTGCACGGCCTCGACGTCGGCCGGGGGGTCCGGTCGCTGGCGGGGGTCGTCCTGTCCGCCCACCGGCGCCCGGGCCACCGCGACCGCGGCGACCAGGGCCATGAGGAGCAGCACCGAGAGCAGCTCGAAGGGCCAGACGTCGGTGCCGAAGATCGTCGCGGCGACCTCGGTGCTGCTGCCCCCGTCGATCGCGACGCTCCCCCACCCGTAGGCCGAGAGCAGCGCACCGCCGAGGACCACCGTGGTGCCTGCGCCGACGAGGCCGGCCGCGACCCGCTGCGGGACGCCGGTGACGACCGGCACGCCGCCGGCGCGGGTGAGCATGAGGGCGAACAGCACGAGGACGACGACCGCGCCGACGTAGACGAGCAGCTGCACCAGCGCGACCAGCTCGGCACCGAGGACGAGGTAGCACCCGGCCAGTCCGCCGAGGGTCACGACGAGCCACAGCGCGGCGTGGAGCACCTGCCGGGAGGTCACCGACAGCGTCGCGGCGCCGGCCGTGAGGAGCCCCACCGCGAGGAGGAGGACGTCCGGGCCGCTCACCGGTCCGCCTCCGGCTCCGGGTCCTCGTCCGGCTCCGGCTCCCCGTCCGGGGTCACCGGCCCGGTCGCCTCCGCGGTCCCGGCCACGGTCGGGGGCCGGTAGCCCTCCGGCAGGGCGGCCTCCGGCACCGACGCCATGAAGGTGCCGAGCCGCTCCTTGTCGTGCAGCAGGTTGCGGATGTCGCCCTCGGCGTAGGCGAAGTCGGGTGCCCAGAAGAGGGCGTCGAAGGGGCAGACCTCGATGCAGATGCCGCAGTACATGCACAGCGAGAAGTCGATGTCGAAGCGGTCCAGGACGTTGTGCGCCCGCTCCCTGCCGCCCTCGGTCTCCGGCGGCGAGGTCTCCTTGTGGGAGTCGATGGTGATGCACCAGTCCGGGCACTCGCGGGCGCAGAGCATGCACGAGGTGCAGTTCTCCTCCAGCAGCGCGATGACGCCCCGGCTGCGCTCGGGCAGCTCCGGCTCGGTATGCGGGTACTGGACCGTGTGCGCGCGTCGGGTGAGCGTGCGGGCAGTGGTGCCGAGGCCGCGCAGCAGGCCGGTGATGCCGCTCATCCGAGGACCACCACCCCGACGCCGGTGAGCGCGAGCTGCAGGAGGGCGAGCGGGAGCAGGACCAGCCAGGCGAAGCGCTGCAGCTGGTCCTCCCGGACCCGCGGCCAGGCCACCCGCAGCCACAGGAAGAGGACGCCGACGGCGGTCGCCTTGAGGAGGGTCCACAGCACCCCGACGAGCCCCGCACCCGCGTCCGCCCAGGGCCCCCGCCAGCCACCGAGGAACAGGACGGTGAAGAGCACGGCCATGACCACCATGCCGGCGTACTCGGCCAGCAGGAAGAAGGCGAAGCGCAGCCCGGTGTACTCGGTCAACGGGCCGAAGACGAGCTCGGAGTCGGCCACCGGCGCGTCGAAGGGGGTCCGCTGGAGCTCGGCGACGCTGGCCGCGAGGAAGACCACCGCGGCGGGGGCCTGCCACACCAGCCACCACCACGACCACTGGGTGACGATGCCCGTGAGCGACAGGGTGCCGGCGGCCATCGCCACGCTGGCCGCGGCCAGGATGAGGGGCAGCTCGTAGGAGACCAGCTGCGCCCCGGCCCGCAGCCCGCCCAGCAGGGAGTACTTGTTGCCCGATCCCCACCCCGCCATGAGCGTCCCGATGACCCCGATGCTCGTGACGGCGAGGACGAGCAGGAGGCTGGCCGGGACGTCGGCGGCGACCCAGGCGGCGCCGAACGGCAGCGCGGCGAGCGCCACGAGGTAGGGCACGAGCGCGACGGCGGGCGCCAGCCGGAAGACCGGCCGATCGGCGGCCGCCGGGGTGATGTCCTCCTTCTGGGCGAACTTGATGCCGTCGGCGACCAGCTGCAGGACGCCGTGCGGCCCCGCCTCCATCGGGCCGAGCCGGCCCTGCATGTGACCCATGAGCTTGTGCTCGAGCTGGCCGAGGGCCAGGGGCAGCGTGAGGAAGACCGCCAGCACGGCAGCGGCCTTCAGCACGGCCTCGAGGGCCCAGGGGACATCGGCGAGCATCGCGTTCACCCTAACGAGTGAGCCGCCCGGCCGGGCGACGCCGCACCGCGCGGCCACCGGGCACCGGTCGGCGGCCACGGCGTCCCCTCGACCGACCCTTGCGCATGACGTCATAGTGGTGTCACCATGACGTCATGGAGCTGCAGCCGTACCTGACCGCGGTGGCCGAGGACCTGGACCGGGCGACCTCGCTGGCCGACGACGCGACCCGCGAGGTCGTGCACCGCATCGCCCCGGCGGTCGAGCCTGCCGTCCGCCTCGCGATCCTCCAGGCGCTCTCCGACGCCGCGGCCTCCCTCACCTCCCAGCTCGAGGAGTCGGTGGTGACCGTGCGGATGGAGGGTCGCGACCCGGTCCTGGAGGTCCGGCATCTCGGCACCGGGGAGGACGGCCGTCCCGCCGCCCCGACGGCACCCGGCGACCACGGCCCGCGCACCGCGGAGCTCGACGAGACGGACGCCACGCAGTCACGGGTCTCGCTGCGCCTGCCCGACCAGCTCAAGCTGACCGCGGAGCGGCACGCCGCCGCTGCCGGCCAGTCGCTCAACACGTGGGTCGTCCAGGCGGTCCGCACCGCCACCCGCGCGGCCGGGCCCGAGGGCCCCGGTCGCCGGACCACCCCCCACCGATCCCGCCGGGTCACCGGTTGGGCCTGAGAGGACAGCGCATGGACACCACGACCCGCACGACCCGGACCGTCACGTTCGCCGAGGACGACCTCGTGCACCTGGAGGTGAAGAACCACAGCGGCGACGTCGCCGTCCGTTACGACGCCCCGGCGGGCACGGCCGAGGTGACCCTCTCCTGCGCCCGGCCGGTGGACTTCGAGCCGGTCACCGCGGTGTCCCAGCACGGTCGGGTCCTCGTCGACGTCCCCGCGCTGGTCAGCCCGGACGGCGGCCGGCGCGGCCTCGCGGTGTCGATCGGGTCCTTCTCCATCGGCACCGGCCACGAGCGGGTGCACGTGGAGGTCCACCTGCCCGAGCGCACCGAGCTGCGGGTCGGCACCAGGAACGGCGACGTCGTGCTGCAGGGCGCCGGCGGGGCGGCCACCGTCCGCGCGGGCTCCGGCGACCTGGCCATCGAGGAGGTCGGTGTCCTGCGCGCGAGCACCGGCTCCGGTGACGTGCGGGTGGGTCGGCTCGTCGCCGGTTCGGTCACGAGCGGGTCCGGCGACGTCGTCGTCGACACCTCCACCGGGCCCGGCCCGCTCGAGGTCCGCTCGGGCAGCGGGGACATCCTCGTCCACGACAGCCACCAGGACGCCACCGTCGCCACGGGCAGCGGTGACGTCGACGTCGCCCACGGGCACGGCGAGCTCGCGGTGCGCACGGGCACCGGTGACGTGCGGGTGCGGGTGCCCCGGGGCATACCGGTTTGGCTCGACCTCTCCAGCGGTCTGGGCGAGGTGCGCCGCGACCTCGAGGGTGCGGGCGAGCCGGCGCCGGACCAGCACTTCCTGACGGTGGGCGTCCGCACCGGGACCGGGGACATCACCGTGCACCACTGAGCGGGCAGGATGGAGGGATGCAGATCCTCCCCCTGTCCCCCGACCACGCGGACGCCGCCGCCCGGCTGTGGGCGGAGTGCGGGCTGACGCGCCCCTGGAACGACCCGCAGGCGGACTTCCGGATGGCGGTGTCGGGCCCGGCCTCGCAGGTCCTCGGCGCGCTGGCCGACGACACCCTCGTCGGCACCGTCATGGTGGGGCACGAGGGGCACCGCGGGTGGATCTACTACCTCGCCGTCGCGCCGGAGCACCGGGGCGAGGGGCTCGGCAGGACGCTCGTGCGGGCCGCCGAGGACTGGGTGGAGAGCCAGGGCGTCCCCAAGGTCATGCTCATGATCCGGGCCGAGAACGACGAGGTCGCCCGGCTCTACGAGGACCTGGGATACGTCGACCAGGGCGTGCGGGTGCTCGGCCGGTTCCTCGACGAGGACCTGCAGCGGATGCGCGAGGAGACCGCCGGCGGCTAGTCGGGCCGCGGGCCCCAGGACGGGTCGGGGACGCCGGGCGGCAGCAGCCGCTTGCGCGGCCGTCGCCCGCTCGGGGGCGTCTCGCCCGACCCCTCCCCCGGCTCCTTGGCCCCCGGCCACGGCTTGGACGCGCGCGCGGCGAGCACGAAGTCCTTGCGCAGCGGCGTCCCCTCGAAGCCCTCCGGCAGCAGCAGCGGCCGCAGCCCGAGCCCCGTGCCGTCGTCGAAGCCCTCGACGGCGAGGCCGAACATCTCGTGCGTCTCCCGCTCGTGCCAGGCCGCGCCGGGGAAGAGGTCGGTCACCGAGCGCAGCGCGTCGCCCTCCGGCACCCGGGTGCGCAGCAGGAGCCGGCTCAGCCCGCCCGGCCCGGGGGCCCGGACCCGGAGCAGGTGGCACAGGACCTCGATGCCGGGGGCGAGCGTCTCCTCCGGGGCGTCGTCCGCCGCCACGTCGTCGCCCTGGTCCGTGGCTTCGCGCTCCTGCGGGGCGTCGCTCTCGTCCACGGCGGAGAGCCAGTCGAAGAAGGCATACCCCTCCTCGCGGGCGGCGCGGACGGCCTCGTGCCATCCCTCCACGGGGACGCGACGGGTGGCGGCGTGCGGGGCGGCACCGGGCATGCCTCGAGCCTAGCCCGACGACTCCCCCGGTCCTGCGCAGGTCGCTCGCCGGACGGACGGCGACCCGAGGGACGCGCGCTCCAGCGACGCGTGGAGACCCGTGTCGAGGGATGAGCCGGGAGGTCTCCGACCGGGCGCGATAACCTCCCCCTCATGAGGGAGGCCAGGGCTGGGGTGTCGGACGCCGTGCTCGCCGGGGACGCCGTCACCGCCCGTGCCCTGGTCCGGGACACCCCCGCGTCGGAGGCCGACGACCTGCTGCAGGAGCTGGCCGGGCTCGCCGCCGAGGGGTCCACGCTCGCGACCGAGCTGCTCGTGGAGCAGCTGGACACCTCCGGCCTCGTGCGGCGCTTCGTGCGCAGCGCCCTGCTCGACCCCTCCGCCGTCGACGACGTCTGCCAGGACACCCTCATCTCGGTGGCCGGCTCGATCCGGTCCTTCCGGGGCGGCGCCCGGGTGTCCACCTGGGTGCACAGCATCGTCCGGCGCAGGGTGGTGGACCACCTGCGCCGGCAGCGGGCCACCGCCCCGCTGCCCCCGGAGGAGGAGGGACCCGCGCAACGGATGAGCTCCATGCTGGCGACCCGCGCCACCGTGCGCGCCGCGCTGACCTCGTTGCCGGACCTCTACCGCGAGCCGGTGACGCTGCGGGACGTGGAGGGGCTGACCTACGCCGAGGTCGCCGACCGCCTCGACCGCAACCTCGGCACGGTGAAGGCGCAGATCGCCCGGGGCCGGGCGATGGTCGCCGGCGCCCTGGACCCGGCGGAGTGGAGCTCCCGGTGACCACACCGGCACGCCGCGTCGACGCGGGCCGCTACACCTCGCAGGAGGTCATCGGCGTCGGCTCCTTCGCCACCGTCTACCGGGCGGAGGACGACCGGCTGGACGCGACCGTGGTCGTCAAGATCCTGGCGGAGAACCACAGCCTCAACCCCGAGGTCCGCGAGCGCTTCATCGCCGAGGGCCGCGCCCTGCGCCGGGTCAGCAGCCCCCACGTCGTCACCCTCTTCGACATCGGCGAGAACGAGCGGCAGCAGCCCTACCACGTCCTGGAGCACGCCGACCGCGGCACGCTCGCCGAGCGGGTCGAGAGCCTGCGACGGACCGGGTGGGCCGCCTCGCCGCAGGAGGTGCTGCTCCTCGCGCAGCACCTGACCAGGGCCCTCGCGGCGGTGCACCGGGCGCAGCTCGTGCACCGCGACCTCAGCCCGGCGAACGTCCTGCTCAGCTCGGCCGGGGTCACGGGTGCGGGGCAGCCCGGGCGCCGGACCGGGCTGCGGCTCGTCCGCGCCGACGAGCGGGTCCTGGTGGCCGACCTCGGCATGTGCAAGGACCTCGCGGTGAACTCCGGGCTCACCGTGGCGGGGGGCACGACCGGCTTCCGGCCGCCGGAGATGCGGGGCGGCCCCGCCCGCGTCGACGGGCGTGCCGACCTCTACTCGCTCTCCGCCCTCGTCGCCTGGGTGTGCGAGGGCGCGGACCTCCCGGCGGGGCTGCGGACGGTGCTCGACCGGGGTCAGGCGCCCGACCCCGCGGACCGCCAGCCGGACGTCGAGACCTGGCTGGCGCAGGTGCGCGGCGCCCTGGAGCCGATGGCCGAGGACCGGTCAGCCCCGGCGGTGGGGGTGGGAGGGCGCCGGCTCGGCGCCCTGCTGGCCACGCCGCTGCTGGCCCTCGGCGCCGCCGTCGGCTGGGGGGTGGCCGCCGCCGGCCCGGACGACCGGACGGCGAGCGCCAGCCTGGGCATCGACGGGCCCCAGGAGCTCACCACGGGCTCCAGCGCCACGTTCACCGTCCGGCAGGACGGCCTGCGCTCGTGGGTGTGGCTCCTTCCCGACGGCCGCTACGTCAGCGACGAGCCCTCCGTCACGCTCACCCCCACGCTGCCCGGGCAGGCCCGCCTCGTCCTCACCGCCCGCGACGAGCAGGGTCGCGAGCTGCGGTCCGTCCAGGAGCTGACGGTCGGCCCCGGGGACGGGTGACCCCGCGAGGGGCCGACCCGGTCCCGGGCGTCCCGGGCGTAACCTTCTGACCCTCCGTGCCGACCTACCTCCTGTCAGCACCAGTCCACGACCACGAGGAGCACCCATGCACACCAGGACCCGCACGACCGCGCTCGCGCTCGCGCTGGCTGCCGGTCTCGCCCTGTCGGCCTGCGCCGGGGACGACCAGGCCGAGTTCGCCCAGGACCCACCGTCAGGCTCGGAGGCCGCCCCGAGCACCGGGCAGGAGCAGGCCACGGACGAGTCGCAGTCCGGGGACGGCGCCGCGGAGCAGACCGAGGAGCCCACGACGGTGGAACCGGCCGCCGAACGGACCGTCGAGGTCGAGGAGAGCGAGTCGGTGAGCACCGAGGAGGTCGCCTTCACCCTCACCCTGCACCGGTTGGCCGTGCACGACTACTACCTCGAGGCGGAGGTCACCGTCGTCAACGACGGGACCGAGGCCCTCAACACGTGGTACGGCTCCGGCAACGGCTCGACCGAGCCCCGTGTCTTCGACGACCGCGGCCGGGTCTACCCCTTCGTCGTCCAGGCCGGTGGTGACGGCCAGCGGCTGGTGCTCGAACCCGGCCAGGGCGTGAACGCCGGCCTGGTGTTCCCCGGCCGCCTGGACCCCGACGCGGAGCAGGTGACGCTCGACTTCGAGGCCCTCGGCCCGGAGTGGGAGGGCCTGCTCTTCGAGGTCCCGCTGGGAGCGGCGTCGTGAGGCCCGCGACCCGCACCCCCGGTGCCGTCGTCGTCGGCACCCTCGTCGTGCTCGGTGCCGTCGGCCCGACCGCGGCCGCCGGTGAGCCCGCACCCCTGCCGGGGGACTACGAGCCGCCGCGGTCGACCGTGGAGGTCTACACCGCGTGGGAGGCCCCACGGAGCTCGGTGTCGTTCTTCTACACCGACCCCGAGGACGTCGGGACCGAGGAGCTCGAGGAGGCCCTCGACGCCGAGGACGAGGGTGAGCAGACCGTCGTCCAGCTCTCCGACCAGTTCCTCTTCGACTTCGGCTCGGCCGAGCTGCGCCCCACCGCCACCCGCAGCCTGGACACGGTGGTCGCCGTGCTCGAGGAGGGCGAGGCGCCGGTGGAGGTCACCGGCCACACGGACTCCCTCGGGGGCGACGCCGTCAACCAGCCGCTCTCGGAGGACCGCGCCCAGGCCGTGGCCGACTACCTGGTCGAGCAGGGGATCGAGGAGTCCAGGATCACCGCCGAGGGCCGGGGCTCCTCCGAACCGGTCGCCCCCGAGACCCACGACGACGGGCGCGACGACCCCGAGGGCCGGCAGCAGAACCGCCGGGTCGAGATCAGGTACTCCGAGGGGGCCTGAGGGGGCTCACCCGTGGTCCGGTGGTGCGACCAGGCCACGGGTGACCTCCGCCCCGGTGACGGGGCGGTCGGCATACCTCGAGCCGTGCCGCGCCCGCGCCCGGCCGGGCGTCTCCGCGGCGATCTGCTCCTGCAGGGTGACGATGCCGTGGAGCAGCGCCTCGGGACGCGGCGGGCAGCCCGGCACGTAGACGTCGACCGGGATGAGCTGGTCGACCCCCTTGGTGACCGAGTAGCTGTCCCAGTAGGGCCCGCCGGAGTTGGAGCAGGCACCGAAGGAGATGACGTACTTCGGCTCCGGCATCTGGTCGTAGAGCCGACGGATCGCCGGGGCCATCTTGTCGGTGACCGTGCCCGAGACCACCATGAGGTCGGACTGGCGCGGCCCCGGGGCGAACGGGATCACCCCGAGCCGGATGAAGTCGTGCCGGGCCATGGAGGCGCTGATGAACTCGATCGCGCAGCAGGCCAGACCGAAGTTGAAGACCCACAGGGAGTACTTCCGCCCCCAGTTGAGCACCACCTGGACCGCGCGGGGGGCCCGCTCGACCGGGGCACCGACGCGCGGGGTCGGCAGGCTGGTGGTCTGCGGCCCGCTCACCTGCTCGTCCACGTCACCACCACCGCAGCAGACCGCGGCGCCACACGTGCAGGAGGGCCACGACGAGGACGCCGATGAACAGCCCCATCTCCACGAGGCTGGCCGGCCCCAGGTCCGAGCGCAGCACCAGGGCCCAGGGGAAGAGGTAGACGGCGTCGACGGCGAAGACGACGTAGAGCAGGGCGTAGACGAGGTAGCGCACGCTGCCCTGCTGCCAGCCGGAGCCGACCGGGTCGACGCCGGACTCGTAGGTCGTCACCTTGGCGGGGGTCGGGTCGCTCGGCGCCAGGAGCCGGCGCGCGCCCATGGCGGTCGCCACGAGGGCGACCCCGAGCAGCGTCACCAGGGCGACGACGACGTAGTCCGACATCACCGGTCAGCCTAGCCGCCGACGTCCACGAGGTGCTGCAGGCCGGCGCCGACGATCGTCGCGGCGCGCAGCGGGTCGACCGGCTCCGCGCTGCGCGTCTGCACGACCAGCACGAGACCCTCCGGCGCGGCGGGCTCGCCGTCCCCGCCGACGGCGCCCTCCTGCGGCTCGACGTAGAACGACATCGCCAGCACGCCGGGCAGGGAGCCGCCCTTGAAGGCCTGGTACCCCACGCCCTCGGGCGGCGGCAGACCAGGGTCGAGCGCGAGGATCTCCCGGACCGGCTCCCCGGCGGGCTCCGCGGCACGCTGCTGCAGCCGGGCGTGCAGGGAGCAGACCTGCTCCCCGGTGAGGAACCAGTCGATGCCGTCCTGCCAGCGCGGCTCGGTCACCGTGGCCGGGTCGACGTCGAGCTCGGCGGGCAGGTCGGCGAGCATCGCCTCCCGCCGCTCGGGGACGACGGCCTCGGCCCAGCGGGTCCGCACCTCGCTGTCCACCTGCCACCCGAGCTGGAAGATCTGCCGGGTGGTCGGGACGGGCATGACCTCGGTCGGGTCCAGACCGGCCTCCACCGCCGCGGCGCGCAGGGCGCGCTGGCCCACCCGCTCCATGAGGAGGTCGGTGGCGGTGTTGTCGCTGATCGAGATCATCAGCTCGGCGGCCTCGCGGACCTGCACCGAGGACCCCTCCGGGCGGTCCTGCAGCTCCCCGGAGGGCAGGCTCACGACGTCCGCCGTGAGCGTCAGCTCCTCGTCCCACGACAGCGCACCGGCCTCCACCTCGTCGACCACCGCCAGCAGGACGAGCAGCTTGACCACCGAGGCACCGGGGAAGGCGTCGCCACCGGGCTCCACCCCGGCACTGGTGTAGTCCGTCTCGCAGGTGCCCCCCCGGACGTGGCCGACGACCACCTGGCTGGTGCCACCGAGCTCGGCGAGAGCGGCGTCGAGGTCGGGCCACGCGTCGACGACGGGGGGCTCGCCCGAGGTGTCCGGCTGCAGGAGCAGGGTGGCGATGCGGCCCTGCTCGTCCACACCGACCGTCATGAGCAGGGGGTCCTGGGCCGCCAGGCTCAGCGTGGCGGTCCGGCCCACGCCGGAGCTCGGGACGGCGGCGGTGACGACGTAGGGCCCGGCGCTGCGCACCTGGGCCAGCACCAGACCCAGCTCGACCGGGGAGACCTCCTCCAGGAGGTCCGGGGCGAAGCGCTCGGCCGCCTCCTGCGCGGGCGGGCCCTCCGCGTCCTCCTCCAGCAGGCCGAGCACCCACTGGACCGCGTCGAGCAGCTCGGCGTCGCCGATGGCGTCGGCCGGGTCGACCGGTACCGGCGGAGAGGTGGTGGTGCTGCCGCCGGCCGGTGCCGAGCTCGCGGCCGCGTCCTGCGGCGCGGCCGTCTGGACCACCAGCGGCGGGGTGGAGGTCGCCGCGACGTCGTCGTCGTACTCCTCGGTGCACCCCGTGAGCAGCAGCGAGGCACCGAGCACCCCGCCGATGACCCGCCGCACGACCGCCTCCTCACGTGTCCCCCCATCCCAGCACGTGTGCCTCGAGGGCGCGGGGTCGGCCCGACCCCGGGGTCAGCCGCGGGCCGCGCGCAGCGCGTCGCCGGCCTGGACGGCATACCCCCCGCCGAAGAGGAGGACGTGCACGAGCAGCGGCACGGTCTGGAACACGGCGGTCCTGCGCTCCCAGCCCTCGGACAGGGGGAACGCCTCGACGTAGGCCGCGAGCACCCGTCCGCTGAACCCGCCGAAGAGCTGCATCATCGCGAGGTCCACCTCCCGGTGGGCGTAGTGCGCGCACGGGTCGACGAGCCAGCTGCGGCCGCGGTCGTCGACGAGCCGGTTGCCGGCCCAGAGGTCCCCGTGGACCAGGGTCGGCGGCTCGACCGGGCCCAGGTGCTCGGCCCCCAGCGCCCGGGCGTCGGCCAGCGCCGACGGGTCCAGCCGACCGGACTCCACGGCCCGACGGGCCAGCGGCACGACCCGCCGGTCGAGCCAGGACTCCGCGAGGGTGTCGCACGGGGCGAGGTCCACCGGGCAGTCGCCGAGGTAGGCCGTGGGCTCGCCGTCCACCGCGCCGTACCGCTCCCCCGTGGTCCGGTGCAGGGCCGCCAGCTCGCGCCCGAAGGCCTCCTCCGAGGCGGCGGTGCGGTGGCCGCCGGAGGGCACCTGCTCGATGCTGATGCCGGTGCGCGAGACCGCCAGCACCTCGGGCACCCGCGCCCCCGCCGCGGCGAGCGCCCGCAATCCCGTGGCCTCCCGGTCGAAGAACAGGGTGGGCGCGTCCGCGCGGGTCTTGGTGAAGGGTTCGTCCGGCCGGGTCATGGCCCCACCCTCCCAGCAGGCGCCGGTGAGACAGTGGGGGGATGCACATCATGACCGTCTGCCTGGGCAACGTCTGCCGCTCCCCCGCCGCCGAGGCGGTCCTCGTCCGCTCGCTCGACGAGGCCGGCATCGAGGGCGTGAGCGTGAGCTCGGCCGGGACGGCCGACTACCACGTGGGTGAGCGGCCGAACCCGGCCTCCGTCACCGAGGGCGAGCGCCGCGGGTATGCCTTCACCACGCGGGGGGCGCAGTTCGGCGCCGACGACTTCGACCGGGCGGACCTCGTCCTCGCCATGGACTCCTCGAACGAGGACGACCTGCTGGCGCTGGCGCGCACGCCCGAGGAGGCGGCCAGGGTGGTGCGGCTGGGCGCCTTCGCCCCGGACGCGGGCGAGGGCGTCCGTGACGTGCCCGACCCGTGGGGGCTGTCGCGCGAGGCGTTCGTGGCGATGTACGACCAGGTCGAGGAGGCCGTGGCCGGGCTGGTCGCCGCGATCCGGGAGGGCCGCGTCGAGGAGGTCGTCACCGCGCAGCGGGCCCGGCGCTGAGCTCAGGCGGGTGCGCGGGGCCCGGGCACGGGCCCACCTGCGTCCAGACCCACCTCGCGCCGCATCCAGGCGGCGGTTCGGGCGGCCTCGGAGCGGTCCAGGGCCCGCGCCGAGCGCCGGATGAGCGTGGGCCGACCCCGCAGGTGCTGCCACCCGTCGGGCCCCACGTAGGACCCCGGGGGAAGCGGCTGGGTCAGCGAGAAGAGCACGGCCGCCGCCCCCTGGGCGGGGGTCATGGCCAGCGGCCGGCTGGCCGCGGTGACGAGGCGGTCGACGTGCGCGTTGCCGCTGGCGTTCTGCAGGTTGGTCACCACCCACCCGGGGTGGGTCAGCTGCACCTGGGTGCCCGCGGGCATACGGGCGCCGAGGTCCAGCCCCCAGAGCATCGCGGTGAGCTTGGACCGGGAGTAGGCCCGGGGCAGGGTCCACCGGGTCCGCCGGAAGTGGGGGTCGTCGTGGTCCATCCGGCCGGACGTGTGCGCGTGCGACGTGACCAGGACCACCCTCTCGCGCACGACGGGCAGGAGCGACTCGGTGAGGTCCAGGTCGACGAGCGTGACCGCGTCGGCCCGGTCCGCGGCGCTCTCCCGCAGCAGCCGGGCGCGGGCCCGCTCCCCCTTCGCGCGGTTGCGCACCGGCAGGACCAGCCGGGCACCCCACCGGGCCAGGTGCAGGGCGCTCTCCCGCCCGATCCCGTCGCTCGCCCCGGTCACCACCACGGTCCGACCCGACAGGTCCGGCGGCACCAGGTGCTCCCACCCGAGGGCGGCAGCGGCCTCGTCCGCGACGGTCTGCGCCATGGTCACCGAGTGTGCCAGCCCCCCGGCTCGTCGTCCTCGGAGGGTGCCTGCCCGGCGGCTACCCTGTCGCCATGACCCTGACCCTGGAGACGGCCACCGACCGCGCGTCCTACATGGCAGCCCTGCTCGACCAGCCGGTGAGCAGCCCGCTGCAGGGGTGGGGCTACGGCGAGGCCCGGCGGACGCTGGGCCAGGAGCCGGTGCGCTACCTCGTCCGCCAGGGCGGGCGCACCGTGGGGGCCGTGCAGCTGATGCGCAAGTCGCTCGCCCCGGGCGTCAGCACGTTGTACGCCCCCCGCGGGCCGGTCCTGGCCGACCGCTCGCTGCTGCCCGAGTTCGCCCGCGCGGTCCGCCAGGTGGCGCGCCGCACGGACCACTTCCTCACCATCGAGCCGCCCGAGCCCCTCGTCGCCGGGGACAGCCCCGAGCAGGAGGACCTGGCGGCCGAGCAGGCGGTCATCCCCGACCGGATCGGCCCCTTCCGGCGGGCCCGGACCGAGCAGCCCGAGCACACCATCCTCATCGACACCAGCCAGGAGCCGGACACCGTCTTCGCCGGTCTGCACAAGATGGCCCGCCGCAACGTGCGGACGGCCGAACGGATGGGGGTGCAGGCCGGCCGCGACGACAGCTTCGAGGACTTCTGGGAGATCTTCACCGCGACCAACGAGCGGTCCAGCCTCGGCGCCTTCCCGCGCCACTACTACGAGACCCTCCTGCGGGAGGCCGACCAGGACGGCGCCGAGGCCTACCTGCTGCTCTCCCGGCACGAGGGGCGCGCGCTCGCGGGCGGCTTCTTCCTCGGCCTCGGCGACACCACGGCCTACCTCTACGGCGGGTCGGTGCGCGACGACCGCCCGCCCTCGGAGGGCGAGAAGCGCAAGGACGCCAAGGCGCCGGACGCGTTCTACTGGTCCGCGATCACCGACGCCCACGAGCACGGCTACTCCCGGCTCGACCTGTGGGGCATCCCCCGGCTGCTGGACGAGAAGAAGCACTCCTTCGGGGTGCTGCGGATGAAGCTCAAGTTCGGGTCGCACCGCTACTGGTTCCCGGCCTACGACCTGGCGCTCTCGCCGCTGAGCACCCCGCTGCGCACCGCGCTCAAGGTGCGCCGCTCCTACCTCAACTACCGCAGCTTCGGCACCACCGACGACATCCTCTGAGGCGTCCTCCGGCACCGGCGCGTGCCATGCTGGGCGGATGGACGACCACGCGCGCACCGAGCTGGAGGCCAAGCGGGCCGAGGTGGTCGCGCAGATGGAGCAGCTCAGCGCCCCCATCCAGGACCAGGGCAGCATCTCCTTCGGCAAACGGGTCGGGGACGGCACCGCGATGGCGGTCGACCGGCTGACCGCGGTGGGCGCCCACGACAACCTGCAGGGCCTGCTGGACGAGATCGGTACGGCGCTGGAGGCGGTCGAGGACGGCAGCTACGGCCGCTGCCGGGTGTGCGGCGAGGCCATCCCGGAGGGACGCCTCGAGGCCCGTCCCTGGGCCACCACCTGTGTGCGCCACGGCTGACCATGTGGGGCGGCAGCGCTGTCCGGAGCGCTATTAGGGGAGAGTAGTCTTGTCTATTGACATGTCTTCTACTCCACTGCACCAGCTCGAGCGGGTCGTGATCCGTTTCGCCGGGGACTCCGGCGACGGGATGCAGCTCACCGGCGACCGCTTCACCTCCGACACCGCGGCCCTGGGCAACGACCTGTCCACGCTGCCGAACTTCCCGGCCGAGATCCGCGCCCCCCAGGGCACGCTGCCGGGCGTCAGCTCCTTCCAGGTCCACTTCGCCGACCACGACATCGCCACCCCCGGGGACGCGCCCGACGTCCTCGTCGCGATGAACCCGGCGGCGCTCAAGGCCAACCTGCCGGACCTGCCGCGGGGCGCGACGGTCATCGCCAACGCCGACGAGTTCACCCGGCGCAACCTCGCCAAGGTGGGGTATGCCGCCAACCCGCTGGAGGACGACTCCCTCGCCGACGCGGGCTACCACGTGCACGCCCTGCCGCTGACGTCGATGACGGTCGAGGCGCTCGCCGGGTTCGACGGGCTGACCCGCAAGGAGAAGGAGCGGGCCAAGAACATGCTGGCCCTGGGCCTGCTGTCCTGGCTCTACTCGCGCGACACCGCCTCGACCGAGGCCTTCCTGCGCGCCAAGTTCGCGCAGGCGCCGGAGATCCTCGAGGCCAACCTCACCGCGCTGCGCACCGGTCACGCCTACGGCGAGACCACCGAGGACTTCGCGGTGCGCTACCAGGTGGCGCCGGCGCCGATGGCCCCCGGGACCTACCGCACCATCACCGGCAACCAGGCGCTGGCGCTGGGGCTGGTCGCCTCCGCCTACCGGACCGGGCTGCCGCTGGTGCTCGGCTCCTACCCCATCACCCCCGCCTCGGACGTGCTGCACCAGCTGTCCACGCTCAAGGCGCACGGCGTCACCACGCTGCAGGCCGAGGACGAGATCGCCGCGGTCGGGATGGCGCTCGGCGCCAGCTTCGGCGGGTCCCTCGGGGTGACGACGACCTCGGGCCCGGGCCTGGCGCTCAAGAGCGAGACCATCGGGCTCGCCGTGGCGACCGAGCTGCCGCTGCTCGTCATCGACATCCAGCGCGGCGGCCCCTCGACCGGTCTGCCGACCAAGACCGAGCAGGCCGACCTGCTGCAGGCCCTACACGGCCGCAACGGCGAGTCGCCGGTCGCCGTCGTGGCCGCCCAGTCGCCGACCGACTGCTTCGACGCGGCCCTGGAGGCGGTCCGGATCGCCACGACCTACCGCACCCCGGTCATCCTGCTGTCGGACGGCTACCTCGGCAACGGCTCCGAGCCCTGGCAGATCCCGGCGGCCGCGCAGCTGCCCGACCTCACCGTCCAGCACGCCACCGAGCCCAACGCCACCGACGAGCGGGGCGAGCCGGTCTTCCATCCCTACCTGCGGGACGACCAGACCCTGGCGCGGCCCTGGGCGGTGCCCGGCACCCCGGGGCTGGAGCACCGCATCGGCGGGATCGAGAAGGCCGACGTCACCGGCAACATCTCCTACGACCCGGCCAACCACGACCGGATGGTGCGCCTGCGGCAGGCCAAGATCGGCGCGATCGCCGACTCCATCCCTCCCCTGGAGGTGGACGACCCCAGCGGCGAGGCGCGGGTCCTCGTCCTCGGGTGGGGGTCGACCTACGGCCCGATCGGGGCCGCCACCCGGCTCGTGAGGGCCACCGGCGCGAAGGTCGCGCGGGCCCACCTGCGCCACCTCAACCCCTTCCCCGCCGACCTCGGTGACGTGCTGCGCCGCTACGACCGGGTCGTCGTGCCCGAGATGAACCTCGGCCAGCTCGCGCTGCTGCTGCGGGGGACCTACCTCGTCGACGTCCGCAGCCATACCCAGGTCCGGGGCCTGCCGTTCACCGCCGGTGAGCTCGCGCAGGTGGTCCACGAGAACCTCATGGAGGTCCAGTCGCAGGAGGTGACGGTATGACGACCCCGCTCGGCCTGCCGACCCGCCGGGGCACCGAGGGCGTGCCCACGCTCGGGGACGGCGAGAAGCAGACCAAGAAGGACTTCACCTCCGACCAGGAGGTGCGCTGGTGCCCCGGGTGCGGCGACTACGCCGTGCTGGCCGCGGTCCAGGGCTTCCTGCCCGACCTCGGGCTGCGCCGCGAGAACATCGTGTTCATCTCCGGGATCGGCTGCTCCAGCCGCTTCCCCTACTACCTCGACACCTACGGGATGCACTCCATCCACGGGCGCGCACCGGCCATCGCCACCGGCCTGGCGACCTCGCGGGAGGACCTCTCGGTCTGGGTCGTCACCGGCGACGGCGACGCGCTCTCGATCGGCGGCAACCACCTCATCCACGCGATGCGGCGCAACGTCAACCTCACGATCCTGCTGTTCAACAACAAGATCTACGGTCTGACGAAGGGGCAGTACTCCCCCACCTCGGACGTCGGCGCGGTGACCAAGTCGACCCCGTCCGGCTCCGTCGACCACCCCTTCAACCCGGTCTCGCTGGCGCTGGGCTCCGAGGCGACCTTCGTGGCCCGGACCATGGACTCCGACCGCGCCCACCTCACCGAGGTGCTCAAGGCCGCCGCGGCGCACCGCGGCACGTCGCTGGTCGAGATCTACCAGAACTGCCCGATCTTCAACGACGGCGCCTTCCAGCTGCTCAAGGACCGGGACGAGGCGACCGGCCGGGTGGCGCACCTGCGCGCGCACGAGCCGGTGCGCATCGGCGCCGAGGGCAGCCCGGACGCCACGGTCGTCGTCCGCGACCCCCAGGGCCGCCTGCAGGTGGTGCCCGAGCAGGCCGTGCCCGAGGGGCACACCGTCGTCGTGCACGACCCGTCCGACCCCGACCCGACGAACGCCTTCGGGCTCTCGCGGCTGGACGACCCCAGCATGCAGACCGTGCCCATGGGCATCTTCCGTCAGGTGCAGCGGCCCACCTACGACGACGGCGTGCGCCAGCAGGTGCAGGAGGCGACCGCCGGGACCACCCGGGACACGGCCTCCCTCGACGCGCTGCTGCACGGCAGGGACACCTGGACCGTCGACGGCACCCGCCCGGGACAGGTCGAGCAGCTGCTCGAGGGCGAGACCACCGAGGGGCCGACAGCGGCCGCCGGTGAGGTGCTCGCCGAGGAGGGCGAGGAGGTCTACGAGGACGAGGGCACCCCCTAGGATGCGGCGGTGACGGACGAGGCCGAGCGCAGACGGCAGCGCGGCACGGCCTACGGCTTCCTCGCCTACCTCCTGTGGGGCGTCTTCCCGCTCTACTTCGCCGCCCTCCGGCCGGCCGGGCCCTGGGAGATCGTGGCCCACCGCATCGTCTGGACCCTGGTGCTGTGCCTGGCCGTCCTGCTCCTGACCCGCGACCTGCGCTGGATGGTGGACCTCGCCCGCGCCCCCCGGCGCCTGGCCGGGGTCATGCTCGCGGGGCTGTTCATCACCACGAACTGGGGCATCTACACCTACGCCGTGCTGACCGGGCACGTCACCGAGGCGGCACTGGGCTACTTCCTCAACCCGCTCGTGACGGTGGCCCTCGGCGTGCTCGTCCTGCGCGAGCGCCTGCGGCGGCTGCAGTGGGTCGCGGTGGGGATCGGCGCCGCCGCCGCGGTCTACCTCTCGGTGGACTACGGCTCACCACCCTGGATCAGCCTGGCCCTGGCGTGCTCCTTCGCCAGCTACAGCCTGCTGAAGAACCGGCTCGGGGTGTCGCTGAGCCCGCTGCGCTCGCTCGTCGGCGAGACGGCGACCGTGCTGCCGCTCGCGCTGCTCATCCTCTGGTGGCTCGACCGGGCCGGCGAGACCACGTGGGGAGGCCACGGCGAGCTGCACACCGTGCTGCTCATGTCGACCGGTCTGGCCACCGCCGTGCCGCTGCTGCTCTTCGCGGCCGCCGCGAGCCGGGTGCCGCTGTCGACGGTGGGCCTGCTGCAGTTCCTCACCCCGTTCCTGCAGCTCCTCACCGGCGTCCTGCTGCTCGGGGAGGTCGTGCCGGCCTCCCGCTGGGTCGGTTTCGCCCTGGTCTGGGTCGCGCTCGTCGTGCTCTCCGCCGACATGGTGCGCCAGGTGCGTCGCTCCCGCGCGCAGCGTCGCGCCCGGGCGAGGGACGCCCGCGAGGAGCGCCCCGACCTGGCCGACCCCGCCCCCTGCTAGGTCGACCGTCCTCTGCACGCGGTGCAATTTTGCACACCGTGCAGATTTTCGTATGCTCGTCGTCATGACTGTGCGACCGGACTCCGTGGCGAGCCGCGGGCCGGACCCCGCCGCGCCGGGCCGCCGTGAGCTCAACAAGGTGCGCACGCGCGAGGCCATCGTGGGGGCGCTGCTCGAGCTGGTCGCCGAGCTGCCCGCCGCGGACGTCACGGTGGACCAGGTGGCCGAGCGGGCCGGGGTGTCCCGCCGCACCTTCTTCAACTACTTCGGCAGCATCCCCGCGGTGCTCAGCGCCGTCTTCGCCGACCACGCGGACGCCATGATCACCCGGTTGGACCCGGGGGTCATCGGTGACGACCCC
This sequence comes from Serinicoccus chungangensis, assembly GCF_006337125.1. Lineage (GTDB taxonomy): Bacteria > Actinomycetota > Actinomycetes > Actinomycetales > Dermatophilaceae > Ornithinicoccus > Ornithinicoccus chungangensis. The sequence goes on from NZ_CP040887.1 coordinate 2,560,962, forward strand.
GTCACCGCGCTGCGCGTCCTGGCCCGCACCCACGGCATCCCCGAGGACCTGCTCGGCTGGTTCGTCGCCCTGAACCGGCACGGCGCGGACACCGACGCCACGGTCCTCCTGGAGCGCACGGTCTGGGCCGACATGGCGGCGTGGCTGCGCGAGCGGCTGCACGACGTGCTGCCCGGGTCCGACCCGCTCTTCGTCGCCACCCTCGCCTCGGCCGTCATGAGCTGCTTCCAGGCCACCGAGGAGGCGTGGCTCAAGGACCTGCAGGTCGACCGCCCGGAGCAGCTCTCCCCCGCCGACGTCACCGCCTTCCACGACCACCTGGACCGCGCCCTCGGCCTGCTGGCCGACGGCTGGCGCTCCCCCTCCGCCTGACCCACCGAAAGGACCACCGTGGCCACCCTGCTGCACCGACTGGGGCGCTGGTGCGCCCAGCACCGCCTGGGCGTCGTCGTCATCTGGGCCGCCGTGCTCGGACTCACCGTCACCGGCATGCTCACCATGGCCAAGCCGCTGTCGAACGAGTTCTCCATCCCCGGCAGCCGGTTCGAGGCCGTCCTGGAGACGCTGCAGGAGGAGATCCCGGAGGCCGCCGGCACGACGGGCACCGTCGTCTTCCGCAGCGACGACGGCTTCACCGACGACCAGCGCGCGGCCGTCGCCGAGGCCGTGGACCGGTGGGAGGAGCTGGACGGCGTCACCGCGGTCGACCCCTTCGAGGCGCAGGGCCGGCTCGACGCCACCCAGGGCGACCTCGAGGAGGGCCGGACCGAGCTGGCCGACGCCCGTGATCAGCTGGCGGACGGACGCGACCAGCTCGAGCAGGGGCGCGCGGACCTGGAGGAGGCCCGCCAGCAGCTGGAGGACGGGCGCAGCCAGCTTCAGGACGGCCAGGACGAGCTGGACGCGCAGGCCGCCACCCTGGAGGAGTCGCAGGCCGAGCTGGACGCCCAGCTGGAGCAGCTCGAGGCCGGTGTCGCCGCGGGGCAGGTGCCCCCGCAGGCCGAGCAGCAGGCCCGTGCGGAGATCGCGGCGGGCCAGGCGCAGATCGACGCCGGCCGGGAGCAGCTGGACGCCGCCCAGGCGCAGATCGACACCCAGCGCGAGCAGCTGGAGGCCGGCGAGGAGGAGGTGGCCCAGGGCGAGGAGGAGCTGGAGAGCAGCGCCACCGAGCTCGAGGACGGCGAGGCCGAGGTCGCCCAGGGCGAGGAGGACCTGGCCGCCGCCGCCCGCCTCGCCGACCTCACCGACGGGTTCCGCGTCGTCAGCAGCGACGGGAGCACCGCACTGACCCAGGTCTCGGTCGCCGACGCCGAGGGGCTCATCCCGCCGGAGACGACCGAGGCGATCCAGCGCATCGGCAGCGACGTCGAGAGCGCGGGCGTGCAGGTCGACTTCTCCAAGGAGATCACCGACGACCTGTCCAGCCTGCTCGGCCCGGGCGAGGTCGTCGGCCTGGTCGTCGCGGCCCTCGTGCTGCTCGTCATGCTGGGCAGCCTCATCGCCGCCGGGCTGCCGATCCTCATGGCGCTGGTCGGCGTCGGGGTCGGGCTCACCGGCGCCCTGGCGCTCTCGACCTTCTTCGACATGCAGTCGATCACCCCGGTGCTGGCGCTCATGCTCGGCCTCGCGGTCGGCATCGACTACTCCCTGTTCCTCATCAACCGGCACCGCGAGCAGCTACGCCGCGGTATGCCGCTCGCCCCGTCGATCGCGCTCGCGGTGGGCACCTCGGGCAACGCGGTGACCTTCGCCGGTCTGACCGTCATCATCGCCCTCGTCGCGCTCGTCCTCACCGGGATCCCCTTCCTCGGGATCATGGGTCTGGTCGCCGCCGCGACGGTCGCCATCGCCGTGCTGGTCGCCATCACGCTCACCCCGGCCGTGCTCTCGCTCATGGGCGAGCGGGTGCTGCCGCGGCGCGAGCGCTCGGGCAGCACGCAGGGTCGGCACGAGGAGTCCCCGGACGCCCACGCCGAGGACCTGGGCCGCGGCTGGGCCGCCCGCGTGCAGCGCCACCCGTGGCTGTCGCTGGCCGGGGTGCTCGTCGTCGTCGGCGCCCTCGCCTGGCCGACCGCACAGCTGCGGCTCGGGCTGCCGGACGGCGGCACCGAGCCCGCCGGCTCCACGGCATACACCACCTACGACACCGTCCGCGAGGAGTTCGGCGCGGGGGCCAACGGCCCGATCCTCGTCGTCGCCGAGCTCGACGAGCCGGTCGCCGAGGGGGACACGGCCCTGTTCACCACCCAGGCCGACCTGGGCGAGGAGCTGGCCGCGGTGGACGGGGTGGTGCAGGTGCTGCCCGCCGGCGTCAACGACGACCGTGACGTCCTGGCGTTCCGGGTGCAGCCCGAGGGCGGGCCGGCCGACGCCTCCACCGAGGAGCTCGTCGACCGCCTCGGCCCCGCGGTCGAGCAGATCGGGCAGGACCAGGGCGCGACCCTGGGGCTCACCGGCCAGACCGTCGCCAACATCGACGTCTCCGAGCAGCTGGCGGACGCGCTGCCCGTCTACCTCGTCGTGGTCGTCGGGCTCTCGCTGGTCCTGCTGCTGCTCGTCTTCCGGTCCGTCGTCGTGCCGCTGCTGGCGACCGGGGGGTTCCTGCTGAGCATCGGCGCGGCCTTCGGTGCCGTCGTCGGCGTCTACCAGCTGGGGTTCGCGTCCAGCTTCTTCGGGGTCAACGAGGCCGGCCCCATCCTGTCCTTCCTGCCCATCCTGCTCATCGGCATCCTCTTCGGGCTCGCCATGGACTACCAGGTCTTCCTGGTGTCGGCGATGCGCGAGGAGCACGTGCACGGGCGGGCGGCCCGGGACGCCGTGGTCGCCGGCTTCAACCACAGCGCGCGGGTCGTCACCGCGGCGGCCATCATCATGATCTCGGTCTTCGCCGGCTTCGTGTGGGCGCACCTGACGATGGTGCGACCCATCGGTCTCGGCCTGGCGGTGGGTGTCCTCGTCGACGCCTTCCTCGTGCGGATGACGCTGACCCCGGCGGTGATGTCGCTGCTGGGCGAGCGGGCGTGGTGGCTGCCGCGCTGGCTGGACCGGATCCTGCCGGACGTGGACGTCGAGGGGGCCAAGCTGGAGCGCCAGCTCGGGACCCCGACCGGTGCCGGCGCGGCGACCGACCCCGCCGCTCAGGAGGGCGAGCCCGCCCCCACCCGCTGACCCGCGGCGCGCAGCAGCGTCCGGGCACCGACCCGCGCGGCCTGGTCACCCTCGGTGATCTGCAGCGCGAGGCGGCGCCCGGTGCGGAGGTAGACCACGATGCCGGGGCCGCCGGCGTCGACGATGAAGGCGGTGCGGTCCGGGAGGGCGCGCAGCCCGATCCCGCCCCAGCGCAGGGGGTCGAGGTCCTGCACGTCCACCCCGGCGACCTGGTCGGCCCGCACGCGGGCCACCGGCACGGGGAGCACCCGCGACCGCACCCGGAGCCCGTCCTCGTCGACCTGGACGGTGACGGCGGACCACAGCAGCGCCAGCCCGCCCGCGCCGAGCCCGGTGAGCAGGACGACGACGAGCAGCACCACGCTCTCGTCGGCCCCCACGATGACCACCGCGACGACCACGAAGACGACGAGCAGGCCGACGCCCAGCACCCTCATGGTCCGGGAGGACACGTCCGAGGACCAGGGCTGCACGGGCTGGGCGGCCCGTCCCCGCACCGGCTGCACCCGTGACCGCTCGGGGACCAGGTCGGCCAGCTGCTCGGCGCTCGGGACCCAGCGGCCGTGCACGGCATACCCCACCAGCCCGGCGAGCAGCGCACCCAGGACCGCTACCAGCGGCCATCCCTCGCGGACGTCCTGCGCGCCGTCGACGCCCACCCGCCAGGCCGTCACGAGGTAGAGCAGCACCGCACCCCAGGAGACACCGGCGACGACGGCGAGCACCCAGCGGCCCCAGCTCGGGGGGACCAGGCGGCGTGCCACGGAGGCGACGGCCGCGACCACGGTGCACACGACGACGGTGGTGAGGACCCCGGCCACGAACCCCGGTCCGCTCGCGAAGCCGTCGGGGACCCGGCCCGACCAGTGCGTCGGCACGAGGTCCGGCGGCGGCACGAGGGACAGGGCGAGCAGCAGGGCGGCCAGCGGCAGGATCGCCCAGAGGCCGGCCAGGGTGCGGCGCACGACGGTCTCCTTCGGGTAGGGGGGTCAAGCGTAGTCGGCGGCGGCCGGGTGGCCGGTCCCGCCGGGGTCGAGCCGTCACGAGAACGACGTGGTGCGTTCACCCCGTGGTCGCCGGGCGGTGGCCGGTGCTGGCCTACGTTCAGCAGGTCCCAGCCACGACCCCCGTCCCGACGGAAGGACCTCCATGAGCCCGCTCACCGAGCGTCGCACCCTGCTGCCGCTGCTGCCCGCGCACCCCGGCGGGCGCAGCGCCGCGACCTGCCGCTACCGCTGCGGGGACGCCTGCTCCCAGCCGGTGCCGAACACCAGCGACAACCGCTACTTCGGTGACGTGGTCGCCGCGACCGTGCAGCGCCGCAGCCTCCTCCAGGCGGGCGCCGCGGCCACCGGGGCGGCCGCGCTGGCCTGGGGCACGGCCCGGCCGGCCGCCGCCGCCGGTCACGGCCGCCCGGGTCTGGCCGGCTTCACCCCCATCGCCCCGACCCCCGCCGACGTCGACGAGCTCGTGGTGCCGGAGGGCTACTCCTGGGCGCCCGTCATCTCCTGGGGGGACCCGATCGACGCAGGAGCGCCCGACTTCGACGTCGACCGGCAGAGCGTCGAGGCCCAACGCCGTCAGGCGGGCTACAACGCGGACTACCTCACCCTGCGCCGCGGCGGTGCGCGGGGCAACGGCGCGAACCGTGGCCTCATCGCCTTCAACAACGAGTACACCAACCCCGAGAACATGTTCCCCGACTTCTCCGGGGTCCCCACGCCGGAGCAGGCGATGATCGAGATGGCCGCGCACGGCATGACCATCGTCGAGGTGTCGCGCCGCAACCCCTTCTCGCCGTGGCGCTACGACGTCGCGGGGGCCCGCAACCGACGCATCCACGCGCACACCCCCTTCCGGGTGGACGGCCCGGCGGCCGGGTCCCGCCTGCTGCGGACCGCGGCGGACCCGCAGGGGCGGACCGTCCTCGGCACGCTCAACAACTGCGCCGGCGGGGACACGCCCTGGGGCACGGTCCTGTCCGGGGAGGAGAACGTCAACCAGTACTTCAACGCGGACGGGGCGCCGGACCCCGACGGCAGCCTGGCGCGGTACGGCATCACCTCCAGCGGGCGGGGGTGGGAGCAGGCGGACGAGCGGTTCAGCGTCGTGGACCACCCGCACGAGGTGCACCGCTTCGGGTGGATCGTCGAGGTGGACCCGGACGACCCGACGTCGACGCCGGTGAAGCACACGGCCCTCGGCCGCTTCAAGCACGAGGGAGCCACCATCCGCCTCGCCGACGACGGGCGGGCCGTCGCCTACATGGGCGACGACGAGCGCTTCGACTACATCTACAAGTTCGTGTCCCGCGAGCGCTACCGCCGGGGCGACAAGCGGCACAACATGCAGCTGCTGTCCGAGGGCGACCTCTACGTCGCCCGCTTCACCGGGGACGGCGTCGAGGACGGTGAGTTCGACGGCTCCGGCGTGTGGCTGCCGCTCGTCGTGGACGGCACCTCGCGGGTGCCGGGGATGTCCGTGGAGGAGGTGTGCGTGCACACCCGCCTGGCCGCCGACCTCGTGGGCCCGACCAAGATGGACCGTCCCGAGGACGTGGAGCCCAACCCGCACACCGGTCAGGTCTACGTCGCCCTCACCAACAACACCCGTCGCACCCCCGGGCAGATCGACGAGGCCAACCCCCGGGCCAACAACAAGTTCGGTCACGTCATCCAGTGGACCGAGGCCGGCGACGACGCCGCCGCCCTCACCTTCCGGTGGAGGATCGTGCTCGTCGCCGGGGACCCCGACGACCCGAGCACCTACTTCTCCGGCTTCGACCGCAGCCAGGTCAGCCCGATCAGCTGCCCGGACAACGTCGCCTTCGACGGGCAGGCCGACCACCTGTGGATCTCCACCGACGGCGCACCGGGCACCATCGGCACCTGCGACGGCATGTTCCTCATGCCCACGGCCGGGCCGGAGAAAGGCAAGGTCCAGCAGTTCCTCTCCGTGCCCACCGGGGCGGAGTGCTGCGGACCCGTCGTCTCCTGGGACGAGCGCTCGGTGCTGGTCAGCGTGCAGCACCCGGGTGAGGGCGGCACCCCCAGCGCCTACCCCTACCTCGGCGACCCCGTCCCGCGGCCCGGCGTGGCGCACGTGTACCGCTCCCGGCGCTGAGCCCCCACCCCGCTCTCCCCTCCCCCCCGGGCTCGGCCCGGCCGGGGAGGGGCGGGCGGCGCGACGCGGTGGTCAGCGGGAGCGGTCGGCCACGCCGTCGACGAGCGCCCGCAGGGCGTCCACGGCCGGGGACGGCTCCAGGTCCTCCAGCAGGGCCCGCGCCTGCGCCGCCATGGCCAGCGTCCGCTCCCTGGCCTGCTCCATCGCCGTGTGGGGACGCAGCAGCGCGAGGGCCTCGGCCAGCTCGGCCGGGTCGTCGATCGGGCCGGCGAGGAGCTCGCGCAGACGCGCGTCCGCCGGGTCGGAGCCCCCGAGGGCGTAGAGCACCGGCAGGGTCGCCTTGCCCTCGCGCAGGTCGGTGCCCGGTGTCTTGCCCGACGCGTCGGCCTCGGAGGCGACGTCGAGCAGGTCGTCGGCCAGCTGGAAGACGACCCCGAGGGTCTCCCCGTAGGCCGTGAGCGTGCGCACGGTGGCCTCGTCGCAGCCGCCGAACATCGCGCCGTAGCGCGCCGCCGTGGCGATGAGCGACCCGGTCTTGTCGGCGAGGATCGACAGGTATGCCTCGACCGCGGCGTCCTGCCCGCCCGCGGGGGGCGGGGTGGCACCCTGGCGGTCGTCCCGGATCTGCCCGGCGCACAACCGGATGAAGGTCTCCGCCTGGATCCTGACGGCCTCGGCGCCGAGACCGGCCACCACGGCGGAGGCGGTGCCGAAGAGCAGGTCGCCGACGAGGATCGCGGTCGCGTTGCCGTAGCGCGCGTTGGCGCTGCTGACCCCCCGCCGCAGGTCCGCCTCGTCCATGACGTCGTCGTGGTAGAGCGAGGCGAGGTGCGTGAGCTCCACCCCGACGGCGGCGTCCACCACCTGGTCGTCCCACCCCCGGCCGACCTCGCTGGTCAGCAGCGTGAGCAGGGGGCGGAACCGCTTCCCCCCGGCCCGCGCCAGGTGCAGGTTGGCCTCTGCGATGAAGGGGTCGTCGTGGTCGACGACCTCCTCGAGCCGCGCCGCTACCCGGTCCAGCCCGGTCTGGACCCGCCCGGTCAGCGCGTCGTCGGAGCCCGGGACGGTCGCGGTCCTCACCGCAGGAACGCCGCGGTGCTCTGCGCGAGATCCAGGACCGGGGAGGGCATGACACCGAGAGCCAGGGTGATGGCGACACCGACGAGGATCGCGACCGACGTCATCCAGGACGGTCGCACCACGACGGTGCCGGCCGCGTCGTCCGGGTCGCCGAGCCACATCTGGACCACGAGGACGAAGTAGATGTAGGCCGTGACCGCGCTGGCGAGCACGCCGACGACCGCCAGCCAGGCCCAGCCCTGGCTCACCGCGGCCGAGAAGACGGCGAACTTGCCGGTGAAGCCGGAGGTGAGCGGGATGCCCGCGAACGCCATGAGCAGGAAGGTGAAGCTGGCCGCGATCCACGGCGAGCGGCGGCCCAGGCCGGCCCACTGGTCGACGAGCGTCGCCTCGGTCCCCGCGCTGCGCACGAGCGCGACGATGGCGAAGGCCGGGATGGTCATGAAGCCGTAGGTCGCGAGGTAGAACATCGTGCTGGAGACGCCGGCCACGTCGAGGGCGACCACGCCGGTGAGGATGAACCCCGCGTGGGCGATCGAGGAGTAGGCCAGGATCCGCTTGACGTCGGTCTGCACGATGGCGAGCAGCGCGCCCACGACCATGGACAGCGCGGCCACGACCGCGATGACCGGCTGCCACTCCAGCCGGGCACCCTCGACGGCGACGTAGAGGACGCGCAGCATCGCGCCGAACGCGGCGACCTTGGTGCAGGCCGCCATGAAGCCGGTGACCGGGGTCGGGGCGCCCTGGTAGACGTCCGGGGTCCAGGCGTGGAAGGGCACGGCGCCGACCTTGAAGAGCAGGCCCACCGCGACGAGCAGGACGCCCGGGACGAGCAGGCCGTCCATGCCCACGTTGCTGCTGATGGCGGCCGCGATGTCGGAGAACCGCATGGAGCCGGCGTAGCCGTAGAGCAGCACCGCCCCGAAGAGGTAGAAGGCGGAGGAGAAGCTGCCGAGCAGGAAGTACTTGAGCGAGGCCTCCTGGGACAGCAGGCGACGGCGCCGGGCCAGGCCGGCCAGGACGTAGAGGGGCAGGGAGAGGATCTCCAGCGCCACGAAGAGCAGGAGCAGGTCGTTGGCGGCGACGAAGAGCATCATCCCGCCGACCGACATGAGGGTCAGCGGGTAGACCTCCGTCGTGGTCGCGCCGACCTTGGTCGCCAGGGTCTCCTCCGCCGAGCCCGGGGTGGACACCCCGGACTGGGTGAAGGCGTCGGGCTGCTCGCCGCCGAACCGCTCGCTCATGACGAGCAGACCCAGGATGGAGAGCACGAGCACCAGACCCTGGAGGGCCAGGGCCACCCCGTCGACCGCCACCGTGCCGGCCGCGGTGATGCCCTCGTTGTCCCGGCCGAGCAGGACCAGCGCCAGCAGCGCCAGGACGAGGGTGGCGATGGACAGCGGGACCTGCACGGCATACCGCGTGCGCCGCGAGGCGAAGCCCTCGACCGTGACCCCGACCAGGCCACCGACGAAGACGATGATCATCGGGAGCAGCGCCGTGTAGTTGATGTCGGGCGCGACGAACATGGAGCCACCCATCAGTGGTCACTCCCCTCGGTCGAGTGGTTGGCGGCGGTGTCGACGGCAGGTGCCGGATCACTGATCCCCACCGTCTGCAGCGTCTGCTGCACGGCGGGCTCCAGCAGCTCGAGCACCGGCTTGGGGTAGAAGCCGAGCACCAGGAAGGCCGCGATGATCGGCGCGACCACCCACTTCTCCCGGCCGCTCATGTCCGCGACGTCCTCGACCTCGGGGCCTGTCGGCCTCGGGCCGGTGGCGACCTTCTGGTACATCACCAGGATGTAGACGGCCGCGAGGATCACGCCGATGGCGGAGATGACCCCGAGCCACGGGTGCCGGCCGAAGGTCCCCACGATGACGAGGAACTCGCTGACGAAGGAGTTGAGCCCGGGCAGCGCCAGGCCGGACATGCCGGAGACGAACAGCGCCCCGGCCACCAGCGGGGTGACCCGCTGCCAGCCGCCGAAGTCGCGCAGGTCGCGCGAGCCGCGGCGGACGATGAGCATGCCGGCGACGAGGAACAGCCCGGCGGTGGTGAAGCCGTGGTTGACCATGTAGAGCGTCGCGCCGGTCTGGCTCACCGTGGTGAAGGCGAAGATGCCCAGCACGATGAAGCCGAAGTGGCTGATCGAGGTGTAGCTGATGAGGCGCAGCATGTCCGTCTGCCCGATGGCCAGGAACGCCCCGACGAAGAGCGAGACCAGCGCGAGCGCCAGGATGACGGGCGTGGCCCACTGGCTGGCCTCGGGGAAGAGCGTGAGGCAGAAGCGGATCATGCCGTAGGTGCCCACCTTGTCGAGCACGCCGACCAGCAGGACCGAGGTCGCCGGACGGGCCTGCTCGGCCGCCAGCGGCAGCCAGGTGTGGACCGGCCACATGGGGGCCTTGATCGCGAAGGCGATGAAGAACCCGAGGAACAGCCACCGCCCGGCCTCCACCGACAGGTCCATGCCGGTGAGGTTGGACAGCAGGAACCCGTCGGTCCCCCGCGGCCCCGCGAGGTAGACCCCGATGACGGCGACGAGCATGATGAGCCCGCCCGCGAGCGAGTAGAGCAGGAACGAGGTGGCCGCCCGCGCCCGGCGGCTCCCCCCGAAGACCCCGATGAGGAAGTAGACGGGGATGAGCATCGCCTCGAAGAAGACGTAGAACAGGAACACGTCGATGGCCGCGAAGACGCCGACCATCATCGAGGTGAGCGCCAGCATGAGCGCGAAGTAGGCGTGCTGCCGTCGGCCGACGGACGGCACGTCGTCCCAGGCGGCGACGATGCAGATGGGCACGAGCACCAGTCCGAGCAGGATCATCGACAGCGAGATGCCGTCGACCCCGAGGGCGTAGGACACCCCGAACTGCGGGATCCAGGAGTAGACCTCGGTGAGCTGAAACGGCTCCCCCGCGGTGCCGCCCCCGATCCGGAACTGGGTGGCGGCCCCGACGCCGACCGCCAGGGTCAGCAGGGCCACGCCGAGCGCGACCGGGCGCACGATCGTGCTGCCCTTGGGCAGCAGGGACACCACCAGCGCGCCGACGAGCGGCAGCACGAGCAGCGTGGTCAACCAGGGAAAACTCATCACTGCATCACCCAGACGGCACCGAGGATCGCGACGACGCCCAGGAGCATCGTCAGGGCATAGGAGCGGACGAAGCCGTTCTGCGCGCGGCGCAGCATCCGCGACAGGCTGTTGAGCCCGCCGATCGTGCCACCCGTCACGGTCCCCTCGACCAGCACGCTGTCGGCCTCCACGGAGGTCCGCGCCAGGGTCATGGTGGGGCTCGTGAAGAGCGCGTCGTTGAGGTCGTCCTGGTAGAGGTCACGGCGGGCGGCGCGGGTGAGCGGACCGGCCTCCGGTGCGGTCTGCGGGACCTCGCGCCGGCCGTACATCATCCAGGCCAGGCCGGCCCCGGCGACCATGAGCACGAACGCCAGGATCTGGATGGCCAGGACCGGGATGAGCGGCTCGCCGTGCTCGGCGTGCCCGAAGACCGGCTCGAGCCAGTCCGTGATGATGTGCGTCGGGTAGAGCACCAGACCGAGGACCAGCGAGCCGAGCGCGAGGATCATCATCGGCACGGTCATGACCAGCGGCGACTCGTGCGGGTGGGCGTCCTCGTGCCAGCGGGCCTTGCCGAAGAAGGTCATGAAGAACAGCCGGGACATGTAGAACGCGGTGATGCCGGCACCCAGCAGGGCGATGCCGCCGAACACCCAGGCCCGCCAGCCCGGCTCGGCGAAGGCGGTCTCGATGATGAAGTCCTTCGAGTACCACCCCGCGGTGAAGGGGAAGCCGATGATCGCCAGCCAGCCGGCCAGGAAGGTGAAGAAGGTGATCTTGATGTCGGTGCGCAGGGCGCCGAAGCGGCGCATGTCGACCCGGTTGTCCATGGCGTGCATGACCGACCCGGCCCCGAGGAACATGTTGGCCTTGAAGAAGCCGTGCGTCACCAGGTGGAAGATCGCGTAGAGGTAGCCGACCGGTCCCAGCCCGACGGCCAGCATCATGTAGCCGATCTGGCTCATGGTCGAGGCGGCGAGGGCCTTCTTGAGGTCGTCCTTGGCGCAGCCGACGACCGCGCCGTAGAGCAGCGTGACCGCGCCGACGACCGCGACGACCAGCCGGGCGTCCGGGGTGAGGTCGTAGATCGCCTGGCTGCGGGCGATGAGGTAGACGCCGGCGGTGACCATCGTCGCCGCGTGGATGAGCGCCGACACCGGGGTCGGGCCGGCCATCGCGTCGCCCAGCCAGCTCTGCAGCGGGAACTGCGCCGACTTGCCGCAGGCCCCGAGGAGCAGGGCCAGGCCGATGAGGGTCAGCGTGAGGTCGCCCGCTCCCGCGGCGCTGCCGTGCACGGTGGCGAAGTCCAGCGCCCCGAAGGTCGCGAGCATGATCGCCATGGCGGTGATGAGCCCGACGTCACCGACCCGGTTGACGACGAACGCCTTGTTGGCGGCGGCGGCGTAGTCCGGGTTGTCGTTCCAGAAGCCGATGAGCAGGTAGGACGCCAGGCCGACACCCTCCCAGCCCACGAAGAGCAGCAGGTAGGAGTCGGCGAGCACGAGGATGAGCATCGCCGCGACGAAGAGGTTGAGGTAGGCGAAGAACCGGCGCTTGTCCGGGTCGTGCTCCATGTAGCCGAGGGAGTAGACGTGGATGAGGCTGCCCACGAAGGTGATGAGCATGACGAAGGCCAGCGACAGCGGGTCCAGCAGCAGGCCGGCGGAGAGCGACAGGTCACCCACGCTCACCCAGTCCCACAGCGGCACCGACAGCGCGCGCTCCTCCGGCGCCAGGCCGGTGAGCTGGACGATGACGGCGACGCCGACGCCGAAGCTCCCCCAGGACAGCGCGGTCGCCAGCGCCGGTCCCCAGCGGTCGGTGCGGCGTCCGCCGAGCAGCAGCACCGCCGCGCCGAGCAGCGGCAGCGCGACGAGCAGCCAGCCGAGCGCCGCGAAGCCCTCGGCCGGGGTGGCGTGCACGGCGCTCGCCCCCCCTTCGTGTTCGGCCGCCGCGAGGCTGAGGGTGGCCAGCCCGTGGCTCAGGTCGTGCACAGACACGAGCGCTCCTTACAGCTTGAGCAGGTTGGCGTCGTCGACCGAGGCCGAGCGACGCGCACGGAAGATGGACATGATGATCGCCAGCCCGACGACCACCTCCGCCGCGGCGACCACCATGACGAACAGGGCGTAGACCTGCCCGTCGAGGGTGCCGTGGATGCGGGCGAAGGTGACCAGCGCCAGGTTGCAGGCGTTGAGCATGAGCTCGATGCCCATGAAGACGATGATGGTGTTGCGCCGCGTGAGGACGGTGATCGCGCCCAGGGCGAAGAGCACCACGGACAGGTAGATGTAGGCCTCGAGTCCCATCAGCGCTCCTCCCCGTCCGACCGGTCGGTGCCGTCGTGCTTGGTCATCTCGTTGTCGGCGGCGGCGTTGGTCCCCGACGGCAGGTCCTCGCGGGACTGCTCGGCCGGGGGCTGCCCGTCGGAGCGACCGCTGCCCGAGGGCAGGCGGTACTCACCGGGGTTGGTGACCTGGCCGCGGGCGACGAGCACGCGCGGGACGGACTCCTCGACCGGGCTGCCGTCCGGCGCCAGGGCGGGGGTGTCCGCGGCGTTGTGCCGGGCATACACACCGGGGTTCGGCTTGCCGGCGAGCCACTCCCCGGCGCGCAGCCGTTCCTGGGAGATCTGTCGCTGGGTCCGCTTCGGCGTGAGCCGCTCGCGGTGCGCCAGGACCATGGCGCCCATGACGGCGATGACGAGCAGCGCCCCCAGGGTCTCGAAGGTCAGCACCTGGCGCTCGAAGATCTCCCTGGCGAGGGCGGTGACGCTCCCCTCGGCCTGCACCGTCTCCAGGCCGACGGCCGCCGGCCAGGAGACCCGGGTGAGGCCGTAGACGGCGGCGGCGACGAAGAGCGCGCCCAGCCCGAAGGCGAGCACGCGCTGGCCGCGCAGCGTCTCGACGGTGGAGTCCGACGCGTCGACGCCGACGAGCATGACGACGAAGAGGAAGAGCATCATCACGGCGCCGGAGTAGACGAAGATCTGGATGATCCCGACGAACTCGGCCTGCTGGACGATGTAGATGACGCCGAGGCTGATCATCGTCATGGCCATCGCCATGGCGGCGTGGACCGCCTTGCGGGCGAAGAGCAGCCCGAGGGCACCGGCGACCGCGACGACGGCGAGCACCCAGAAGAGACCGACCTCCATCCCGTCGATCCGGTCCGGGGTCATGACCGTGCCTCCGCCTGGTCGGCGTCGGCACCGGCCTCGTCGCGCCGGGCGTCCCGCTGCTCGACGTAGTCCTGCTGGCCGCTCGTGGCGCCGGTGACCTTGCCCTGGTAGTAGTCGCGCTCCTCCATGCCCTCGGCCATGGGGAACGGCGGGGTGAGCATGTCCGGGCGCAGCGGCGCGAGCAGCTGGTGCTTCTCGTAGATGAGCGGGGCCCGCTCGGAGTCGGCCATCTCGTACTCGTTGGTCATGGTGAGCGCGCGCGTGGGGCACGCCTCGATGCACAGGCCGCAGAAGATGCAGCGCAGGTAGTTGATCTGGTAGACGCGGCCGTAACGCTCGCCGGGGCTGAAGCGGGCCTCGTCGGTGTTGTCCGCACCCTCGACGTAGATGGCGTCGGCGGGGCAGGCCCAGGCGCACAGCTCGCACCCAACGCACTTCTCCAGGCCGTCCGGGTGCCGGTTGAGCTGGTGGCGACCGTGGAAGCGGGTCGCCGTCTTGCGCTTGACCTCGGGGTACTCCTGCGTCGGCACCTTGCGGAACATGGTCCCGAAGGTCACCCCGAAGCCGGCCACCGGGGCGAAGAGCTGACCGAGCAGCCCCGGCTCCTTCCTGCCGTCGCCGGACACGGTCTCGCCGCGACGGGCGGGGGTGCTGTCGGCGTGCGTGCGGGCGGGCTCGTCGGTATGAGGCTCGGTCGGGTCAGCCACGGCGCTCCTCCTCGGTGGTGCGGTCGGTGCCAGGGTCGTCGGCGTCGCGGGGGCCGGCGGCGACGGTCACCGGTCGGGCCTGCTCGACGGCCGGCCGCGGCTCGACGAGCCGCTGACCGGGCATGGGTGGGACGGGGTACCCGTCGGCGAACGGGTCGATCTCCTCGGGGACCTCCTGCGCCTCCTCGCGTGCCGCGGCACGACGCTGGGCGTAACGGTCCCAGAGGAGGATACCGATGAGGACGAAGACGCCGATGCCGCCCAGGGTCAGCACGGTCACCCAGCGGCCCTCGCCGAAGTAGCCCTCCTGCGCGGACCGGATGAGCATGACGGCGACGACCCAGACCAGCGACAGCGGGATGAGGATCTTCCAGCCGAGCGCCATGAACTGGTCGTAGCGCACGCGCGGCAGCGAGCCGCGGACCCAGACGTAGAAGAAGATGAAGCCCCACATCTTGGCGGTGAACCACAGCAGGCCCCACCAGCCGGAGTCCAGGGCGCCGTCGAAGAGGACGTTGAGCGGCCACGGGGCGTGCCAGCCGCCGAGGAACAGGGTGGTGGCCAGCGCGGACACCGTGAACATGTTGATGTACTCGCCGAGGAAGAACATGCCGAACTTCATCGAGGAGTACTCGGTGTGGAACCCGCCGCCGAGCTCGCCCTCGCCCTCCGCGAGGTCGAAGGGCAGCCGGTTGGTCTCGCCGATCATCGTGATGACGTAGACGACGAAGCTGAAGAACAGCGGCACGATGTACCACAGCGGGATGCCCAGGACGGTGCTCTGCTGCTGCGCCTCGACGATCTGGCTGGTCGACATCGAGCCGGCGTAGAGGAACACGGCGACCAGGGACAGGCCCATGGCGATCTCGTAGGAGATGACCTGGGCGGTGGACCGCAGCCCGCCGAGCAGCGGGTAGGTCGAGCCCGAGGACCAGCCGGCCAGGACGAAGCCGTAGGCGGACACGCCGGCCACCGCCAGGACGAGCAGCACCGCGACCGGGGTGTCGGTCAGCTGCAGCGGGGTGGTGTGCCCGAACATCTGCACGTCCCCGCCCAGCGGGATGATGGCGAAGGAGACGAAGGCCAGCGACGCGACGATGAGCGGCGCGGCGTAGAACATCAGCTTGTCCGCGCCCTTGGGCGTGACGTCCTCCTTGAGGAAGAGCTTGATGCCGTCGGCGGTGGTCTGCAGGATGCCGAGCGGACCGAGCCGGTTGGGCCCGGGGCGCTGCTGCATGCGCCCGATGACGCGTCGCTCGAACCAGATGACGATGACGACGGAGATCATCACGTAGACGAACAGCAGGAAGGCCTTGACGAGCGAGAGCCACCACGGGGTGTCGCTGAAGTCGGCGGCCGGGAGGTCCTGCGTGACGAGCGGGACGCTCGCCATCACCTCGGGGTATGCCGTGAGCAGGCTCATGCCTCACCTCGTGCGGTCGGTCGGTCGGGTCCGGCGGTGCTGCCGGCGGACAGCGAGACCACGGCCCCGGCGTCCACCCCGAGGGTGGCCCGGACCGTGCAGCCCGGGGAGTTGGTCGGCAGCCAGACCACGCCGTCCTGCATGGCGGTGACCTGGACCGGCAGCTCCAGCGAGCCGGTCGTCGTGGCGACCCGCACCGTCCCGCCGGCCTGGACGCCGGCGTCGGCGGCCGTGGCCGCGGACAGCCGGGCCACCGCCGTGGGGGCGGTGCCGGCGAGGAACGGCTCCCCGTCCTGCAGACGGCCCGCGTCCAGCAGGTGGTGCCAGGTCGCGAGGACGGCCTCACCGGCGACGGGGCTGGCCGGACCGGCCGCGGCGACCGTCGGGGCGGCCGGCCGGGTGCCCGCCCACCGGTCCAGACCGGTGAGCTCGTGCCGGACCTCGGTGACCGTGCCGGTGCCGAGCCGCACGCCGAGGGCGTCGGCGAGCCGGTCGAGGATGACGTGGTCGGAGCTGGCGCCGGACGCGATGGCCCGCTCGAAGGGCCGCAGCCGGCCCTCCCAGGTGACGTAGGCGCCGGCCTTCTCCTGCTGCGGCGCCACCGGGAGGATGACGTCGGCGTAGGCGTGCACCTCGCTCTCGCGGACCTCCAGGGAGACGACGAAGGCGCGCTCGAGCGCCCGCCGGGCGAGGGCCGGGTCGGGCAGGTCGTCGATCTCGACGCCGCCGACCACGAGGGCGTCCAGCTCGCCGTCCGCGGCGGCCTGGAGGATGGCGGTGGCGTCGCGCCCGACGGTGCCGGGGAGCACGTCCACGCCCCACCGGTCGGCGACCTCGGCCACGGCACCCGCGTCACCGACCGGGCGACCGCCCGGCAGCAGCCCGGGGAGCGTGCCGACGTCGACGGCACCGCGCTCACCGGCGCGACGGGGCACCCAGGCGAGGGCGGCGCCGGTGGTCTGCGCGAGGGCCACGGCGGCCGACAGCGCCCCGGGGGTGGCGGCGAGGCGCTCCCCCACGAGGATGACCGAGCCCGTGGCGAGGGCGTCGGAGGCGGCGTGCACCGGGTTGACGTCGAGGGCCTCGACCGGGCCGTCGTCGGCCGTGCCGGGGCCGTCGCTGCGGCGCTGGGCCAGCGCGTGCAGGACCTCCGCCTCGGTGCCCGGCGCGGAGGACAGCAGCATGCCGTCGAGCTTCTCCAGCCCCCGGGTCGCGAACGGCGCGACCGCGAACACCTGGGTGGCGTGCTTGCGCAACCCCTTGCGCAGCCGCAGGAAGACGATCGGGCTCTCCTCCTCCGGCTCGAGGCCGACGAGCAGGACCGAGGGCGCCGCCTCGAGGTCGGCGTAGCTGACCTCGCGCTGACCCGCGACGGCGGCGGCCAGGAAGTCGGCCTCCTCCGCGCTGTGCGGGCGGGCCCGGTGGTCGATGTCGTTGGTGCCGAGGGCGACCCGCGCGAGCTTGGCGTAGGCGTAGGCGTCCTCGACGCTCACCCGGCCACCCGGCAGCACCCCGACGCCACCGGCGGCCCGCGCCCCGGACAGGCCGGCGGCCGCGGCGGCGTAGGCGTCGCGCCACGAGGTGACGGCATACTCCCCGTCGCTGCCGCGCACGACCGGGTCGTGCAGACGGTCCGGCAGGGTGGCGTAGGCGAAGGCCCACCGGCCCTTGTCGCAGTTCCACTCCTCGTTGACCTCGGGGTCGTCGAGGGCCATCCGGCGCAGGACCTGGCCGCGGCGGTGGTCGGTGCGCAGCGAGCAGCCGGAGGCGCAGTGCTCGCACACGCTCGGCGTGGAGACCAGGTCGAAGGGGCGGGAACGGAAGCGGTAGGCCGCGCCGGTCAGCGCCCCCACGGGGCAGATCTGCACGGTGTTGCCGGAGAAGTAGCTCTCGAAGGGCTGCTCCTCGTAGATGCCGACCTGCTGCAGGGCCCCGCGCTCGATGAGCGCGATGAACGGGTCACCGGCGATCTGCTCGGAGAACCGGGTGCACCGGGCGCACAGCACGCACCGCTCGCGGTCCAGCAGCACCTGGCTGGAGATGTTGACCGGCTTGGGGAACGTCCGCTTGACGTCCTCGAAGCGGGAGGTGGGGCGCCCGTCGGACATCGCCTGGTTCTGGAGCGGGCACTCGCCGCCCTTGTCGCAGACGGGGCAGTCGAGGGGGTGGTTGACGAGCAGCAGCTCCATGACGCCGGTCTGCGCCTTGTCGGCCACCTCGGAGGTGTGCTGCGTGCGCACGACCATGCCCGGCGACACCGCGATGGTGCAGGACGCCTGGGGCTTCGGCATGGGCTTGAGGTTGCCCTCGCGGTCCGGGGTGGACACGTCCACCAGGCACTGGCGGCAGGCCCCGACGGGCTCCAGCAGCGGGTGGTCGCAGAAGCGCGGGATGTGGATCCCGACCTCCTCGGCGGCCCGGATGACGAGGGTGCCCTCCGGGACCGCGACCTCGACGCCGTCGATGGTGACCTCCACCGTCGGCACGTCCTCCTCGGTCACCTCGTCGGGGATGGTCGGGTCACTGATCTCCACGCTCATGCGGGCTGGCTCTCCTTCGCGAAGAGGGTGTTGCGCCCGGCCGGGAAGGTCTCCTGCCAGGGCGTGTGCATGGCCTCCTCGAACTCCTCCCGGAAGTACTGGATGGCCGAGGTGATGGGGCTCGTGGCGCCGTCCCCCAGGGCGCAGAAGGCGCGGCCGAGGATGTTGTCGCAGATGTCGTCCAGCTTCTCGATGTCACCCGGACGGCCCTGGCCGGCCTCGAGCCGCTCCAGGATCTGCTTGAGCCAGAAGGTCCCCTCCCGGCACGGCGTGCACTTGCCGCACGACTCGTGCGCGTAGAAGTCGGTCCAGCGCGACACCGCGCGCACCACCGAGACCGTCTCGTCGAAGATCTGCAGCGCGCGGGTCCCGAGCATGGAGCCCTCGGCGGCGACCGACTCGAAGTCCAGGGGCACGTCGAGGTGGGCGTCGGTGAAGATGGGGGTCGAGGAGCCGCCGGGGGTCCAGAACTTCAGCTTCTTGCCGCCGCGCATGCCGCCGGCCATCTCCAGCAGCTCGCGCAGGGTGATGCCGAGCGGGGCCTCGTACTGCCCCGGGCGCTCCACGTGGCCGGACAGGCTGAACAGCCCGTAGCCCTGCGATTTCTCGGTCCCCATCCCGGCGAACCAGTCGGCGCCGTGCAGGACGATCGAGGGCACCGAGGCGATGGACTCGACGTTGTTGACCACGGTCGGGCGGGCGTAGAGACCGGCGACCGCAGGGAACGGCGGCTTGAGGCGGGGCTGGCCGCGACGGCCCTCGAGCGAGTCGAGCAGCGCCGTCTCCTCGCCGCAGATGTAGGCGCCGGCACCGGCGTGGACGGTGATGTCCAGGTCGAAGCCGGACCCGAGGATGTCCTTGCCGAGGTAGCCCGCGGCATACGCCTCCTCCACCGCCCGCATGAGGCGGCGGTAGACGTGGACGATCTCGCCGCGGACGTAGATGAAGGCGTGGTGGCAGTCGATCGCGAACGAGGTGATGATCATGCCCTCGATGAGGAACTGCGGAGCCGCCATCATGAGCGGGGTGTCCTTGCAGGTGCCCGGCTCGGACTCGTCGGCGTTGACGACGAGGTAGCGGGGACCGCCGTCCGGCGGGGGCAGGAAGCCCCACTTCATGCCGGTCGGGAAGCCGGCACCGCCGCGTCCGCGCAGGCCCGACTCCTTGGCGGCGGCGACGAGGTCGGCCGCGTCGCCGGCGAGCGCCGTGCGCAGGGCACGGTAGCCCTCGTGCTGCTCGTAGGTCTCCAGGGTCCAGGACCGCTCGACGTCCCAGAACTCGGACAGGATCGGGGTCAGCTGAGTGCTCACGCCTCGTCTCCCTTCGTCTCGTCGACGTCCTTGACGCCCTCGGAGGTGGGCACATCGTCGGGTTCGTTGGCGTCGGTGTTGACCGAGCCGTACATGCCCTGGGACTGGCCTCCGGCCTGCCCCTCGGAGGTGGCCTCGGTGTCGGTCCCGGAGTCGGGTCGGGGTGCGGTCCACCCCTTCTCCTTGGCGAGCAGGGTGCCGCGCAACGAGGCCTGCCCCGCGCCGGGCCCCTCGTCGGCCAGGCCGTCGGGGAAGCCGGCCAACACCCGGCTGACCTGCTTGAACGTGCAGACGCGGGAGGGACCGCGGGTCGGCGTCACCGGCTCCCCGGCGCGCAGCCGGTCGGTGAGCTCCTTGGTGCTCTCCGGGGTCTGCTCGTCGAAGAACTCCCAGTTGACCATGACCACGGGGGCGTAGTCGCAGGCCGCGTTGCACTCCACCCGCTCCAGGGTGATCCGGCCGTCCTCGGTGGTCTCGTCGTGGCCGATCCCGAGGTGCTCGCTCACCTCGTCGAAGATCTGGTCGCCACCCATGACCGCGCACAGGGTGTTGGTGCAGACCCCCACGGTGTACTCGCCGTTGGGGTGCCGCTTGTACTGGGTGTAGAACGTCGCCACCCCGCTCACCTCGGCGGTCGTGAGGTCGAGCAGGTCGGCGCACAGCCGCACCCCCCGGCCGGTGACGTAGCCGTCCACCGACTGCACGAGGTGCAGCAGCGGCAGCAGGGCCGAGCGCTTCTGCGGGTAGCGGGCGATGACCTGCTCGCCGTCGGCGACCAGCCGGGCCAGCACGTCCTCCGGGTAGGGCTCCTCCGAGGCGTGCAGCGGCGTGTGGTGGTGCAGGGGTCCGTGGTCGGAGTGACCGGGCACGCTGTGGTGCACCCGTCGCTCGGACGCCTCGTCCAGCTGGCTGCGCATGTCCTCGCGCTCGTGCGTACCGCTCATCGGTCCACGCCTCCCATCACGGGGTCGATCGAGGCGACCGCGACGATCACGTCGGCGACGAGGCCGCCCTCGGACAGCGCGGAGGCCGCCTGCAGGTTGGTGAAGCTCGGGTCCCGGAAGTGCACGCGGTAGGGCCGGGTGCCGCCGTCGGAGACGGTGTGCACCCCGAGCTCGCCCTTGGGCGACTCGACCGCGGCGTAGGCCTGCCCGGGCGGCACCCGGAAGCCCTCGGTCACCAGCTTGAAGTGGTGGATGAGGGCCTCCATGGACTCGCCCATGATCTCCCGGATGTGGTCCAGGCTGTTGCCCTGGCCGTCCGCGCCGACCGACAGCTGGGCCGGCCAGGCGATCTTCTTGTCGGCCACCATGACCGGCTCGCCCTCGCTGGCCCGCAGCCGCGCGATCGCCTGCTCGGCGATGCGCAACGACTGCCACATCTCGTCCAGCCGGATGCACAGGCGGCTGTAGGCGTCCATGTCGCGCCGGGTGACGACGTCGAAGTCGTAGGTCTCGTAGCCGCAGTAGGGATCGGCCTTGCGCAGGTCGTGCGGCAGGCCGGTCGAGCGCAGGATGGGGCCGGTGATCCCCAGCGCCATGCAGCTGGCCAGCGACAGGTAGCCGACGTCCACCAGGCGGCCCTTGAGCACCGGGCTCTCCAGCAGCAGCTTCTCCAGCTCGCTGATCCCCCGCCGCAGCAGCGGCAGCTCCTCCTCGAACTGGTCGAGGTGCTCGGGCAGGACGTCCTGCGCCACGCCGCCGGGGCGGACGTAGGCGTGGTTCATCCGCAGGCCCGAGACCGCCTCGAAGAAGCGCAGCAGCCGCTCCCGCTCGCGGAAGCCGATGGTCATGACGGTGGTGGCGCCGAGCTCCATCCCGCCGGTGGCCACCGCGATGAGGTGGGAGCCGATCCGGTTGAGCTCCATCATGAGCACCCGGATGTCGTTGGCCCGCTGCGGGATCTGGTCGGTGATGCCGAGCAGCTTCTCCACGGACAGGCAGTACGCGGCCTCGTTGAAGATCGGCGTGAGGTAGTCCATCCGGGTGCAGAACGTGGTGCCCTGCGTCCAGGTGCGCACCTCCATGTTCTTCTCGATGCCGGTGTGGAGGTAGCCGATGCCGGCCCGCGCCTCCTGCACGGTCTCGCCGTCCAGCTCCAGGATGAGCCGGAGCACGCCGTGGGTGGACGGGTGCTGCGGACCCATGTTGACGACGATCCGCTCGGCGCCCAGCGCGGCCACGTCGCGGGCGATGTCGTCCCAGTCCCCGCCGGCCGCGGTGAAGACGGCGTCGCCGTCCGCGTCCGAGGTCGGGCCGCCCTCGGCGTACAGGTCGGTGGGGGTGGAGTCGAGGTATGCCGCGCCCTCGTCGGCCGGGCTGCCGGCCACCTGCTCGTCGGTGCTGTTCGTCGTCGCCATCAGGTGTAGCTCCTGCGCTGGTCGGGGGCCGGGACGGTGGCACCCTTGTACTCGACGGGGATGCCGCCCAGCGGATAGTCCTTGCGCTGCGGGTGGCCGGGCCAGTCGTCCGGCATGAGGATGCGGGTCAGGCCCGGGTGACCCTCGAAGACGATGCCGAACATGTCCCAGGTCTCCCGCTCGTGCCAGTCGTTCGTCGGGTAGGTGCCGACGATCGACGGGATGCGGGGGTCCTCGTCGGGACAGGTGACCTCGAGGCGCACCCGGCGCACCCCGTGGGTGATGGACTGGAAGTGGTAGACCGCGTGCAGCTCGGCACCGGTCTGCTGCGGCCAGTGCACCCCGGAGACGCCGGTGCACACCTCGAAGCGCAGCCGCGGGTCGTCGCGCAGCGGTCGCACCAGCGCCAGCAGGTGGTCCCGGTGCACGTGCAGCGTCAGCTCGCCGCGGTCCACGACGACCCGCTCCAGACCGGCGGCGAAGGCCTCGGGCGCCGCGGCCTCGAGGGCGTCGACGACCTCGTCGAAGTAGGAGCCGTAGGGGCGCTGGGCCGCACCCGGCATGAGGACGGGCACGTCCAGCCCGCCGTAGCCCGAGGTGTCGTTGCCCAGGGAGGCTCCGAACATGCCCTTCTTGCGGGCCACCTCGACCGGGTCGTGGTCCTCGGCGCGGGTCGCGGCCGGGACCGAGCCCCCGCCGCTCTCCTGCGCGTGGCCCGGGCTGACCTTCTGGTCCTCGGTGCGTTCCGGTGCGTTGACCCGGTCCTCCGTGGTCTCCTGCACCACCGGCTGCTTGTCCGGGGTCTCCGGACCGCTGCTCCGCCCGCTCACGCCAGCAACCCCTTCATCTCGCTGGTCGGCATCGCCTTCATCGCGGCCGACTCCGCCGCCCGGGCGGCCTCCTCGCGGTTGACCGAGAACTTGAACTCCCGGATCTGCTTGTGCAGCTCCAGCACCGCGTTGAGCAGCATCTCGGGCCGCGGCGGACAGCCCGGCAGGTAGACGTCCACGGGGACGATGTGGTCGACCCCCTGAACGATGGCGTAGTTGTTGAACATGCCGCCGGAGCTGGCGCAGACACCCATGGAGATGACCCACTTGGGGTTGGGCATCTGGTCGTAGACCTGACGCACGACCGGGGCCATCTTCTGGGACACCCGGCCGGCGACGATCATGAGGTCGGCCTGCCGCGGGGTGGCGGCGAAGCGCTCCATGCCGAAGCGGGCGATGTCGTAGTCGGGGGTCCCCACCGCCATCATCTCGATGGCGCAGCAGGCGAGCCCGAAGGTGGCGGGCCACACGGAGTACTGCCGGAGGTGACCGGCCAGCCCCTCGACCGTGGTCAGCATGATCCCGCCGGGGATCTTGTCCTCGAGTCCCATCGTTCAGCTCACTTCCCTCGTGCTCAGTCCCATTCGAGGCCGCCCCTGCTCCACTCGTAGACGAAGGGCACCGACACGACCACCAGGAAGAGCAGCATGGCCAGGACGGAGAAGAGCCCCACCTGGTCGAAGGCCACCGCGAAGGGGTAGAGGAAGAGCACCTCGACGTCGAACACGATGAAGAGCATCGCGGTCAGGTAGTACTTCACCGGCACACGGCCGCCCTCGTGGGCCTGCGGCGTCGGCTGGATCCCGCACTCGTAGGCCTCGGCCTTGGCACGGTTGTAGGTCGTCCGCCCCAGCAGGGCACCACCGAAGACCGACCCGAAGGCGAACAGGAGGCCGAACAGCAGGAAGAAGACGACCGGCAGGTACGGGTGGTAGTCCATCAGTGCCAGCACTCCTTTCGAGAGATGCCCGGCGTCGGGCTCGCCAGGGTCGCGCGCGTTCCAATCCTAGGGGTGGACGTGGCCGTCATGCCGCAGGGGTCATCCGGCTCAGCGCGTTGATCACCCGGTCGTCCATCCCGCCGCCGCGCTCTTGCGGCAGGTTGGCCATGATCTTGAGCAGCAGGCGCATGAGGGAGCGCCGCGGCAGACCGTACCTCACCGCCAGGCGCATGACCTCCGGCTTGCCGATGAGCGTGGCGAAGTGGCGGCCCAGGGTGTAGTAGCCACCCAGCGAGGCCTTCATCGCCGCGGTGTAGGACTGCAGCACCACCTCGGTCTCCCCCGGGGTGGGCCGCGCCAGCGCGGAGGCGATGACCTCCGCGGCGTGCCGGCCGGACTCCATCGCCTCGGCGATGCCCTCGCCGTTGAACGGGTTGACCATCCCCCCGGCGTCGCCGACGAGCAGCAGGCCCCGGTCGTAGAGCGGCTGCCGGTTGAAGCACATCGGCAGGGCCGCCCCCCGGATCGGCCCCTGCTGCGTCTCCTCGGAGAACGTCCAGTCCTGCGGCATCGTCGCGATCCAGCGCCGCATGACGTCGCGGTAGTCGAAGGTCCCGAACGCCTCCGCGGTGTCCAGGATGCCCAGCCCGACGTTGGCGGTGCCGTCCCCGACGGGGAAGATCCAGCCGTAGCCGGGCATGAGGACGTCGTCGCGGCCCTGCTCGTCCTTCGTCCAGAGCTCCAGCCAGGACTCGAGGTAGGGGTCGGCGTGCCGCGGGGTCTCGAAGTAGGCGCGCACCGCGACCCCCATGGGCCGGTCGTCGCGCTTGGGTCGGTCCATGGCCAGCGAGAGCCGGCTGGAGTTGCCGTCGGCCGCCACGACCACCCGGGAGCGGAACTCGCGGCGCTCGCCGGTGGGGCGCCCGTCCGGGCCCATGACCTTCGCCTTCACGCCGCAGATGTGGCCGCGTGCGTCCAGCACCGGCTCCTGCACGTTGATGCCCTCGAGCAGGCGCGCGCCGCGGGTCACGGCGTGCCGGGCGAGGATCTCGTCGAGGTCGTGGCGGGTCCGGACCAGCCCGAAGCCCGGGAACGTCTCGTTGGCCGGCCAGTCCAGCTCCAGCCGCATCCCCCCGCCGAGGATGCGCAGACCGCGGGTGCGGTGCCACCCGTCGGCCTCGTCGATCGGCACCCCCAGGCTGATGAGCTCGCGCACGGCGCGCGGCGTCAGACCGTCGCCGCAGATCTTGTCGCGGGGGAACGTGGACTTCTCCAGGAGGAGGACGTCGAGGCCGTGCGCCGACAGGTATGCCGCGGCGCTCGCCCCTCCTGGACCGGCTCCGACGACGATCACGTCGGCGGTCTCGACCTGCTCATTCACGCTGTGACGCCTCGCTTGTGACAACCTTCACGAACGTCTCGAAGTCTAGGCCCGCACTCCAGGCAGATCGGCCCAGGGGGGCCTGAGAGCCAATACGTCACACGACCTGCGCCAAATCCGCCGCGCGGCCCTCGGCGTCACCGCGTCAGGACGTCCGCGAGCCGCAGCGGGCGACCGTACTGCTCCGCCAGCTCGGCGGACTGGGCGAGGAAGAGCTCGGCGCAGGCGAGCGCGTCGGTGAGCGCCGAGTGGGCGCGGTAGCGGGGCAGCCGGTAGTGCCTGCGGCAGGCGTCCAGCCGCAGCCGCCCGGAGGCCAGCTCCGGGGTGGGGACGCGCAGCATCCGCTGCGCCAGCGTCAGCGTGTCGACCACCTGGAGCGGGACGTCGGTGCCGTAGAGGCGGCGGCAGGCCGCGGCGAGGAAGTCCGTCTCGATCTGGGCGAAGTGGGCCAGCAGCACCCGGCGCACGGGGCGGGCGTCCTCACCGTCCTGGGCGGACCCGGTCCGCAGCGCCTCCAGCACCCTCGGGAGCACCTGGGCGAGGTCGGGGACGTGCGCGAGCCGGTCGTCGGTCAGGCCGTGGTGGACCGCGGACTCCCCCACGGGTCCCTGCGGCCGGACGAGCTCGTGCCGGGCGTGGGCCAGCAGGATCCGGCCCTGCGCCACGGGGACGTGGCCGACGGAGAGGACCTCGTGCCGGCGCGGGTCGAGCCCGGTGGTCTCGAGGTCCAGCGCCAGCAGGCGGACCTGGTCCAGCGGGGTGGCGGGGTCGACGGCGGACGCGGCCGCGAGGTCGGCCAGCGGGGTGCCGGGCCCGGGGCGGGGGCGGCGGCCCGGGAGCAGCTCGCGCAGACCCATCAGCCCACCTGCGGCGACCGGGAGGACAGGCCCTGCTGCGCGGACCGGACGACGGCGAAGGCGTCGCGCAGGTGCCGACGGTCCAGGCTCCCCAGCCGGCGCGGGTCGAGGTGGTTGTCCGGCACCTCGCCCGCGGCCACCCGCGCCGCCTGGTGGCGCAGCCGGAGGTAGGACAGCAGCTCCAGGGCGTCCGTGAGGTCCGTGGCCGACTCCTTCGGGAGGATCCCGGCCTCCCGGGCCGCCGCCAGCCTCGCCCCGCTGCCCAGCGCCGTGGAGCCGGCCCGCAGGGCGTGGATCCGGGCCATCTGCACGACGGCGGCGATGCCCCGCTTGAGGTCGAGGGTGTCCCGGTGCTCGCCGGCGTCCTCCAGCACGAGGCCGCGGAAGAAGCCGATGGGCGGCCGCATGCGGGCGGACTGGGCGGTGAGGTGGGCGAGCAGGAGGTCGGAACGTCCGCCGAGCGGCACGACCTCCGACCGCAGCCCCACCACGAGGTCCGCGTCGCCGTGCACGGCCCGCATGTCGTAGAAGATGGCGGCCCGCAGGACGGCCTCCGGCGCGGGCTCCTCGCCCCACCGGGCGAACTGCGAGCGCCAGCCGCTCACCCGCTGCCGCCACCTCGGGTCGGTCGCCATGGTGCCCCCCGGGCACCGTGGCAGGCCGCAGGCCTCCAGCCCCGCGGTCACCCGCTCGGCCATCGCGGCCCACCAGGGGTCGGCCGGGTCGGCGTCGTCGGCGAGCACGAGCGCGTGGTCCTGGTCGCTCGCCAGCCCCTGCTCCTCGCGGGCGACCGACCCCAGGGCGGCCCAGGCGTAGCGCCCGGGGGCTGGACCGAGCTGGGTCTCGGCCAGCACCACGAGGCGCCGGGTCACCGCGTCGGTCAGGGCCGCGAGGACCCGGCCGACGTCTGCGGCGCTGGCGTCCTCGCGCACCAGCTGGCCCACGACGGCGGGGATCCGGGCCGCCTGCTCGACCACCCCCGCGACGTCCTCCTGCCGCTGGACGTCGGCGACGACGTAGACCGGGTTGGAGCGTTCCAGACGGACGAGGTCGGTGGTGGTGACGAGCCCCAGGACGCGTCCGTCCTCCACGACGGGCAGGTGGTGGATGTTGCGTCCGGTCATCTCCAGCATGGCCTCGAGCGCCAGGGCCCGGGCGGGCAGCGTCACCGGGTCCGGCGTCATCACCTCGCCGACCGGCCGGTCCGGCGGGACCCCGGCGGCGAGCACCCGGCGGCGCAGGTCGCGGTCGGTGACGATGCCGACCAGCGACCCGCCCTCCATGACCAGGAGCGAGGAGACCCCCGCCGCGGTCATGACCCGGGCCCCCTCGGCGACCGTGGCCGAAGGCGCGACGGACACCGGCTGCGGCGCGCGCAGCAGGTCGCGCACCGACGTCTTGAGCACCGCCGAGCCGCGCGCAGGGGTCTGCAGCTGCGCGATCGCCGCGGTGATCCGGCCGTGGTGCGTGGCGGCGAAGTGGACGGCCACGGCGGGGTGCTCCGCCGCCAGGGCGTCGAAGTCCGCCTGCGGCAGCTCGAGCAGCAGCGTGTCCTCCCGGGCCGTCGCGGCATACCGTGCCGGGACGTGCTCGACCAGGGCGGACATGCCGAACCCGCCGCCGGCCCCCACCCGGTCGACGAGGTGCCCCTCGTCGGTGATGTCCACGGCCCCGGACCGCACGAGGTAGAGCCGGTCGCCGTGGTCGCCGGGGCGCAGCACCACGGTGCCGCGCCGCGCGTAGCTCACGGTGCACCGCGCGGGGAGGCGGTCGAGGACGTCGGCAGGGAGGGCGTCGAAGGGCGGGTGCTCGGCCAGGAAGTCCCGGATCTCGGCGAGCTCGACGTCCACGGTCGTGCCTCTCCTAGACCCCGTCGCCCGGGACGCCGTCGGTCCCCTCCGCCGGCGCGGGCGCCGCCGCCCCGCGGCCCGCGCCTCCCGGCGCGACGGCGTGGTGGAGGGCGACGACGCCCCCGGTGAGGTTGCGCCAGCGCACCTGCTCCCAGCCGGCGGCGCGGACCTGCTCGGCCAGCTCGCGCTGCGCCGGCCAGGCGCGGATGGACTCGGCGAGGTAGACGTAGGACTCGGGGTTGGAGCTCACCCGTCGGGCGACCTGCGGCAGCGCGCGCATGAGGTAGTTGCGGTAGACGGTCGAGAAGACGGGCACGACGGGGCGGCTGAACTCGCAGACCACCAGGCGCCCGCCCGGCCGCGTGACCCGGCCGAACTCGCGCAGGGCCACGCCCACGTCGGCGACGTTGCGCAGGCCGAAGCTCACCGTCACCACGTCGAAGGAGTCGTCGGCGAAGGGCAGCCGCATCGCGTCCGCGGCGGTGAAGGGCAGGTCGGGGCGGCGGCGGTAGCCCTCGGCGAGCATGCCGTGGGAGAAGTCGGCGGGGACCACCTGGACCCCGCGGTCGGCGTAAGGCTCGCTGGAGGTCCCGGTGCCCGCGGCGATGTCGAGCACCCGCTCCCCCGGGGCCGCGTCGACGGCGCGGGTCACCGCCCGGCGCCACAGGTGGTCGATGCCCCCGGTGAGCACGGTGTTGGTGAGGTCGTAGCGCCGGGCCACCGCGTCGAACATCCTCGCCACCTCGTGCGGCTGCTTGTCCAGGTCGGCTCGCGTCGGGCTCATGACGGGCATTCTCCCACCACCTCCTACGATGGTCGGCTGTGGCTGTGACCCGTCCCGTGCCCCGACTGCGCGCCCGCACCCTCGCGGTGGACGCGCCCGGCGACCTGCTCACCCGCATCCCGGACGAGATCGACCCCAGCGACGTCGTGGCCTGGCTGCGGGAGGGCGACGGCCTCGTGGGCTGGGGCCGGGTCGCCGGGGTGCGCACGGGCGGCGCGGACCGGTTCGTCGAGGCCGAGCGGTGGTGGACCGCCGTGCAGGAGCACGCCGAGGTCGAGGACGGCGTGCGGCTGCCGGGCACCGGCCTCGTGACCTTCGGGTCGTTCACCTTCTCCCCCGACTCGGCCGACGCCAGCGTGCTCACCATCCCCCGGGTCGTCATCGGCCGGCGGGACGGCCTCGCGTGGGTGACGCAGGTGGTGGTGGACGACGAGCCGTGGCCGACGGCGCACCCGGCCGAGCTGCTCGGGCGCACCAACGCCGACATCGAGGTGCTCGACCCGCTGGTGGAGTCCTCGGGCGCGGTCCCCGCCGACGGGTGGCCGGGGGTCGTGGAGCAGGCCGTGGGGCGGATCGGCCGCGGCGAGGTCGAGAAGGTCGTGCTGGCGCGGGACGTGCACGTGCGGCACCGCGACGGGCACGTGGTGCGGCTGGCCCCGGTCCTCGAGCGGCTGGAGAAGCGGTATGCCGCGACCTGGACCTTCGCCGTCGAGGGGCTGGTGGGCGCCACGCCGGAGATGCTCGTGCGGCTGCAGGGCGGCCGGGCGCGCTCCCGGGTGCTGGCGGGGACGATCCGCCGGCCCAACGGCATACCGGTGCGCCGGGTCGGGGACGCCCTGGCCGCCGCGCCCGACCCGGAGCACCCGGTGGACCCGCGGCTGCGGCTGGTGAGCAGCGAGAAGGACCTCGACGAGCACGCCTTCGCCGTGCGCTCCGTGGCCGAGGCGCTGGCCCCGCACTGCGCGGAGCTCGTGGTGCCGGAGGCGCCCTACGTGCTGGAGCTGCCGGACGTCTACCACCTCGCGAGCGACCTCACCGGGACCATGCGCAGCGGAGCCACCTCGCTGCGGCTGGCCGCGGCGCTGCACCCGTCCGCGGCGGTCTGCGGCACCCCCACCGACCCGGCCGCGCGGCTCATCGCCGAGCTCGAGGGCATGGACCGGGGGCGCTACGCCGGGCCGGTGGGCTGGATGGACGCCTCCGGCGACGGGGACTGGGGCATCGCGCTGCGCTGCGGGGAGCTCGCCGAGGACCGGCACTCCATGCGGCTCTTCGCCGGCGGCGGGATCGTCGCCGCCTCGGACCCGCAGGCCGAGCTGGCCGAGACGGAGGTCAAGCTCACCGCCATGCGCCACGCCCTCGGGCTCGGCGGGACCTGACCGGCACGGTGGGTCCCGGCGGGCGTCGTCCGTCAGCCGCCCGGTCAGCTCTCGGCCGTCAGGTCAGCTGACGGCCCCCTCGACCCGGCGGGCGTCGTCCGTCAGCCGCCCGGTCAGCTCTCGGCCGCCAGGTCAGCTGACAGCCCCCTCGACGCGGCCGAAGGATGACGTGGCGGAGGAGGGCTGACGTGGCGGCCGGAGGACGGCCCGCGGAGGAGGGCCTCAGCCGTCGATCCAGTAGCGGCGCCGGGGCACGCCGCCGCCGGGCGGCACCCGGACGTCCTCCAGGACGCCCCCGCAGCTCTCGATGGTGGCCGCCGAGGCCGCGTTGGCGTCGTCGCAGGTGACCAGCACCCGCTCGACGCCGAGGCCGCGGAGGCGCTCGACCGACTGCCGCAGGATCTCGGTGGCGTGACCGCGCCGGCGGAACGGCGGGGCCACGGCGTAGCCCACGTGTCCGCCGACCTCGCGCAGGAAGGGGGTCAGCTCGTGCCGGATCGACACCCGCCCCACGGGTACGCCGTCGGCCTCGGCCACGAGGAAGTCCGCCCGCACCCGGTCGGCCGGCAGGTCCCGCCCGTCCGCCTCCCGCCGGACCTGCGCGAGGATCTCGCTCCACGTGCCCTGCGCCAGGAGGAAGGTGAAGTCCTCGGCGGCGAGCTGCTCGTGCATCGCGCGCAGCGCGGCCTCGTCGTGCAGGGTCGGCGGTCGCAGGGTGAGCATCACCCCACCATGGCGGCCCCTGCACGGTCCCGGCCACCGCTTTTCTCCCGCATGACCGGGGAGAGCACGAGCAGGAGGACGAGGAAGCCGACGACGATGAAGAGCGCCCGGTCCAGACCCGCGACCTCGGCCAGCAGCCCGATGGTCGGCGCGCCGAAGAGGAAGGCGCCGTAGGCGATGGTCGAGACGACGGTGATCGCCCGGTTGCCGCGTCCGGGCACCTCGCCGGCGGCCGAGATCGCCGCGGGGAAGATCGTCGCGACGCCCAGCCCCCACAGCAGGCCACCGGCCAGGGCCAGCCCCAGCGACGAGCTGAGGGTGACCACGAGGATGGCGGCCGCGGCGAGCGCCCCGCCGGCGCGCACCACCGCGGCCCGGCCGAAGCGCTCGATCGCCGGGCCGCCCAGCAGCCGCCCGATCATCATCGTGAGGTTGAAGGCCGTGAGCGTCAGGGCGCCGAAGGCCGCCGGGGCCCCGTGCACGTCGACCAGCAGCAGCGCCAACCAGTCGTTGGCCGACCCCTCGGCCAGCGCGCCCGCCAGGCAGATGAGCCCGATGAGGAGCTCCGCGGAGGTGACGCCGCGCCGCGCGGGGCGCTGCGGCGCCTGCTCGTCGTGCTCGTCGTGCCCCGTCGCCGTGGCGCCCGCCGGGGCCCCGTGCTCCGCGGCCACCGCGGGCGCCGTGGCCCCCGCCGGCACGCCGTCCTCCGCGCGCGCCGGCACCCCGTCCTCCGCTCTCGCGGTCGCGGCGCCGGGCTCCTCCGGGGGCGCCTCGGGCACGAAGCGGCTGGCCCCCCACACCCCGGCGACGGCGCCCACCACGGCCAGCACGGGCAGCTGGGCGAGCCCGATGCCGAGCCAGGCCGCGAGCGCGCCGGAGCCGGCGCCCAGCACCGCGCCGCCGGAGAAGGCCGCGTGGAAGAAGGGCATGAGCGAGCGGGAGCGAGCCTGCTCCACGTGGGTGCCCTGGATGTTCATGCCGACGTCCCAGATGCCGACGTTGGTGCCGGTGAGGACGAGCACGGCCAGGAGCACCGGCACCGAAGGCACGACCGCCACGGCCGACCACCCCAGGCACCCGAGGGCCACCGCGACGGTGACCACCCGCCGGCTGCCGAAGCGGTCCACCAGCCACCCGGTGAAGGGCATCGCCAGCAGGGAGCCGAGCCCCATCCCCATGAGCGCCAGGCCCAGCGCGCCGGTGTCGGCGCCCAGGTGGTCGCGCACGGCGGGCACCCGCGCGAGGGCCTGGCCCATGACGAAACCGGAGCTGGCGAAGACCACCAGCACCGCCAGCACCGAGCCGCGCACGTCGCGCCCCACGGGCCACTCCTTGTCCTCGACGTCCTGGAAAATCCCCCGACCCAGCAGCGTAGTTGGTCCAGACTGGGCCGGTGACCACCTCGCTGCCCGCCCCCGTCGACCTCACGCCCGATGACCTGCCGCGCATCCGGGACCTCGTGGAGACCGTCTGGTTCTCCGTCGTCCCGGGCAAGACGCTCCAGCACCTCGAGGAGGAGATCGACCTGCGGCACGCCCGCGGGATCGAGCGACCGGACGGCCCGCTGCCCGGCGAGCCGGCCTCCGCGGCGCCGCTGCTCGGGCTCTACAGCGCCTTCGACCTGGGGCTCACGGTCCCGGCGGCCGCCGGCGGCCTGACCCGCGTGCCGATGGACGGGCTGACCATGGTGAGCGTGCACCCGGACGCGCGCCGGCGGGGTGTCCTGCGCCGGATGATGACCGACCACCTGCACCGGGTGCACGAGCGCGGAGACGCCGCCCTCGCGGGGCTGCACGCGTCCGAGCCGGCGATCTACGGGCGCTTCGGCTACGGCCACGCGAGTGCCGACGCCAAGCTGACGCTCGGGCGCGGGACGACGCTCACCGCCCCGCCGGCGCTCACGGCCCGGGCCGACGAGATCCGCACCCACGTCACCGACCTCGACGGCGAGGAGGCGCTCGCCGTGGTCCACCGGACCCACCTGGCCTGCGCCCGGGTGACCCTCGGCGCGGTCACCCGGCCGGAGTCCACGGAGCAGTCGTGGTTCGCCTTCCGGGACCACCCCAAGGCCAGGGCCGGCAAGGAGCCGAACCGGGTGATGTTCGCCCGGCGGGGCGAGGAGCTGACCGGGTATGCCGTCTTCCGCCGGGAGAGCAGGTGGGACGACGGCCAGCCCGCGGGCGAGGTGAGCGTCGCCGAGCTTACGGCCGCCGACGACGCGTCCCTGCTCGCCCTCGCCCGTCGGCTGGTCGACATGGACCTCACCGGACGCACCGTCTTCTGGTCCCGGCCCACGGACGACCCGCTGGCCTGGTGGGCGGGCGGGCCCCGCTCGGCCGGCATGCGGGTCTTCGACGCCCTCTGGCTGCGGCTGGTGGACGTGCCGCGGGCGCTGGGCGACCGGGGCTACGCCGCGGGCGCGCCGCTGGACCTCGTCGTCCAGGTCGAGGACGACGTCTGCCCGTGGAACGCCGGGCGGTGGCGGCTGCAGGTCGACGGCGACGGGGCCGCGCAGGTGGGGACCACCGACGCCGAGCCGGACCTGGTGGCGCCCGTGGCGGCGCTGGGGGCGGCCTACCTCGGCGGGCGGACGCTGCTCGCCCAGGTGGCCACCCTCGGCGTCCAGGAGCTCACCCCGGGAGCGGTGGCCGGCCTGTCGCGGGCGATGCGGGCCGACCGCGAGCCGGTGCCGGCCATCGGGTTCTAGCCCGCACCACGGTGGTGCAGGAACGGTGCTGCACCCTGGTCGCCAGGACGACCGGTGTGCAGCACCGTTCCGGCACCGGGGATCAGCGCAGGGCGTCGCGCACGCGTCGGTGGCTCGCCCGGTCGACCGGCACCTCCAGCACCCGCAGACCCTCGGACCGCCCCGCCAGGCTCTCCCGCAACGCCGCCAGGGTGGCCAGCCGCTCGTGCCGGACGCCGTGGGCGGCGCAGAGGGCGGCCAGGTCGGTGCCGTGCGGGGTGCCGAACACCCGCTCGGCCGCGGCCGCGGCGCCGGGGTCGTCGAGGCGGGCGGGGTCGCCGTACTCCAGCGTCGAGAAGATCCCGCCCCCGTCGTCGTTGACCACGACGACGGTGAGGTCGGGGCGCGGCTCTCCGGGCCCGATGAGCAGGCCGCCCGCGTCGTGCAGGAAGGTCAGGTCACCCATGAGGGCGACGACGCGGGGTAGGCCCTCCGGTGCCTCGTCACCCTGCACGGCGAGCGCCACGCCCACCGCGGCGGACACCGTGCCGTCGATGCCGGCCAGACCTCGCTGGGCGACCACCCGCGCCGCGGCGGCGGTGCCGTGCAGCGACAGGGCCAGGTCGCGCGGCA
This sequence comes from Serinicoccus chungangensis, assembly GCF_006337125.1. Classification (GTDB taxonomy): domain Bacteria; phylum Actinomycetota; class Actinomycetes; order Actinomycetales; family Dermatophilaceae; genus Ornithinicoccus; species Ornithinicoccus chungangensis. The sequence goes on from NZ_CP040887.1 coordinate 2,594,998, forward strand.
CGGTCGAGGAGCCGAGCACGAGCACGTCGTCCTCCCCCAGGGCCTCGGCCACCACCCCGGCGACGCCGACCCCGGTCGGCTCCGCACCGGCGGCCGCGGCCACCGTCGCCGACCGCTGCGCACCCGCCGCGGTCCAGGCGTGGACCCACCCGGAGGCCTCGGGGTGCCGCGGCGGCGCGGTCACCAGCGCGCCGGGGCCGTGGACCCGGCTCACCACGTGGGAGGGGTCGGTCCAGCGCTCCTGCGCCGAGACGTGCTCGACGAGCACCCCGGGGAGCCGCAGCAGCGCACCGAGCTCGCGGAAGAGCGTCAGGCGCCCCACGACGACCACGCGGTCCGGCACCAGCTCCGTGAGCTCCCCGCGGGCGACGGCGGAGGCGACGAGCGGGCCGTGCGGCACCACGCCGGGCCCGGTCGGGAGCCGGCCGAAGGGCTCGGCCAGGACCGGCCAGCCCGCCTCCTGCGCCCAGGAGAGGGCCCGGTCGGCCAGCGCGGGGTCGGGCAGGTCGCCGAGCAGCACGAGCGTCCGCCGGCCCGGCCCGATCGGGGCGGCCACGGGCCCCGGGGCCGGTGCCACGGCGACCCAGGGGGCCCCGCCGGCCCGCCCGGCGAGCACGTCGTCGGCGGTGTCCGGCTGCCCGGGCCCGGGCGCGAGGGGGTCGCGGAAGGACACGTTGAGGTGGACGGGCCCGGGGCCGGCGCCGCGGAGGGGTCCGGCGTCGCCCGCGGCGGCCAGCGCGCGGCATACCGTCGAGCGCCAGTGCGCGCCCGCGGCCCGGGTCACCCCCTCGGGGGCCGGCAGGTCGACCTCCCACCGCACCGACCCGGCGAAGACGCCGGGCTGGACCGTCGTCTGGTTGGCCCCGGTGCCGCGCAGCTCGGACGGACGGTCGGCGGACAGCACGACGAGGGGTATGCCGCTGTGCGCGGCCTCGAGCACCGCCGGGTGGAGGTGGGCGACCGCGGTCCCCGAGGTGGTGACGACCGGCACGGGTGCACCGCCGCCGCGCGCCAGCCCCAGCGCGAGGAAGCTGGCGCTGCGCTCGTCGATGCGGACGTGCAGGCGCAGGCGGCCCGCGCGGTCCGCCTCCTCCAGGGCGTAGGCGAGCGGCGCGGAGCGCGACCCGGGGGCCAGCACGGCCTCGCGCACCCCGCCGCGCACCAGCTCGTCGACGAGGACGGCGGCCAGGGCGGTCGAGGGGTGCACGCCCCCGATGGTCGCACGGAGGCCGGGCCGGTCGACCGATGCCCGCTATGCGCGCCGTTCCGCCTAGAGTGGGCGCTCATGGCCTCGAACTTCGACATCGAGCTGAAGGACGCCGTCGCGCCGCTGGTCCTGGCGATCGACGTCGGCTCCTCCGCCAGCAGGGGCATGGTCTACGACGCCCACGGGCGTCCGGTGGGCAAGCGGGCCAAGGTCTCGCACGCCTTCACCACGGCCGCGGACGGCACCTCGGAGATCGACCCCGACCAGCTGGTGGACGAGGTCCGCACCATCATCGGCGAGCTGCTCGGCGCCCTCGACGGGCACGAGGTCGCCGGTGTCGCCCTCGACACCTTCGCCTCCTCGCTGGTCGTCGTCGACGCGGACGGGGCGCCGCTCACCCCCTGCTTCACCTACGCCGACGGGCGGTGCTCCGCCCAGGTGCAGGAGCTGCGCGAGGAGCTCTCGGAGGAGAACCTCCAGCAGCGCACCGGCACCCGGGTGCACTCCAGCTACTGGCCGGCCCGGCTGCGCTGGCTCGCCGCCGAGCGGCCCAAGGTGATGAAGAAGGCGGCCACCTTCCTCTCCCTCGGCGACTACCTCCTGATGGGCCTCATCGGCACCGTCGCCACCGGCACCTCGACGGCGTCGTGGACCGGTCTCGTGGACCGGCACACCGCGCAGTGGTACCCCGAGCTGGTCGAGATCTGCGGCATCGACGCCGACCGCCTGCCGCCCATCCACCACCTCGACGAGCCGGTCGAGGTGGCCGACACCCACGTCGACCGGATCGCCGCCGACTGGCCCGGTCTGGTGGGTGCCCGCTGGTACGCCCCGATCACCGACGGCCTCGCGGCCAACGTCGGCCTCGGCGCGCACGACGAGACCGCCATCGCCGCCTCCTGCGCCACCTCGGGGGCGCTGCGGGTGCTGGTGCGGGAGATGCCGGAGACGCTGCCGCCCGGGCTGTGGTGCTACCGCGTCTCGCACGACCGGTCCCTCCTCGGCGGCGCGCTCAACGACGTGGGTCGCGCGCTCGCCTGGGCGGACGTCACCCTGGCCGTCGACCAGGTCGGTCCCGAGGCGCTCTCCGCGGCGCTCACCGCCGAGCCGCACCCCACGACGCCGATCGTCCTGCCCTTCTTCACCGGCGAGCGCAGCACCGGGTGGGCCTCGGACGCCCGCGCCGTCCTGGCCGGGGTGACGGCGGCCTCCGCACCGGCGGAGGTCTACCGCGGGGTGGTCGAGGGGATCGCCCTGTCCTACGCGCGGATCGCCAGCCAGCTGCGGGAGGTCGCCCCCCAGCCGGAGAAGCTCTACGCCGGCGGCTCGGTCGCCTCGGACCGCCCCGAGCTCATGCAGATCATGGCCGACGCGATGCGCACCCCGGTGACCCCGGTGACGATCAAGCGCTCGACCCTGCACGGCACGGCGCTGCTCGCGCTGGAGAGCCTGGCACCGGACGTGCGGAGGGCCCGGCCGGTCCGCGGTGCGACCCTCTCCCCCGACTACCAGCGTCGGCCGTACTACACCGACCGGTTCCGCCGGTTCCAGCAGGTCTACGAGGCCCTCTTTGACTGAGCCGCCCGCCCGTTCGCTCGCCGACGACCTGCGGGGCCGGACCGACGACGAGCTCACCCGGCTGCTGCAGGCCCGGCCCGACCTGGCGCGACCCGCCCCGGCCGACGTGACCGCCCTCACCGGGCGCGCCACCACCCGCGCCAGCGTGCAGCGGGCGCTGGAGGGCCTCGACCTCGCGCACCTGCAGGCGCTGGAGGCCATGATCGTGGCGTCGCCGGCCTCGGTCGACGCCGTCGCGGCGCTGCTCGGCGCGCACGAGGCGCGGGCGACCGAGCTCGTCGACGACCTGCACGCGCTGGCCCTGTGCTGGCGCTCCCCGGAGGGTATGCGGCCCGCCCGGGCCGTGGCGGACGTCGTCGGCGTCCCCGGTGGGCTGGGTCCGGCAGGGGCCGGGGTGCCCGCGGGTGCGTCGCTGGAGGCCGCGCTCGCCGGGCTGCAGCCGCGCCACCGCAGCCTGCTCGAGGCGCTGACCTGGGGCCCGGCCCGCGGGGCGGTGGCGGCGGTGCCCGAGGAGGGTGACGCCTCGCCGGTGTCGCTGGCCGCGCAGGAGCTGGTCGAGGCGGGGCTGCTGCAGCGCGAGGACGAGGGCCACGTCCTGCTCCCCCGCAGGTGGCGCTCGCCCTGCGGGGCGGCCGGCTGCACCGCCACCCGGCCGTCGAGGCGCCGGCCGTGGAGCACACCACGGTGGACCAGGACGTCGTGGACGCCGCGGCGGGTGGCCGCGCCGCCGAGCTCGTCGTGCTCGTCACCGAGGTGGTCGAGGAGTGGGGGGCCCGCCCGCCGCGGGTGCTGCGCTCGGGCGGTCTGGCGGTGCGCGACCTCGGCCGGCTGTCCGCCCACCTGGAGACCGGCACCGAGGAGGTCGCCTGGCTGCTGGAGACGGTGCACGCCGCCGGCCTGGTCGCGGTCGACGACGGGCGGCGGCAGGCCGGTGGCGAGGAGTCTTCCGTGTGGGCGCCGACGGCGCTGGCCGACGCCTGGCTGGAGGAGCCCGCCGGCGCGCGCTGGGCCACGCTCGCGCAGGCCTGGTGGACCACCTCGGCGGCGCCCGGGCTCGTCGGGACCACCGACGGCGGACGCGTCAACGTGCTGTCGACCGCGACGTCATACCCCCTGGCGCGGCAACGCCGGCACGACACCCTGCGCGCCCTCGCGAGTCTGCCGCCGGGCGCGGTCGGCGCGCCGGAGCCGCTGGCCGAGCTGCTGCGCTGGCGGCACCCGCTGCGCTCGGCGCGGTCCACCGGCGACCACGGGGTCGGCCCGGGCACGGCGCTGCGCGAGGCCGAGTGGGCGGGCCTGACCGGTCGCGGTGCCCTGTCGACCCCGGGACGCGCCGTCGTGGCCGGTGACCCCGCGGCCGACCTCATGGAGCCCCTGGTGCCCCCGGCGGTGGACCACGTGCTGCTGCAGGCCGACCTCACCGCCATCGCGCCCGGCCGTCTCGACGGCCCCGCCCGCACCCTGCTGCGCCTCGTGAGCGACGTCGAGTCCCGCGGGGGCGCGACGGTGCACCGCTTCGGCGAGCAGAGCGTGCGCCGCGCCCTCGACCTCGGCTGGACGGCGGACCGGGTGCTCGAGGAGCTGGCCGCCGTGTCGCGGACCGGGGTCCCGCAGCCGCTGGACTACCTCGTGCGCGACGTCGCCCGCCGCCACGGCGTGGCCCGGGTCGGGGCGTGCGCGGCCTACCTGCGCTGCGACGACGCCGCCCTCCTGGACCGCATCGAGCACGACCGCGCCCTGGGGATGCTGCAGTGGCGGCGGGTCGCCCCGACCGTGCTCGTCTCACCCGTCCCGGCCCCGACGGTGATGGACCTGCTGCGCGAGGAGCAGTACGGCCCGGTCGCGGACGGCGCCGACGCCGGCCTCGCGCTCGCGGTGCAGCGCCACCGGGCCCCCCGCACCACCACGCCGGCCGTGCGGGTGAGCGGGGTCGACGAGACCGTCGCCCGGCAGGTCGTCGGGGTGGTGCGCCGCGGCGACGCGTCCGCCGCAGCCGCCGGCGGCGGTGACGGCGACGCGGGGACGGACGCCAGCACGGACCCGGTCGTCGTGAGCGCGACGGTGCGGGAGGCCGCGGTGGACGGCCAGGCCCTGTGGATCGGGTATGCCGACGACGCCGGCGGCGTCGCCACCCACCTGGTGCGACCGCTGGCGGTCGAGGGCGGCCGGCTGCGCGCGAGCGTGGGCGACGCCGACGTCACCCGCACCTTCCTGCTGCACCGGATCACGAGGGTGAGCCCGGCGCAGTGAGCCCGAGCCGCACCGACACCCGCACGGACCGCCGTGGCGAGGCCGCTCCCCCGAGCCCGTCGCGGGAGGCGACGTCTCCGGGCGAGGGCAGCGGCGCCACCGCGCACCCCTCGCTGACCGCCCGCTACCGCCGCGAGCTGCACGGCCTGCGCGGGCTGGCGATCGCCCTGGTCGTCGTCTTCCACGTCTTCGGCGACGGCCGCGTGTCCGGCGGCATCGACGTCTTCCTCGCGATCTCCGGCTTCCTCTTCACCGGCATGCTCGCGCGCGAGGCGGTGCGCACCGGCGGCCGGGTGGACCTCGGGCGCTACCTGGGGCGGATCCTGCGTCGCCTGCTCCCCACGGCCGTGCTCGTGCTGGCCGCGACCTGGCTGGCCGGCCGGCTGCTCCTGCCGGAGACCCGCTGGGTGCAGCTGGGACGCGAGGTCCGGGCGAGCCTGACCTACGTCGAGAACTGGGAGCTCATCGCCTCCCAGCTGGGCTACGGCGCGGCGGGCGCCTCGACCAGCCCGCTGCAGCACTTCTGGTCGATGTCGGTCCAGGGGCAGTTCTACCTCCTGTGGCCGGTGGTCGTGGTGCTGGGCGTCCTCCTGGCGCGGGGGCTGCGGGTCGGGCCGCGAGCGGTGCTGCTGGCCGTCGTCGGCGCGGTGGGCGTCGGGTCGTTCGGGTATGCCGCGTGGCTGCACCACGCTGACCAGCAGGTGGCCTACCTGCACACCGGCGCCCGCCTGTGGGAGCCGGCGCTGGGCGGGGTGGTGGCGCTGCTGGCGCTCGACGCCCGGTTGCCGCGCGCCCTGCGGCTGCTGCTGGGGTGGGCCGGGGTCGGCCTGGTCGCCAGCTCGGGACTGGTCCTCGACGGCGGGGCGCTCTTCCCGGGCCCGGCGGCCCTGTGGCCGGTGGGAGGCTTCGCGCTGGTCATGGCGGCGGGGACGACGGGCAGCCGGTGGGGAGCCGACCGCTGGCTGTCCGGGCGGCTGCTGGGCTGGGTGGGCGACATCGCCTACCCGCTCTTCCTGTGGCACTGGCCGGTCGTCGTCTACACCCTCGTGGTGACCGGGAAGGAGCGTCTCGACCTCGCCGACGGAGCGCTGGTCATCGCCGCGTCGCTGCTGCTGGCGCAGCTGACGCACACCCTCGTGGAGGGCCCGGTCACCGCCTCGCCGATGCGCCGGCCGTGGCTCGTCGTCGGGGTCGGCGCCCTGGTCGTGGCCGTGGGGGCGGGTCTGGTCGGCGGCTGGACGGCCACCCTGGTGCGCGAGCGGGAGGTGGCGCTGGCGCAGGCGGCGCAGGACTCGCCCGACCACCCCGGGGCGGCCGCCCTCCACGAGCCCGGCTTCGGCAACACCGGCGCCACCCCGGTCCCGGCGCTCGCCGCGGCGCCGCAGGACAACGCCGACGTCTACGGCCAGGGGTGCATCCAGGGCCACGAGGACACGGCGGCCGCGTCGGAGGTGCTGGTGTGCCCCGGCACCGACCCGGGCGCCGAGCACACGGTGGTGGTGACCGGCGGCTCGCACGTCGTCCAGTTCGTGCCCGCCCTGGAGGTGGCGGCCGAGCAGCAGGGGTGGAACCTCGTCGTGGTGAGCCGCTCCGGCTGCCACCTCACGACCAACACCGGCGGCTACCCGGAGCGCACCGACGCCGTCCCGACGGACAGCTGCGTCGCCTGGAACACCGGCTTCCTGGAGACCGTCGAGGAGCTCGACCCGGACGCGGTCGTGACCCTCGGGACGACCACCCAGCCCGGGTCCGAGCAGGTGTCGCGCGGCTTCGTCGAGGTGTGGCGCGAGCTCGGCCGGCGCGGGATCGACGTCATCGGGCTGCGCGACACGGCGCGGATGCCGCAGGACGTCCCCGACTGCCTCGCCGAGCACCCGGACGAGCCGCAGGCCTGCGCCATGCCGCGCGACCCGGCATACCGTGACACCGCGCCCTACCTCGGTCGGGACGACCTGCCGGCCAACATCTCCTTCGTCGACGTGGTGGACCAGATCTGCACGGAGCGGACGTGCCCGGCGGTCGCGGGCGACGTCGTGGTCTACAGCGACCACAGCCACGTCACCGCGACCTACATGCGCACCCTCGCCCCGGCCCTGGACGCGCGGCTGCGCGAGGCGGCACCCCGGCTCTACCGCTGAGCCGGGCGCGGCCCGGCACCCGGAGGGCGGCTAGAAGATCCGCACCCGGTCCTCGGGGGCCAGCCAGAGCGCGTCGCCCTCCTGGGTCCCGAAGGCCGCGTGGAAGGCGTCGACGTTGCGCACGGTGTTGGCCCGCAGGTCGGCCGGGGCGTGCGGGTCGATGGAGAGCAGCCGCCGGGCCTCCTCCTCCCGGGCGACCGTCCGCCACACCGAGCCCCACCCGAGGAAGAAGCGCTGGTCGCCGGTCCAGCCGTCCAGCTCGGGGGCCGAGCCCTCGGTGGCGATGGTGTAGGCCAGGTGCGCCAGCTCGAGCCCGCACAGGTCGCCGATGTTCTCGCCGACCGTGAGACCGCCGTTGACCGTCGCGGTCCCGCCCGGGAGGTCCCGCGGGGAGAGGGTGTCGAACTGCTCGACGAGCTGCTGGCTGCGGGCGTCGAAGGCCTCGCGGTCGGCCTCGGTCCACCAGTCGGTGAGCGAGCCGTCCCCGGCATACCTGCTGCCCTGGTCGTCGAAGCCGTGACCGATCTCGTGGGCGATGACCGCCCCGATGCCGCCGTAGTTGGCGGCGTCGTCGGCGTCGACGTCGAAGAACGGCGGCTGCAGGATGGCGGCGGGGAAGACGATCTCGTTGAGCATCGGGTGGTAGTAGGCGTTGACGGTCTGCGGCGTCATGAGCCACTCGTCGTGGTCGATCGGCCCGCCGACCTTGGCCAGCTCGCGGTCGGTCTCGAAGGCGGCGCCCCGGCGGACGTTGCCGACGAGGTCGCCGGGGTCCAGCGCGTAGGCCGTGTAGTCGCGGAAGGTGTCCGGGTGGCCGATCTTGGGGCGGAAGCTCGCGAGCTTCTCCACGGCGCGCTCCCGGGTCTGCGGGCCCATCCACTCCAGCTCGCCGATGCGGCGGCGGAAGGCCTCGGTGACGTGGGCGACGAGCTCGGTCATGCGCTCGCGGGCGGCCGGGGGGAAGTGCGCCTCGACGTAGAGCTGCCCGGCGGCCTCGCCCAGCAGCGCCTCGACGATGCCCACGCCGCGCTTCCACCGCTCCTTGTTGGCGGGGGTGCCGGACAGGGCCCGGCCGTGGAAGTCGAAGTGCGCCGCGACGAGGTCGTCGGTGAGGTAGGGGGCGAGCGCGTCGAGCAGCCGGACCACGAGCCAGGCCTGCCAGTCGGCGAGCGGCACCTGCGTCAGCGTCTCCCCCAGCGCGGCGAGCACGTCGGGCTGGCGGGCGACGACGGCGTCCAGCGCACCCGCGGGGGCGCCCAGGCCGTCGGCGAAGGCGTCCCAGTCCATCCCGGGGGTGCGCTCGGCGAGCTCGCCGCGGGTGAGCCGGGTGTAGCTCTTCACCGCGTCACGGGCGGCGACCCGGTCCCAGTGGGCGGCGGCCAGCCGCTCCTCCAGGGCGTAGACGCGGTCGACGGCGTCGCCGCCGAGGATCTCCTCCAGGCCCGTCCCGGCCAGCGCGGGAGCGGCGAGCTCCAGGAGCCGGGCGAGGTAGGTGCGGTAGGCCTCGCGCACCGACGCGTGCTCCTCCGCGGTGTAGTACGCCTCGTCGGGCAGACCGATCCCGCCCTGGTGGAGGTAGGCGATGTAGCTCTCCGGGTCCCCCGCGTCGGCGGTCACCCAGAGGTGCGTGAGGCCGTCGACGCCCTCGCGCTGCAGCTGCGCGGACAGCCGGACGAAGGCGCTGACGTCCTCGACCTGCGCGATCCGCTGCAGCGGGTCGGTCAGGGGGGTCAGGCCGACGCGCTCGACCTGGTCGGTGTCCATGAAGCTCGCGTAGAGCGCCCCCACCTTGCCCGCCGGGGTGTCCAGCTCGGGCTGCGCCTGGGCCGCCTGCTCGATGAGCTCGCGCACGGACGTCTCGGCGTTCTCCCGCAGCAGGTCGAACGCGCCGTAGCGCGAGCGGTCCTCCGGGATCGTCGCCGACGCGAGCCAGCCCCCGTTGACGTGGCCGAACAGATCGTCCTGGGGGCGGACGTCGGCGTTCATCCCTGCGCGGTCGATGCCTGACTTCATGGGGTCACGGTATGCGGTACGTCCGCCGATGGCGCACCCACCAGGGTTACCGCCGCGTCACCAGCGCGTCGCACCAGGTCGGGTGGGCGGGGTGGCCGGCGACACGCCCGTCCCCGGCGGCTCAGGTGTTCACGTGCGCGGCTGAGCCGGTCGCGCCCGGGCGCGCCGCGGGACCCACGGCCGCCACACCGCGAGCGCCATGACCGTCCAGAGGCAGGCCATGACGAGGTAGACACCGAGCAGGTCATCCCCCCACGCCCGTCCACGTGACCAGCCGAGGAGGACGGTGACCCAGGCGAGCACGGCGACGACCGGCGTGAGCCGACGCATGAGGCGCGGCACGACGTACGTCTCCCTCCCGGCCGCCTCCCGGCGCAGGTCCCCGGCCGATCCTGGGCGCCACCGCCCGTCCTCGCCCACCGGCATACCCACCAGTATGCCGCTCGGGTCATCTCCCCGCCTCTGCGTCGGCCCCGGCGCTCACGGGCGCGCTGCAGCCGACGACACGCCCGTCCCCGGCGGCTCAGGTGTTCACGTGCGCGGCTGAGCCGGTCCCGCCCGGGCGCGCCGCGGCACACCTCGCAGGTATGCCCTCAGAGCAGGTCGCCGAGCGCGTCCGGCACGAGGCGGGGCAGGTCGGTGCCGGTGGCCGGCCGCCACACCCCGAGGTCGGTGGGTGCGTCGAGCACCGGGTGCGGCCCGGGCCCGTGCATCGCGTCGTCGAGGAAGCGGGCCTCGTGCAGGACGACCCACTCGTGGCCCGGCCGGCCGTTGAAGACGAAGATGTTCTCCAGCACGGCGACCCGGTCGCCCACCTCGATCTCGGTGTCGAACTCCTCGCGGAACTCGCGGCGCAGCGCCTGCTGGGCGGTCTCGCCGAACTCGATGCCGCCCCCGGCCGGCCGGTGCAGGCTCTCACCGCGCGCCGGGTCGAGGTACTCGGTGACGAAGACGGCCCCCGAGGAGGGGTGCCGGATGAGCGCGAGGGCGAGCACCCGGATGTGCGCCGGCGGGAGGTACTCGCTCGCGCTGGCCCCGCCCTCGGTCACGATGTCCACCGGCCCACTCTAGGGCCGGCGGCCCCGCCGGCGCCGGGGACGGACCGTCCTGGACCTCCCGCGGGGCCCGGTTGCAGGAGTAGCGTCCGGAGCATGAACGCCATCGAGCTCCAGGAGGTGACCAAGCGGTTCGGTCGCACCACCGCCCTCGACGGGCTGTCGATGCAGGTGGCGATGGGTGAGGTGCACGGCTTCCTCGGGCCGAACGGCTCCGGCAAGTCGACGACCATCCGGGTGCTCCTCGGGCTGCTGCGGGCCGACTCCGGCACCGCCCGGCTCCTGGGCGGCGACCCCTGGGCGGACGCCCCCGCGCTGCACCGCCGGCTCGCCTACGTCCCCGGCGACGTGGCCCTGTGGCCCAACCTCACCGGCGGGGAGGTCATCGACCTGCTGGGACGGCTGCGCGGCGGCACCGACCCGGCGCGGAGGGCGGCCCTGCTCGAGCGCTTCGACCTCGACCCGACGAAGAAGGGCTCCACCTACTCCAAGGGCAACCGCCAGAAGGTCGCGCTCGTCGCGGCCCTGGCCTCGGACGTCGAGCTGCTGCTCCTGGACGAGCCGACCAGCGGGCTCGACCCGCTCATGGAGGCGCAGTTCCGCGCGGTGATCGCCGACGAGCGCGGGCGCGGCCGCACCGTGCTGCTCTCCAGCCACATCCTCTCCGAGGTGGAGCACCTCTGCGACCGGGTCTCGATCATCCGCTCCGGGACGGTCGTCGAGTCCGGCACCCTCGCCGAGCTGCGCCACCTCACCCGCACGCTGGTGGTCGCCGAGCTCGCCGCCCCGGTGCCGGAGGGGCTGGCCACGGCTCCCGGCGTGCACGACGCCGAGCTGGACGGCCACCGCATCACCTGCCAGGTCGACGACACCGAGCTCGGCCAGGTCATGTCCCGCCTCTCCGCGCTCGGCATCCGGTCCATCACCTCCACCCCGCCGACGCTCGAGGAGCTCTTCCTGCGCCACTACGACGAGTCCGGGCGATGACCGGACTGGGCTCCCTGGTGCGGCTCGCGCTGCGGCGCAACCGCTGGTTCTACCTCGCCTGGGTGCTCGCGCTCACCGCGGTCGTGCCGCTCACGGCCGCGGCCTACGAGCAGATCGTCGACCCCGGCAACGCCGACCTCCTCATCGCGACGATGACCAACAACCCGACGATGCGGGCGATGCTCGGGCCGCCGGTCGACCTCACCAGCGCCGGCGGCTTCACGGTATGGCGGGTGGGCACCTTCGCCGCCGCGATGGCCGGGATCATGGCGGTGCTCGGGGTGGTCCGCTCCACCCGTGCGGAGGAGGAGGACGGGCGGACCGAGCTGCTGCGCTCGGGCGCGACCGGCCGGCACGCCCCGCTGGCGGCCGGGGTGCTCGTCGCGCTCCTCGCCTGCGCGGTGCTCGGTCTGGCGGTGGCCGCCTCCATGTCGGCGGTCGGCGAGCCGGTCCCCGGGTCGGTGGCCTTCGGTGCGGGGCTGACCCTGGTCGGCGCGACCTTCGTCGGCGTCGGGGCGGTCGCCGCGCAGCTCACCGCCTCGGCACGCACCGCCAAGGGGCTGGGCCTGTGGACCCTCGCCGCGGCCTACACCCTGCGCGCGGTGGCCGACGGGTCCACCGACGAGGGGGTGCGTGAGCTGGCGTGGGGGTCGCCGGTGCAGTGGATGGCGCTGACGCGGCCGTATGCCGACGAGCGCTGGTGGGTGCTCGCGCTCCCGGCGGTGACGGCGATGGTGCTCCTGGCGCTGGCCGTGGCCCTGGAGACGCGGCGCGACCACGGGGCCGGGCTCTGGGCCGCGCGGCGGGGTCGCCCGGAGGCGGTGGCGTCGCTGGCCACCCCCGGCGCGCTGGTGCGGCGGCTGCAGCGCGGCCAGGTGGTCGGCTGGACCGTCGGGCTGCTCCTCTTCGCGCTGGCGATGGGGTCCCTGTCGACGGCCTTCGACGACATGCTCGAGCAGGTGCCCCAGCTGCGCCTGATCTTCCAGCGGATGGGCGGCGGGGCCGAGCAGCTCGTCGACGCGTTCTTCGTGGCCATGCTGTCGATCGTCGCGGTCCTGGCGGCGGTCGTCGCGGTCCAGCTCTTCTCCCGTCTCTCCGCCGAGGAGGAGCGCGGCCACGCCGAGCTGCTGCTGTCGACCGGGACCACCCGGACACGGCTGCTCGGGGCATACCTGCTCGTCGCGGGGCTCGCACCGGCGCTGCTCCTGGTCGCGGTCGGCGCGGTCATGGCCCTCAACCAGGCCCGCACCACCGGCGACTGGGGCGTCGTGGCGCAGGTGGCCGGCGCCGGGGCGGCCCTCGCGCCGGGCGGTCTGCTGGTGCTCGGCATCGCCGTGCTGCTGCACGGGTGGGCGCCGAGGCTGGCGTGGCTCAGCTGGGTGGTCATCGCGTGGAGCCTCGCCATGGTCTGGGTCGGGGCGGCGCTGGACCTGCCGGAGTGGCTGACGGAGCTGACCCCGTGGTCGCCGCTGCCGCAGCTGCCGGTGGAGGACATGGACTGGCCCGTCGTCCTGGGCATGGCCGGGCTGGCCGCGCTGCTGCTCGCCCTCGGTGCCGTGGGCTACCGCCGCCGCGACATCACCGGCACCTGAGGGTGGCGGCGGGCCGGCCGGGGCCGGTCAGCCGCCGGCGAGCGCCTTGACCACCCGGGAGGGCGCGGGGCGGCCGAGCTGCTCGGCCATCCAGGTGCTCGTCGCGACGAGGGCGTCCAGGTCGGCGCCGTGCTCGATCCCGAGCCCGTCCAGCGCCCACACCAGGTCCTCGGTGGCGAGGTTGCCGGTGGCCGACCTCGCGTAGGGGCACCCGCCGAGCCCGCCGGTCGAGGCGTCCACGACCTGCACCCCGCGGCGGATCGCGGTCATGGTGTTGGCCAGCGCCTGGCCGTAGGTGTCGTGGAAGTGCACGGCGACCTGCTCCATACCGATCCCGGCGTCGTCCAGCGCGTCCAGCAGCCGGAGCACGTGGCCGGTCGTCCCCACCCCGATCGTGTCGCCGAGCGAGAGCTGGTCGCAGCCGAGGTCCATGAGGCGGGAGCAGACGTCGACCACCTGCTCCACGGGCACCGGGCCCTCCCACGGGTCGCCGAAGCACATCGACACGTAGGCGCGCACCCAGGCCCCGGCGTCGAGCGAGCGCTTGACCACCGGGGCGAACATCTCGACCGACGCGGCGACCGAACGGTTGAGGTTCTTCTGCGCGAAGGTCTCGGTGGCGCTGCCGAAGATCGCGACCGACGTGACGCCCTGGTCGAGGGCCCGGTCGAGGCCGCGCTCGTTGGGCACCAGCACCGGACGCTGCTGCCCGCGTCCGTCGGCGCCGAGCAGGCCGAGGAGCTCCTCGGCGTCACCGAGCTGAGGGACCCACGCCTGCGGGACGAAGCTGGTCAGCTCCACCGTGCTCAGCCCGGCGGCCAGCAGGCGACGCACGAACTCCGCCTTGACCTGCGTCGAGACGACCGACTTCTCGTTCTGCAGGCCGTCGCGCGGCCCGACCTCGTAGATCGTCACCCGGTCCGGCATCCCCGTCGTGGGCTCGGTCATCGGCAGCGTGCGCGTCATGTCGCCAGCCTGTCAGATGCCGTGGGGGCAGGGACGCCCGCGGCGGGGCGGACGGCAGCGGTGCAGGTGACCGGATGGGTCGGGGGTATGGGCGTGTCGTCGGCTCAGCCGTTCACGTGAACGGCTGAGCCGGTCCGGCCGGGCGTGTCGTCGGCCCAGGCGTTCACGTGAGCGACTGAGCCGGTCCGGCCGGGCGTGTCGTCGGCCCCGGCGGCCGCGCGAGGCACCGGAGGCCCCGCGTGCCCCGGCTCAGCGCAGGGCGAGCGCGGTGGCGACGGCGGCGGAGGCCGCCTCGTGGCCCTTGTCCTCGCGGGAGCCGCTCAGGCCCGCCCGGTCCAGCGCCTGGGCCTCGTCGTCGCAGGTCAGGACGCCGAAGCCCACCGGCACGCCGGTCTCGACGCTCACCTGGGTGAGCCCGGAGGTCGCCGCCTGGCAGACGTAGTCGAAGTGCGGCGTGCCGCCACGGACGACGACGCCGAGGGCGACGACCGCGTCATACCCCTCGCGGGCCAGGCGCGCGGCGGCGACCGGCAGCTCGAAGCTGCCCGGCACCCGCACCTCGCGGACCTCCTGCACGCGGGCCTCGCTCAGGGCCCGCCGGGACCCGTCCAGCAGGCCGTCCATGACCGTGGTGTGCCACGACGCCGCGACCACGGCGACCCGCAGGCCGCGTCCGTCGACGGTGATGGTGGGTGCTCCGGCGCCGCTCATGCTGTGCTCCTCGTCTCGTGGGTGGGGTCCGGGGTGGGGTCCGCCGTCGTCCTGGGCACCGCGGTCCGGGACGCGTCGCCCAGGGACCGGGGTCCAGGACCGGGCGCGGCGGAGGCCGGGTGCGGGAGGTGCCCGAGCCGTTCGACCTTGGTGCGCAGGTAGGCCGCCGCCTCGGCCGGCGCGGGCCGGCCCGAGGCCACGGTCTCGGCGACGGTGAGGCCCAGACCGGTGAGCGCCGCCACCTTGTCCGGGTTGTGGGTCAGCAGCCGCAGCGGCCGACCGGCCAGGCCGAGGTCCTCGAGGATCGCGGCGGCGGCGGTGTGGTCGCGGGCGTCCACCGGCAGCCCCAGCGCCTCCTGCGCGGCGACGGTGTCGAGGCCCCGGTCCTGCTCGGCGTAGGCGCGCAGCTTGTCGAGGATCCCGACGCCACGACCCTCGTGGCCGCGCAGGTAGACGACGGCACCGCCCTCGCGGGCGACCCGGGCCAGGGCGTCCTGCAGCTGCGGGCCGCAGTCGCAGCGGCGCGACCCCAGCGCCTCCCCCGTGAGGCACTCGGAGTGGACGCGCACCAGGGGGCTCGGGCCGGGGTCCGGGTGCCCGAGCAGGGCGAGGTGCTCGACACCGGTCACGAGGTCGCGGTAGCCGTGCACCACCAGCTCGCCGTGCTCGGTGGGCAGGACCGAGCTCGCGACGCGCTCCACCCGGTCGTGCCGCTGCCGGTAGGCGACGAGCTCGGCGATGGTGACGACGGGCAGGTCGTGCTCGGCGCCCAGGGCGTGCACCTGCGGCCCGCGCAGCATCTCGCCCTCGTCGTCGACGAGCTCGCCGATGACCCCGACCGGCGCCAGCCCGGCGAGCCGGCAGAGGTCGACGGTCGCCTCGGTGTGCCCGGGCCGCGCCAGCACCCCACCGGCGCGGGCGCGCAGCGGGATGAGGTGGCCGGGCCGGCGCAGGTCGGCCGGGCCGCTGTCGGGGTCGGCGAGCACCCGGGCGGTGCGGCACCGGTCGCCGGCGCTGATGCCGGTGGTGACGCCCGCCGCCGCGTCCACCGTCACGGTGTATGCCGTGCGCAGCTCGTCCTCGTTGACCCGCACCATGAGCGGCAGGTCGAGGCGGTCGGCCACCTCCGCCGGCATGGGGGCGCAGAGGAAGCCCGAGGTGTGGCGGACCGCCCAGCCGGTCCACGCCGGGGTGAGGGTCTGCGCGGCGAGCACGACGTCGCCCTCGTTCTCCCGGTCCTCGTCGTCGAGCACGAGCACCGGGCGTCCCTCGCGCAGCGCCGCGAGCGCCTGCGGCAGTTCCGCGGCGCTCACCGGTCCAGCTCCGGGTCGAGCAGCCGCTCGGCATACTTCGCCAGCACGTCGACCTCGACGTTGAGCGCGTCGCCGGGCGCGCGGCGGCCGAGCGTCGTGAGCGCCAGCGTGGTGGGGATGAGCGAGACCTCGAACCAGTCGGGCCCCACCGCCGACACGGTGAGCGACACCCCGTCGAGGGCGACCGAGCCCTTGTGGGCGACGTAGCGCGCGAGGTGCGGCGGCAGGGCCAGCCGCACCACCTCCCACCTCTCCCCCGGGGTGCGGGACAGCACGGTCGTGGTGCCGTCGACGTGACCCTGCACGATGTGGCCGCCGAACCGCCCGGTGACGGGCAGCGAGCGCTCCAGGTTGACCGGGTCGCCCGGCGCGAGCGCGCCGAGGGTGGTGACGGCCAGCGTCTCGGCCATGACGTCGGCCTCGAACCCCTCGTCGGTGTGCCGGGTCACCGTCAGGCAGACCCCGTTGACGCTGATCGAGGCACCGTGGGTGGCGTCGGCGACCACCTGGGGGCCGCGGATCTCGACCACGCTGGCGTCCGGGCCGTCGGTCCGGGTGACGAGCGTGCCGAGCTCCTCGACGATGCCGGTGAACATTCAGTCCTCCTGGGCGGGGGTGGTGGGGCGCAGCCGCAGCTGCAGGTCGGGGCCGAGCGTGGTGACCTCGACCAGCTCGAGGCGGGCGGCGTCGGCGATGGTGCCGATGCCGAGGTCGGGTATGGCGTGCGGCCCGGCGCCGAGGAGCGCGGGGGCGAGGTGCACGAGCAGCTCGTCGACCAGTCCGGCCCGCCAGAACGCGCCGCCCACCGTCGGGCCGCCCTCCACCAGCACGCTGTGGACTCCCCGCCGGCGCAGGTCGGTAAGCACCTCGGCCGGGTCGTGGGTGCGCAGGTGGACGACGTCGCCGGGGCGGGGGCCGTCGGCGTCGACGGGGCGGCCGGAGTCGGCGGGGCGGCGGCCGGCGGCGTCCGCCACGGCCGCCGCGAGCTGGGACCCGGCCGGCAGGTCGCGGGCGCCCACGACGACGCGCAGCGGCTGCTCGGGCCGCAGGGCGCCGTCCTGGTCACGGGCGGTCAGCCCCGGGTCGTCGGCGTGCGCGGTGCCGGTGCCCACGAGCACGGCCCCGACCCGGGAGCGCAGCGCGTGCGCGGCGGAGCGGGCCTGCGGGGAGGTGATCCACCGGCTGGTGCCGTCGGCGGCGGCCACCCGCCCGTCCAGCGTGCTGGCGATCTTCCAGGTGACGTGCGGGCGCCCCAGGCGCGCGGCGCGGGCCCAGTCCTCGACCAGGTCCTCGGCGCCGGGGTGCGGCTCTCGACGCACGTCCACCCCGCCGGCCGCGAGGACCTGCGCGCCGCCGCCCGCGGCGGTGGCGTCCGGCACGGCATACACCACCGCGGCGACACCGGCCTCGACCAGCGCGGCGGCGCACGGCGGGGTGCGCCCGTGGTGGGTGCAGGGCTCGAGGGTGACGACGGCGGTCGTCCCCCGCGCGGCGTCTCCGGCCGCGGCCAGGGCGGCGGTCTCGGCGTGCGGGGTACCGGCACCCTGGTGGGCCCCCTCGGCCACGACCGAGCCGTCGGGGGCGAGCAGGACGCAACCGACGCGGGGGTTGGGGTCGCGCCCGGGCCCGCGGCGGGCGAGGTCGACGGCACGGTCGAGGGCGCGGCGCACGACGGCGTCGGCGATCGTCGACTGCTGGGTGGCGGTCACCTCACGTCCTTCCCGGTCGAATGCCCGGGGGCGTGGGGAGGACGAGGTCGGGACGGGGTCGTCGCCGAGGTCGGGCCGACGGCCCGACGAGGTGGCGACGGGAGCTCCCGCCGACCCGCGCTGCCTCCCTTCCGGACTTTCACCGTCGGTCCTGGAGTTTCACCAGGTCAACCGGCCGCTGGCTGCGGTCGGGTCGCGGACTGTCACCGCCGGCTCGGAGTTGCACCGACCCCGGAGCGCGTATGTCGTTCGCCACCAGTGTAGACCCGCGACGGCGGCCGTCCCGCCCCACCGCCGGGCTGGCCGGTCGGTCCTCCCGGGGCTCGACGGTGTCGTCCCTCTCGCATCCGAGGTGACCTCGGACGACTCAATCCACGTGCTCCGGCGACGCGCGGAATGCGGGAGGGGCGGCATACCGTTGAGCCCACGATGAATGGCCCCCTGATCGTCCAGTCCGACAAGACCCTCCTCCTCGAGGTCGACCACGAGCGCGCCGAGGCGGCGCGACGCGACATCGCGCCCTTCGCCGAGCTCGAGCGCGCGCCGGAGCACGTGCACACCTACCGGGTGACGCCGCTCGGCCTGTGGAACGCGCGCGCCGCCGGGCACGACGCCGAGCAGGTCGTGCACTCGCTCATCGAGCACAGCCGCTACCCGGTGCCCCAGTCGCTGCTGGTGGACGTCGCCGAGACGATGGCGCGGTACGGCCGGCTCACGCTCACCAAGGAGGCCGTGGACGGCGAGGACGAGCCCGTCCTGCTCCTGCGCACGACCGACCGTGCCGTGCTGGCGGAGGTGCTGCGGCACAAGAAGATCCAGCCGCTCGTCGGGGACCGCGTCGACGACGACACGGTGCGGGTGCACGCCTCCGAGCGCGGGCACCTCAAGCAGGAGCTGCTCAAGGTCGGCTGGCCGGCCGAGGACCTCGCCGGCTACGTCGACGGCGAGGCGCACCCGATCGGGCTCGACGAGGCCGACTGGTCGCTGCGCCCCTACCAGCAGCAGGCCGTCGACGGCTTCTGGGACGGCGGGTCCGGCGTGGTCGTGCTGCCGTGCGGGGCGGGCAAGACCCTCGTCGGCGCCGGGGCCATGGCCCGCTCGTCGACGACCACCCTCATCCTCGTCACCAACACGGTGAGCGCGCGGCAGTGGCGCGAGGAGCTGCTGCGCCGCACGACGCTCACCGAGGACGAGATCGGCGAGTACTCCGGGTCGCGCAAGGAGATCCGGCCGGTGACCATCGCGACCTACCAGGTGCTCACGCTCAAGCGGAAGGGCGTCTACCCGCACCTGGACCTGCTGGACGCGCGCGACTGGGGCCTCATCGTCTACGACGAGGTGCACCTGCTGCCCGCGCCGATCTTCCGGATGACCGCCGACCTGCAGGCCCGCCGCCGGCTCGGGCTCACCGCCACGCTGGTGCGCGAGGACGGCCGAGAGTCCGACGTGTTCTCGCTCATCGGGCCCAAGCGCTTCGACGCGCCGTGGAAGGACATCGAGGCGCAGGGCTACATCGCCCCCGCCGACTGCGTCGAGGTCCGGGTCAGCCTGTCCGACTCCATGCGGATGGCGTACGCCGTCGCCGAGCCGGACGAGCGGTACCGGTTCGCCGCGTGCGCGCCGGCCAAGGACGCGGTCGTGGAGCAGCTGGTGGGCCGGCACCAGGGCCAGCCGACGCTGGTCATCGGGCAGTACCTCGACCAGCTCGACCAGCTCGCCAGCCGCCTGGACGCCCCGCTCATCACCGGTGAGACGACGGTGGCGCAGCGGCAGGAGCTGTTCCGGCAGTTCCGGGAGGGGGAGATCAGCCTGCTCGTCGTGAGCAAGGTCGCCAACTTCTCCATCGACCTGCCGGAGGCGAGCGTCGCGATCCAGGTGTCCGGCACCTTCGGCTCCCGGCAGGAGGAGGCGCAGCGGCTGGGCCGCGTCCTGAGGCCCAAGGGCGACGGCCGGACGGCGCACTTCTACACCCTCGTCGCCCGGGACACGGTCGACGCCGAGTTCGCCGCCCACCGGCAGCGCTTCCTCGCCGAGCAGGGCTACGCCTACCGCATCGTCGACGCCGACGACCTCGACGCCCCCACCCCCTCCGCCCCGGACGCGTCGTAGGGCCGCACCGGACGCGTCGTCAGCACGCACCGGACGCGTGGTCGGCATACACCGAGCGCGTGGTCGGCATACACCGAGCGCACCGTCGGGTCTCTGACGCACCCATCGCGAGTCCGGAGCACACCAAGCACGCGTCCGGTGGAGTCGGAACAGACGTCCGGTGGAGCCTGAGAACGCGTCCTGTGCGGGATGGGCGCGCAGGCGATTCCCAGGAAAGTTCCAGGCTGCGCGCGCACCATGGGTGTATGACCGCGAGCCAGACCGAGCCGGAGGCCACGCTCCTCGTCGTCGAGGACGAGACCAACATCCGCGAGCTGCTCACGACGAGCCTGCGGTTCGCCGGGTTCTCGGTGCACGCCGCGCCGGACGGGCGCAGCGCCCTCCAGCTCTCCGGCGAGCACGACTTCGACCTGGCCGTGCTCGACATCATGCTCCCCGACATGGACGGCTTCACCGTCACCCGCACCCTGCGCGAGCGCGGGCTGGACCTGCCCATCGTCTTCCTCACCGCCAAGGACTCCCTCGACGACAAGATCAAGGGCCTGACCGTGGGAGGCGACGACTACGTCACCAAGCCGTTCAGCCTGGAGGAGGTCGTGGCCCGCATCCGCGCCGTGCTGCGCCGCACCCGGGTGGCCGACGAGGGTGATGACCACGCCCTGCGCGTCGCCGACCTCGAGCTCGACGAGGACAGCCACGAGGTGCGCCGGGCCGGCAAGGTCATCGAGGTCTCCCCCACCGAGTTCAAGCTGCTGCGCTACCTCATGCTCAACCCGGGCCGGGTGCTCTCCAAGAGCCAGATCCTGGACCACGTGTGGGACTACGACTTCCGGGGGGAGATGAACATCGTCGAGTCCTACATCTCCTACCTGCGGCGCAAGATCGACGTCGTCGGCGAGCCGCTCATCCACACCAAGCGCGGCGTCGGCTACGTGCTGCGCGAGCCGCGCTGAGGCGGCACACCCCTCCCGTGCTGCACCACCTGCGCCGCGCCGCCTACAGCAAGCTCCACGGGCTCTCCCTCACCCGACGCCTGGTGACGGTGCTCGTGCTGCTGGTCCTGGCGGCATACCTCCTCACCACGTCGGTGACCATCACCATGCTCCGCGGCTACCTCGTCGACCGCGTGGACGCCGACCTGGAGACCTACATCACCCCGCTCGCCCAGCGGGTGTCGGCCCAGCTGCTCGAGGACGCGACGGGCCGGCAGGACACCAGCGCCGAGCTGTGGCTGCCGCCCAACTCCTACTACATCCTGCTGACGCCCCTGGACGACTCGGCGCCGCCCGTCTCCCTCGCCTCCCGCGGCATGGACGACACGCCGGACCTCACCCGGGTGGCCATCGACGACGGCCGCCTCGGCGAGCCGTTCACCGTCGGCGGCGACAAGGGCGGGGGGACCTGGCGGGTGCTCGCGCTGCCGCTGGACAACGACCAGGGCGTGGTGTCCGGCACGATCGCGGTCGCCCTGCCCCTGGACGAGGTCGACAGCACCACCCGGCAGCTCGCCTTCCTCACCATCGTCATCGGCCTCACCACGATGGTCGTGGTGGGGGTGCTCGGCTGGTTCGCGGTGCGCCGCGCCTTCCGCCCGCTCACCCGCATCGAGGACACCGCCGCCGCCATCGCGGGCGGCGACCTCGCCCGCCGCATCCCGCCACACGGCGCCCGCGACGAGGTCGGGTCGCTGTCGGACTCGCTCAACCGCATGCTCGCCCGCATCGAGCACTCCTTCGCCGTCCGCGAGGCCTCCGAGCAGCGGATGCGCGACTTCGTCGCCGACGCCTCGCACGAGCTGCGCACCCCGCTCGCCACCGTCAAGGGGTATGCCGAGCTGCACCGCTTCGGGGCGATGTCCGGCCCCGAGGACGTCGCCGGGGCGATGCGCCGGATCGAGGACGAGGCCACCCGGATGACCCGGCTGGTGGAGGACCTGCTGACGCTGACCCGCTGGGACTCCCAGCCGCAGATGGCGCCCACCCGGGTGGACCTGACCGTGCTCGCCTCCGACGTCGTGCAGGACGCGCGGGTGCGCGCCCCGGACCGGACCGTGCGCCTCGTGCCCCTGGCCGGCGGCCTGCCGGACGCCACGCCCGAGGTGGTCGGCGAGGACGGTGCGCTGCGCCAGGTGCTCACCAACCTCGTGGCCAACGCCCTCGCGCACACCCCCGCGGGCACGGCCGTCGAGGTGGCGGTAGGCCGGGTCGACGGCACCGTCGTCGTCGAGGTGCGCGACCACGGCACCGGCCTGGACGAGGACACGGCCGAGCGGGTCTTCGAGCGGTTCTACCGGGCCGACAAGTCGCGCAGCCGCGCCTCCGGCGGCACGGGTCTCGGCCTGGCGATCGTCGCCGCCATCGTCGGGCGCCACCAGGGGTCCGTGCGGCACCTGCCCACCCCCGGTGGCGGCGCGACCTTCCGGGTCGAGCTGCCCACGGACCCACGTCCAGCAGATTCCTAGTCGACACCCAGGTGGCACCGACCTGCGGGTGGTGTCATGGGCCTCATGACCACCCCACAGCACGACCCGCAGGGCCCCACGGACCAGCAGCGTCACGACGACGCCACCGCCCCGGTGCCGACCACCGCGCACCAGTCCCACCAGCAGCACCCGGGCGACGGCTCCGCCCAGTCCCACCAGCAGCACCCGGGCGACGTCACCGCCCAGTCCCACCAGCAGCACCCGGGCGACGCCACCGCCCAGTCCCACCAGCAGCACCCGGGCGACGCCACCGCCCCCGTCCCGACCACCGCGCACCAGGGCCCGGCCGCGCCCAGCTGGCAGCAGCCCACCCCGCCGCGCCAGCGCCGCCGCTACGGCGACATCGCGGTCGCGAGCGTCCTCGCGGCGCTGCTCGCCTCCGGCGGGACCTTCGCCGCCGTCGAGCTGGCCGGTGACTCCCCCGCGACCCAGAGCACCGCGGCGGGCGAGGGCGACGACACGGCCAGCGGCGACGTCCGCGGCACCACCGTCTCCCTCTCGGGCGAGCAGGACTGGGCCTCCGTCGCCGAGGCCGTCACCCCCAGCACGGTGTCCATCGCGGTCGCCGGGGCCGGCGGTGAGGGCTCCGGGTCGGGCGTCGTGTGGGACACCGAGGGGCACATCGTCACCAACGCGCACGTGGTCGCCGGCGCGGAGCAGGTGCAGGTGACGCTGCCCGGCGGCCGGTCCTACCCGGCCGAGGTCATCGGCAGCGACCCCTCCAGCGACCTCGCGACCCTGCAGCTCGCGACCGTGCCGGACGACCTGCAGCCCATCGCCCTCGGCGACGACGGCGCGCTCGGGGTCGGCGACCCGGTCATGGCCGTCGGCAACCCCCTCGGGCTGTCCGGCACGGTCACCACCGGCATCGTCAGCGCCCTGGACCGCCCGGTGACCACCCAGGGCTCCTCCGGCGACCCCGCCGACCCGGGCGCGGCCGTGGTCACGAACGCCATCCAGACCTCCGCGGCGATCAACCCCGGCAACTCCGGCGGCGCCCTGGTCAACGCGGCGGGCGAGCTGGTGGGCATCAACTCCTCCATCGCCTCGCTCCCCACCGGTGGCACCGGGCAGAGCGGCTCGATCGGCATCGGCTTCGCCATCCCCTCGGGCAAGGTGCAGCTCATCGTCGAGCAGCTCATCGACTCCGGCACGGCGACCCACGCCTTCCTCGGGGTGGGCCTCAACAACGCCCAGGCCGAGGTGGACGGCGCCACGCTCACCGGCGCCTCGGTCACCCAGGTGGAGCCCGGCTCCCCCGCCGAGGGCGCCGGTATGCGCCCTGGTGACCTCATCGTCGGCATCGACGACGAGCCGGTCACCAGCGCGACCGCCCTCGTCGGCCAGGTCCGCGAGCGCGGCGCCGGCGACGAGGCGCGGGTGGCCTACATTCGCGACGGCGAGCGGGCCGAGGTGACGGTGACGCTGGCCGCCCCCGGACGAGCAGGGCTGAGCCACCGGCCCACCGGCGCGGGCCCCGACCGGGCCCGCGCCACCCGGCCCTCACCCGGCATACCGGCCCGTCCGTCGGCCGCCAGGTCACACCCTGGTTCGCACCGGCCCGACTGTCGGCCGCCAGGTCACACCCTGGTTCGCACCGGCCCGACTGTCGGCCGCCAGGTCACACCCTGGGACGCACCGGCCCGACTGTCGGCCGCCAGGTCACACCCTGGGACGCGCACCGGGCCGACCGTCGGCCGCCAGGTCAACCCTCGTCCGGACCGTCATCTGACAGCCCCCTCGACGGGGCTGATGGTTGACCTGCCGGCCGAGGGCGGACCTGGCGGCCGACGGTGGAGGCCTCGCTGCGGGCGGGTCGCCGGCCACCGACGACGCCCACCCAGGCTCCTCAGCGGGCCCGCTCGACCCGCCCCTCGTCCCACACCGGCCCGTCGGTCTCGCGCACGCGGCCGTCCGCCGCGAGGACGAGGAACCGGTCGAAGGACGCGGCGAACCAGCGGTCGTGGGTGACGGCGACCACCGTCCCCTCGAAGGCGTCGAGCCCCTCCTGCAGCGCCTCGGCGGAGTGCAGGTCGAGGTTGTCCGTGGGCTCGTCGAGCAGCAGCAGGGTGGCCCCGGACAGCTCCAGCAGCAGGATCTGCAGTCGCGCCTGCTGGCCCCCGGAGAGCGACTCGAAGCGCTGCTCCCCGGCCCGGGCGAGCTCGTAGCGGTCGAGCACGCGCGCGGCCTCCTCGCGCGGCATACCCCGGCGGTGCTCGTCCCCGCGGTGCAGGATCTCCAGCAGGGTGCGCCCGCGCAGCGCCGGGTGGTCGTGGGTCTGGGCGAACCAGCCCGGGCGCACCCGGGCACCCAGGCGCGCCACCCCGGTATGCCGCACCGGCGCCGGGACGACGTCGCCGACCGGCCGCTGCCCCGGCTCGGGGTCGCTGCCGCCGGCCGCGAGGAGCCGCAGCAGGTGCGACTTGCCCGACCCGTTGGAGCCGAGGACGGCCACCCGGTCGCCGTACCAGACCTCGAGGTCGAAGGGCCGCATGAGACCGGTCAGCTCCAGGGCCTCGCAGACGACGGCCCGCTTGGCGGTCCGCCCTCCGCGCAGCCGCATCCGGACCCGCTGCTCGTGGCTCACGGCCTCCGGCGGCCCGGCCTCCTCGAAGCGCCGCAACCGGGTCTGCGCCGCCTGGTACTGGCTGGCCATGTCGGCGTTGTAGGCGGCCTTCGCCTTGTAGCGCAGCATGAGCGCGCGCAGCGAGGCATGCTCCTCGTCCCACCGCCGCCGGGCCTCCTCCAGCCGCGCGTTGCGCTCGGCCCGTGCCTCGTGCCAGGTGGCGAAGCTGCCCGGGTGCACCCAGAGCGTGCTCCCCGCCGCCCCCGGCTCGAGCGTGGCCACCCGGGTGGCGGCGCGGGCCAGCAGCTCGCGGTCGTGGCTGACGAGCAGGACGGTCTTCGGGCTCGCCCGCAGCTGCTCCTCCAGCCAGCGCTTGCCGGGGACGTCGAGGTAGTTGTCCGGCTCGTCCAGGAGCAGCACTTCCTCGGGCCCCCGCAGCAGCGCCTCCAGCGCCAGCCGCTTCTGCTCCCCGCCGGAGAGGGTGTCGGTCCCCCGCCACTGCGCCTGCTCGAAGGGTATGCCGAGGGCCGCGACCGTGCAGACGTCCCAGAGCGTCTCCTGCTCGTAGCCGCCGACGTCGGCCCAGTCGGCGAGCGCCTGGGCGTAGCCGAGCTGGGCCGGCTCGTCGTCGACGGTCATGATCGCCAGCTCGGCGGCGTCCAGCGCCCGGGCGGCCGCGCGGATCCGCGTCGGGGCCACCGAGACCAGCAGGTCGCGGACCGTCGGCGGGGCGTCGTCCGCGCCGACCTCGCGGCCCATCGTGCCGATGAGCTGCGGCATGACCCCGAGCCCGCCGCTGCGGGACACCGAGCCCTCGTGCGGGCGCAGCTCGTCGGCGACGACCCGCAGCAGCGTGGTCTTGCCGCTGCCGTTCGGCCCGACGAGGGCGACCCGCGCGCCGTCGCCGACCCGCAGACCGATGTCGCGCAGCAGCGGGCGGCCGTCGGGCAGGGTGTAGCCGACGGCGGCGACGTCGACGTGTCCCATGGGGTCCATCCTGCCCGCCGGCGGGCCGTCGGACCCACCTCTTTTCCGGCCGGCCCCGGTCCGGCGGCACCCGGGATCTCGGGCGGCATTGATACCTTGACCCGAGCATGCGCGCGGCCCGTGGCCCGCCCCCGACGTCAAGGAGTCACCCGTGAAGATCGCTGTCCTCGGCGGTGACGGCTTCTGCGGCTGGCCCGCGGCGCTGCACCTGTCCGACCTCGGCCACGACGTGGTCATCGTCGACAACCTCGTCCGACGGCGGATCGACGAGGAGCTCGGGGCCTCCTCGCTCACGCCCATCGCGAGCCCGCAGGAGCGCCTGGCCGCCTGGGAGCAGGTCGGCGGACGACCGATGGAGCTCGTCGAGCTCGACCTCGCGCAGGACTACGACGGCCTGGTCGCCGTCCTCGACGAGCGGCGCCCCGACGCGGTCGTGCACTTCGCCGAGCAGCGCTCCGCGCCCTACTCGATGAAGTCGGCCAGGCACAAGCGCTTCACCGTCGACAACAACACCAACGCCACCCACAACCTGCTCTGCGCCATGGTCGAGACGGGCCTGGACGCGCACCTGGTGCACCTGGGGACCATGGGCGTCTACGGCTACGGCACGGCCGGTATGGCGATCCCCGAGGGCTACCTCGACGTCGAGATCGCCGCCGAGGACGGGACCCGGGTCGAGCAGGAGATCCTCTACCCCACCAACCCGGGCTCGATCTACCACATGACCAAGTGCCTGGACCAGCAGCTCTTCGCCTACTACGCCAAGAACGACGCGCTGCGCATCACCGACCTGCACCAAGGCATCATCTGGGGCACCCACACGGAGCAGACGCTGCGCGACGAGCGCCTCGTCAACCGCTTCGACTACGACGGCGACTACGGCACGGTGCTCAACCGCTTCCTCATGCAGGCCGCCGTCGGCTACCCGCTCACCGTGCACGGCACCGGCGGCCAGACCCGGGCCTTCATCCACATCCGCGACATGGTCCGGTGCGTGCAGATCGCCCTGGAGAACCCGCCCGCCGCGGGCGACCGGGTCAAGATCTTCAACCAGATGACCGAGACCCACCGGGTGCGCGACCTGGCCGAGCTCGTCGCCCGGATCAGCGACGCCGAGGTCGAGCTCGTGCCCAACCCGCGCCACGAGGCGGCCGAGAACGAGCTGCACGTGCACAACGAGACCTTCCTCGACCTCGGCCTCCAGCCGACCCTGCTCGAGGAGGGCCTGCTCATGGAGGTCGAGGACGTCGCCCGGCGCTACGCCGACCGTGCCGACCTCGACAAGATCCCCTGCACCTCGGTGTGGACCTCCCGGCAGCAGGCCGGCGTGCCCGCCTCGCGCGGCGCCGCCGTGGAACGCACGGCCTGAGCCGGGCGAGGGCATACCGGATGCGCATCGCCCTCTTCACCGAGGTCTTCCTGCCCAAGGTCGACGGGGTCGTCACCCGCGTCACCCGCACCCTCGACCAGCTCGCCGACCTCGGGCACGAGGCGCTCGTCTTCGCGCCCGGCGAGCCGCCGACCCGCTACGGCCCGCACCGGGTCGTCAAGGTCCGGTCGGTGTCCTTCCAGCCGTGGTACCCCGAGATCATGGTGGGCCTGCCCACCGCCCGGATCGCGCGCGGCATGCAGGCCTTCCACCCCGACATCGTGCACGCCGTCAACCCGGTGTGGCTCGCCGCCTACGGCGTCATCTCGGCGCGGCGGCGCAACCTGCCGCTGCTCGCCAGCTTCCACACCGACGTGCCCTCCTACACGACCCGGCTCGGCAACGGGCTGCACCTGCTGCGCGCGCCGAGCGAGGCCTGGATCACCGGGATGCACAACCTCGCCGAGGTCAACCTGTGCACGTCAGGGCAGATGGTGCGGCGGGCCCGCGAGGTGGGGATCCGCGAGGTCGACCTGTGGCCCAAGGCGGTCGACACCGAGGGCTACCACCCCTCGCGGCGCAGCGCGGAGATGCGCGAGCTGCTCACCGGCGGGCACCCGGAGGCGCCGCTCGTGCTCTACGTCGGGCGGCTCTCCCGGGAGAAGGACCTCGACCAGCTGCTGGAGCCGATCCGCGAGCTGGCCGCCGAGGGCGTCCGGCTGGCCTTCGTCGGGTCGGGGCCGGCCCGCGCCGAGCTGGAGACGCTGTTCGCCGGCACCCCGACGGTCTTCACCGGCTACCTCGCCGGGGAGGAGCTGGCCGCGGCCTACGCCAGCGCCGACGCCTTCGCCTTCCCCTCGACGACCGAGACGCTGGGGCTGGTCGCGCTGGAGTCCATGGCCAGCGGGGTGCCGGTGGTCGGCGCCCGGGCCGGGGGCATCCCCTTCGTCATCGAGGACGGCGTCACCGGCTTCCTCGTCGAGCCGGGCGACACGGCGGGGTATGCCGACCGCCTGCGCCGCCTCCTGCTCGAGCCCGGGCTCAAGGACCGCATGGGCGCGGCCGCCCGCGCGGATGCGCAGACCCACTCCTGGCGCGCCTCGACCGAGTCGCTGGTCAGCTCCTACGAGCTCGCGATCGAGCGGCACGTCGGCCGCCGCCCGGTGCCCAAGCCGCTGCGGGCCCGCACGCACCGCGACCTGCCCCCGCCCGAGTAGCCGCGGTCCCCGGAGGAGCCGCGGTCCCCGGGGGGCCGGTGCTAGCGTGCCGCGCATGGTGATCGACGGCGAGACCAGGACCACGACCGAGCGCTCGACGTGGAGCAGCCGGCGGGGGGCGTTGGGTCCGGGGCTGCTCGCGGCGTCCGCGGCGATCGGCGCCTCGCACCTCATCTCCTCCACCCAGGCGGGGGCGCTCTTCGGCTGGCAGCTGGTCTGGCTCATCGTCCTCGCCAACGTGCTCAAGTACCCGTTCTTCCGCTTCGGCCCGCAGTACGCCGCCGAGACCGGCCGCAGCCTGGTCGAGGGCTACGCACGGCGCGGGAAGGCCTACCTCTGGGTGTTCTTCGTCCTCGCCGCCGTCTCCTCGGTCATCTCGACGGCCGGCGTGGCGCTGCTGTGCACGGTGATCCTGGCCTACCTGCTGCCCGCGTCGTGGGGCCTCGGCGTGCCCGTGCTCGCGGCGGGGCTGCTCGCGGTGACCTGGATGCTGCTCGTCGGCGGCCACTACAAGGCCCTGGACGGCGTCACGAAGATCATCATGGTCCTGCTCGCGCTCTCCACCGTGGTGGCCGTGGTCATGGCGGCGGGTCAGGGCGCGGTGCGGCAGCCGGGCTTCGAGGACCCCTCGCCGTGGACCCTCGCCACGCTGCCCTTCCTCGTCGCGGTCATCGGCTGGATGCCGGCCCCGATCGAGATCAGCGCGCTCAACTCGCTGTGGGTCAAGGCCAAGGGGGCCGACCGACGCCTCGCGGTGCGCGACGTGCTCTTCGACTTCAACCTCGGCTACGTCGTGTCGACGGTGCTCGCCGTGTTCTTCATCGGCCTGGGCGTCTTCGTGCAGTACGGCAGCGGCCAGGAGATGGAGATGGCCGGCGGCGCCTACATCCCCCAGCTCATGAGCATGTACGGCGCGGCGATCGGGCAGTGGGCGGTGCCGCTCATGGCGCTCATCGCCTTCGCCTGCATGTTCGGCACCGTCATCTCGGTCGTCGACGGGTACGGCCGGGCGGCCGCCGAGTCGCTGCGGCTCATCCGGGGCCAGGACGCCATGAGCAGCCGCTCCAAGGACCTGTGGATCACCGGCATCTCGGTCGTCGCGCTGGCGATCGTCGTCTGGATGAGCGCCTCGCTCGCTGACATGCTGCGCTTCGCGATGATCAGCGCCTTCCTCACCGCGCCGGTCTTCGCGTGGCTGAACTTCTCGATCATCCGCGGCGAGCGCCAGCTGTCGACCAGCATGCGGGTGCTGTCCTACGCCGGGCTGGTCTTCCTCATCGGCTTCACCCTGCTGTTCCTCGCCTCCCAGACCGGGCTGCTCGCCTGACGCCGCTCAGTCGTCGGACAGGTGGGCGTGGACCCGGTCCACCTTCTCGGTGAGCTGACCGGCATACCCCGGGCGCAGGTCGGCCTTGACCACGAGCGAGACGCGCGGGGAGTGCTGCGCCACGGCGTCGCAGGCCGCCTTGATGACCGGCACGACCTCGTCCCACTCGCCCTCGATGGTGGTGAACATCGAGGTGAGCTCGTAGGGCAGGCCGGAGTCGCGGACCACCCGGATGGCGTCGGCGACGGCCTCGCTGACCGAGCCGGACTCGTCGGCGGACTGGGTGGGGGCGACGGAGAAGGCGAAGAGCATGCCACCACGCTAGCCCGGGAGTGGGGGTATCGTGCTTCTCCCCCCTCCTCCACCCTCCAGCGAGGTATGCCGCGATGCCCGCTCCCCCGACCGACCCGCGCGTCGAGCTCGCCGCCGAGCAGGCGCACCTCGCGCGTGCCCGCACCGAGCTGGCGCGCATGCGCGAGCACACCCTCTCCCTGACCGCGGACGGCGGTGACGCCCTCGCCGGCGAGGCGCTGGCGCGCACGCTGTGGCTGCGGGCCAGGGCTCTGCAGGACGACCCGGGGACGACGCTGTTCTTCGGCCGGGTCGACCGCGAGGACGGCACCGAGGGCGAACGCCTCTACATCGGGCGCCGCCACGTCTCCGACGGTCACGGCGACCCCGTCGTCATCGACTGGCGGGCCGGGGTGTCGATGCCGTTCTACCGCGCGAGCACGCACGACCCGATGGGGGTGCGCCGGCGGCGTCGCTTCGGGGTCGAGGGCGGCCAGATCACGGCCTTCGAGGACGAGGTGCTGGCGGACGCCGGCGGCGGGGCCGTGCCCGGGGCCGACGCCGGTGGTGGGCAGGCCTCCGGCGGCAGCAGCATCCTCGCCCGGGAGATCGAGCGGCCCCGGATCGGCCCGATGCGCGACATCGTCGCCACCATCCAGCCCGAGCAGGACGAGATCGTGCGCGCCGACGTGGCCACGACACTGTGCGTCCAGGGCGCGCCGGGCACCGGCAAGACCGCCGTGGGCCTGCACCGCGCGGCCTGGCTGCTCTACGCCTTCCGCGAGCGGCTCGCCCGCTCCGGTGTCCTCGTCGTCGGGCCCAACCGCGCCTTCCTCGAGCACGTCGGCGCGGTGCTGCCCTCGCTGGGGGAGATCAGCGTCCGGCACACGACGGCCGACGACCTCGTCGTCGGCGGCACGTCCGCCCGGGTCCGCGCGACCGACAGCACCGAGGTGGCCCGGCTCAAGGGCGAGGCCCGGATGGCCGGGGTCCTGCGGGAGGCGCTCTGGGGCGCGGTGGGCCCCGCCACCGAGGCGCTCGTCGTCCCGCGCGGCTCGCGCCGGTGGCGGGTCCCCGCCTACGAGGTGCAGGACATGATCGAGGAGCTGCGCGGGCGGGGCGTGAGCTACTCCGCCGCCCGGGCCATGCTGCACCAGCGTCTCGCGCACGCGGTCATGGTGGCCATGGAGCGCTCCGGGGACTCCCCCGACGACCGGGTGCAGGACGGCGTGGCGAGGTCGGCGCCGGTCCGGGCCTACGTCAAGACGGTCTGGCCCGAGGTGAAGCCGGGCGCCGTGCTCGCCCGGGTGCTCTCGACCGGGGCGCACCTGGACGACGACCAGCAGGCCATGGTGTGGCAGAAGCCGCCACGGACGGCGGCCGGGGCGCGCTGGAGCGCCGCCGACCTGGTGCTGCTGGACGAGCTGGCCGACCTGCTCGACCGCACCCCGAGCCTGGGGCACGTCGTCCTCGACGAGGCCCAGGACCTGTCGCCCATGCAGCTGCGCGCCGTCGGGCGCCGGGCCTCCACGGGGTCGCTCACGGTGCTGGGGGACCTCGCCCAGGGCACGACGCCGTGGTCGACGGCCTCGTGGGAGGAGTCGTTGCGGCACCTGGGCAAGGACCTCTCCGCGCCGACGACCCACCTGGAGGAGCTGGTCCGCGGCTTCCGGGTGCCCTCGGCCGTCATCGACTTCGCCGCCCGCCTGCTCCCGGCCATCGCCCCCGACCTGGCGCCCCCGGAGTCGGTGCGGTCCAACCCCGGGCGGCTGGACCTCATACCCGTCGAGGACGCGGTCGTCGGCGCCACGGCGGCGACGACCGACGCCGGCGCGCACGAGGGGTCGGTCGGCGTCATCGTGCCCGACGCGTGGGTGGAGGAGGTCGGGGCCGCGCTGCGCGGGGCGGGCGTCGAGCACGAGGTCATGGACGGGACGCACGCGGAGGAGGGCCTGAGCGTGCGCGTCTTCCTCGTCCCCGCGACGGTGGCCAAGGGCCTGGAGTTCGACCAGGTCGTCGTCGTCGAGCCGGCCGCGATCGCCGCTGCCGAGCCCGACGAGCGCACCGGCCTGCGCCGGCTCTACGTCGTCCTCACCCGGGCGGTGAGCGGCCTCACCGTCGTGCACGCCGAGCCGCTGCCCGGCCCGCTCGCCGCCGCCCCCTGACCCGGGACGGCACCGACGAGCTCAGTCGCGCGGCTCCTCGCCGGTGAGGCTGTCGTGGGCGACGTAGTAGGTCGGGCGGCCCAGCTGCATGGTGTAGGTCCGGCCGACGTACTCCCCCAGGATGCCCAGGCAGAGCAGCTGCACCCCACCGACGGCCGTGACGACCATGAAGGTCGAGGTCCACCCGGGCACGGTGAGACCCACGGCGAACCCCACGAGCGCGTAGACCAGCAGCACCAGGGCGACGAGCGCGCCGACGAAGCCGAGCCAGGTCGCGAGCCGCAGCGGCGCCAGGCTGGCCCCGGTGATGGAGTCGACCGCGAGCCGCAGCATGCGCGACAGCGGGTACTTCGAGGTGCCGGCCGCCCGCTCCTCGCGCCGGTAGGTGAGCACGCCGGA
Source organism: Serinicoccus chungangensis (assembly GCF_006337125.1). Lineage (GTDB taxonomy): Bacteria > Actinomycetota > Actinomycetes > Actinomycetales > Dermatophilaceae > Ornithinicoccus > Ornithinicoccus chungangensis. The sequence continues at coordinate 2,627,429 of NZ_CP040887.1, forward strand.
GGGGAAGCCGAGCGAGGGGACGACGAGCCGCAGCACCCGGTGGTGCTCGGGCAGCGCGGTCACCGCCTCGACCGTGGCCCGCGACATGAGCCGGTAGTCCCCCGCCTGCGTCGGCCCGTGGTCGGCCCCGAGCCGGCGCATCGTGTCGTAGTAGCCGCTGGCCGTGACCCGCTTGAAGCGGGTGTCGCTGCGGCGGTCGTCGCGCACGGCGTAGACGACGTCCAGCGCCTCCTCCCGGGCCAGCCGCACCATGTCGGCGATGAGCTCGGGCGGGTCCTGCAGGTCGGCGTCGATGGTCACGACCAGCTCCCCGCGCGACCGCTCCAGCCCGGCCGAGATCGCGGCCTGGTGGCCGGCGTTGGCGCGCAGCCGGACGACCCGCAGCTGCGGCCAGGTATGCCGTGCCCGCTGCAGCACGACGGGCGTCGCGTCGGTGCTGCCGTCGTCGACGACCAGCACCTCGTAGTCGACCTCCAGGGCGTCGAGCACCGGGCGCAGCCGCTGCACGAACAGGGGCAGCACGTCCTGCTCGTCGTAGACCGGCACGACGACGCTCAGCGCGCTCGCGCCATGATCTGCAGCGGTCATCGTGCCTCGGGGGTCGCCGGTCGGTGGTCGGCCGATCCTAGCCCGCCTCGCACCACCCAGGCCGACGTCATACCGTAGGTCCGAGCAGTTCCCGCGTCCCACGAGGAGAGAGCATGCACCCCACCCACGCACCGTTGCGGATCGCCACCGGCGCCTTCGTCCTGAACTCCGGTCTCGGCAAGCTCAAGGCCGGCGAGGAGGAGGCCGAGCAGATGCACGGCTGGGCCTCCAGCGTCTACCCGGTGTTCAAGGACATGAAGGCGGGCGACTTCACCAAGGCCCTGGCCTACGCCGAGATCGGCCTCGGTGCGGCACTGCTGCTGCCGACCGTGCCCTCGGCGGTCGCCGGCGCCGGTCTGGCCGCCTTCGGCGTCGGCCTCACCGGTCTCTACCTCAAGACCCCGGGCATGACCCAGGAGGACGGCATCCGGCCCACACCGGACGGCATCGGCCTGGCCAAGGACACCTGGCTGGTCGGCGCCGGCCTGACGCTGGCCACGCAGTCCTTCCTCTCCGGCACCAAGCACGCCGCGAAGTCGGTCGCCGACGGCGTCGGCAACGCGGCGGGTGCCGTGGCCGGCGGTGTCACCGGTGCCGCCGGTGCCGCGGCCTCCGGGGTCACCGGCGCGGCCAGCTCGGTGGGCCACGGCCTCGCCGACGCCGTCGGGGTCGGCGGCAAGGGCAAGGCCAAGGGCACCCTGGCGGGTCTGTCCAAGGGCGCCCACGACGCCCGCGAGGACCTCTCCGAGGCGCTGGCCGACCTCGCGGACTCCCTGCTCGGCAAGCGCTGACTCAGCCCAGCCACCTCTCGAGGCCGTCGCGCAGCTGCGCGGCGGCCTCGAGGTATGTCGTGCGTCGTCCCGGGTCGGCGCCGGCCGCCACGCGGTGCAGGTGCGGCTGGATGAAGAAGGTCTCGTGCAGCAGGTGCACCTCGCGCCGCGCGAGCAGCGGCTCCAGGTCCACGGGCGACCCGAGCCGCTCCCGCTCGCGGGCGTAGGCCTGCGCCTGCGCGCGGACGCGCTCCTCGTCCATCGCGGCGTACCACGGGTCGGCGTGCACGGGCCCGCCGGAGAACGCGAGGTCCCGCGCGGGGTCGCCGACGTGCCCCCACTCCCAGTCGATGAGCCGCGGGACGCCCGCGTCCACGACGACGTTGCTCAGGCACGCGTCCCCGTGGACCAGCGCGGTCTCGACGGAGGCGAAGGCGGGGAGGGCCTGCTCGGTCCGGCGCAGCACCGCCGGCCAGAGCGGGTCCAGCACGGCCGCCGCACCCGGCTCGTGCTCGCGCCACCAGTCGCGCGCGGCGTGGGCACCCGCCACCGGGTCCGGGGGGCCCGGGTCGGGCAGCCCGTCGGTGCGACCGCCCACGTGCAGCCGGGCCAGGGCGCGGGCGAGCGCCGCGAGCAGCTCGTCGGTCCACTCCCCCGGGGCGAGCACCTCACCCGGCACCGCCGTGCTGACGAGGTATGCCGTGGGGTCGCCCTCGCGGGGCAGCCGCACCGCCACGGGGCGCGCGGCGAGGTCGGCGTCCGCGGGCACCCGGGTGAGCAGGTCGAGCTCGTCGTCGAGGCCCAGCGGCAGCTCGTGCACGGGCCGGTGCGGCACCCGCACGGCCAGACCGGGCTCGACCCGCCACACCACGCACGACTCGCCCCGCCCCAGCAGGCGCACGGACGGGCGACCGGGTGGCACGGCATACCCCGCGGCGGTGAACCACCCGGGGTGATCACCGGCCAGGTCGGCGACCCCCTCGGCGTCCAGCTGGGTCGGCAGCACCGCCCGATCGTCGCACGACCCTCCCGCCGGGCGGACGCCACGCCCCGTGCTCCCGCCCATCGTGCCGCCGGAGGCCCGGCGCCCGCCGGGCCGCACGCGGACGTGGGCCGCGCGCGGACGCGGGCCGCGCGCGTGCCAGAGTGGTCGGGTGACCCATCCCGCCGAGGCCCTGCTCGACCGCTGGCTCGCCGACGCCGCGGTGCTCGCGCCCGCCGCGGGCCGCGACCTGTGGCTGGCGGAGGGGTCGCTGCTGCTACGCGGCTGGTCCGAGCCGCAGCGTCGCTACCACACGACGAGCACCTCACCGAGGTCCTCGCGGCGGTGGACGAGCTGCAGGCGGCCGGCGCGGTCGACGCGGACGCGGCGCTCGTGGCGCGCGCCGTCGCGTGGTACCACGACCTCGCCTACGACCCGCGGGCCGCGCCCGGCAGCAACGAGCACCGCAGCGCCACCCTGGCCCGCGACCACCTGCACCGGCTCGGGGTCGAGGACCACACCGTCGACGCCGTCGAGGCGGGCGTGCTCATGACGCTGGACCACGAGGCCGGCGGGCGCGGGCCCGCCACGGACGCGGTGCACGACGCCGACCTGTGGATCCTCTCGGCGCCGCCGGAGCGGTATGCCGCCTACCGCGCCCAGGTGCGCGAGGAGTACGCCCACGTGCCGGACGACGCGTTCTGCGCCGGCCGGCTCGCGGTCATGGGGCCGCTCGCCGACCGCGGGCGGCTCTACCGGACCGCGCACGCGCACGAGCGCTGGGGCGCCCGCGCCCGGGCCAACCTGCAGGCCGAGCTGGCGGAGCTGCGCCGGACCTGAGGACCGCCCGACCCGCGTCGTGCCGGACGGCGACCGCAGCGGCGGGGTAGGCCCGTCCCGCCCGCCCCAGGTGCCCCACCTGCCGCGCCGTGCGGGGACGATGACGCAGGACGGGGACATACCCCGGCCCACTGCACATCTCCCCGCAGCGGGCGACGGGTGGGTCTGGGGTGACTCCTGGGGCCGGCCCTACCCCCCGTGCGCCCACCACCACTCGGCGAGCGGCCACCAGGGCGCCGACCCGGCCACCGCCCGCGCCTCCTCGGCGGTCAGCCAGCGCGCCTCGAGCACCTCGACGCCGTCCGGCCGCAGCGGCACCGGGGCGGGGAGGGTGGCGGCATACACCTGGACGTAGTTGTCCCCCTCGTCCCAGCTCCGGGCGCCGTGACCGGGTGGCAGGGTGATGCGTTGGTACCCCACCGGGGCCAGCCGCTCCTGCACGAGATCGACCGCGATCTCCTCGGCGACCTCGCGCACGGCGGCGGCGCGGGCAGAGCCGTCGGAGAGCTCGCGCTTGCCGCCCGGCGCCCCCCAGCCCTCCCGGGTCGAGTTGCGCACCAGCACCATCCGGTCCGGCACCCCGCGCGCCCGGAGGAGCACCACGGAGGCGCCCGCGCCGAGCCGCTCCATCGGGGAGGCCACCACCTCCAGCACGTGCGGGGTCGGCGCGACCCCGGCGAGCCCGTCCTCGACCCGGGCCAGCGGCCGCTCCCCCTTGCGCTTGCGGAAGCGCAGCCCGCTGTCGCGCAGCCGCCGGGCCAGCTCGGTGCCGCCCACCTCGGCGGCGCCGGCGGCGACGACCTCGGCGTACCGCTCCTCCGGGATGTCGTAGTGGTCCCCCTCGAAGGACCGCTGCGGGATGCCGACGGCCGCCGCGAAGGCGTGCAGCTCGGCGAGCGAGGTGTCGCTCGCGACGTGCGACCAGAGGCGTCCGTGCGCCGGCCAGCGGGGCGGGTCGACGAGGACGGTCATGCTCCGGACCCTACCTGTGGACAACTTCTGCGCGGGCACCGCGAGGAGGGCTAGCGTCGTGCCCACGAGGTGGCCGACCGGCCGCCGCACGAGGGAGGGACCCCATGAGCAACACCTTCGCCGTCGACACGGCACGGATCGCCGCCGCCTCCGGTGACATCGAACGGATCGCCGCCAGCATCGAGGGTGAGGTCCGGTCGATGATGGCCAAGCTCAACGCGCTGCAGGACTGCTGGCGCGGGTCGGCGGCCGGCAGCTTCCACAGCGTCACCCAGGACTGGAGCGCGACCCAGGAGAAGGTCCGCACCTCCCTGCAGCAGATCTCGACGACGCTGCGGACGGCCGGCCAGGACTACGAGCTGGTCGAGCAGACCAACCGCACCCGCTTCACCCCCCAGTGAGGTGCTGCGCCTCGTCCGGCGCAGGGGGCCGGACGAGGCGCTGCATGTCCCGGGTCGAGCAGACCCTGCAGCTCCCCGGGCACACGCCGACGGGCGGCCCCTCCGTGAAGGAGGGACCGCCCGTCGGTCGTGGGTCGCCCGCGAGGAACGCAGGCGCGTCAGGTCTGACCCCGCAGGATCAGAAGTCCATGCCGCCCATGCCACCGTCGGCGCCGGCCGGCATGGCCGGGGCCTTCTCCGGCTTGTCGGCGATGACGGCCTCGGTGGTGAGGAAGAGCGCGGCGATGGAGGCGGCGTTCTGCAGGGCAGAACGGGTCACCTTCACCGGGTCGGCCACGCCGAAGCCCAGCATGTCGCCGTACTCGCCGGTCGCGGCGTTGAGGCCCTCGCCCGGGGTGAGGTTGCGGACCTTCTCCGCGACGACGCCGCCCTCGAGACCGGCGTTGATCGCGATCTGCTTGAGCGGGGCCTCGATGGCCACCTTGACGATGTTGGCGCCGGTGGCCTCGTCACCGGTGAGCGACAGACCGTCGAACGCGCGGGACGCCTGGATGAGGGCGACGCCACCACCGGCGACGATGCCCTCCTCGACGGCGGCCTTCGCGTTGCGGACGGCGTCCTCGATGCGGTGCTTGCGCTCCTTGAGCTCGACCTCGGTCGCCGCGCCCGCCTTGATGACGGCCACGCCGCCGGCCAGCTTGGCCAGCCGCTCCTGCAGCTTCTCGCGGTCGTAGTCGGAGTCCGAGTTGTCGATCTCGGTGCGGATCTGGGAGACCCGGCCGGCGATCTGGTCGGCGTCGCCGCCGCCCTCGACGATGGTGGTCTCGTCCTTGGTGACCACGACCTTGCGGGCGGTGCCCAGCAGGTCGAGCTCGGCGGTCTCCAGCTTGAGACCGACCTCCTCGGAGATGACCTGGCCACCGGTGAGGATGGCGATGTCGGCCAGCATGGCCTTGCGCCGGTCACCGAAGCCCGGGGCCTTGACGGCCACGGACTTGAAGTTGCCGCGGATCTTGTTGACGACCAGGGTCGCCAGACCCTCGCCCTCGACGTCCTCGGCGATGATCATGAGCGGCTTGCCGGACTGCATGACCTTCTCCAGCAGCGGCAGCAGGTCCTTGACCGAGGAGATCTTGGAGTTGACGACCAGCACGTAGGCGTCCTCCAGGACGGCCTCCATGCGCTCGGTGTCGGTGACGAAGTAGGGGCTGATGTAGCCCTTGTCGAAGCGCATGCCTTCGGTGAGCTCGAGCTCGAGGCCGAAGGTGTTGGACTCCTCGACGGTGATGACACCCTCGTTGCCGACCTTGTCCATGGCCTCGGCGATCATGCCGCCGATCTCGGTGTCGGCCGCGGAGATGCTCGCGGACTGCGCGATCTGCTCCTTGGTCTCGACCGGCTTCGCCATGGCGAGCAGGTCGTCGTTGACCGCCTGGACGGCGACCTCGATGCCCCGCTTGAGGGCCATCGGGTTGGCGCCGGCGGCGACGTTGCGCAGGCCCTCCTTCACCATGGCCTGGGCGAGCACGGTCGCGGTGGTGGTGCCGTCTCCCGCGACGTCGTCGGTCTTCTTGGCGACCTCCTTGACCAGCTCGGCGCCGATCTTCTCGTAGGGGTCCTCGAGCTCGATCTCCTTGGCGATGCTCACACCGTCGTTGGTGATGGTGGGGGCGCCCCACTTCTTCTCGAGCACGACGTTGCGGCCCTTCGGGCCGAGGGTCACCTTCACGGCGTCGGCAAGGGTGTTCATACCCTTCTCGAGCCCGCGGCGAGCCTCCTCGTCGAAAGCAATGGTCTTGGCCATCTGAGTTGCTTCCTCCACATGTGGATGGACGGATGACCGGGTGCCGCCCGCGACGGACGAGCCAGGAGGCGCGAGGATCTGGTCTCCCCGGCTCCCGACCCTCGACAGGCCGGTCGGATTATCACTCTCGTGGTGAGAGTGCTAGGTCCATGATGAGCACTCGGGGCCCTCGAGTGCAAATGACAGGGCCGGTATGCCGACCCGCACCCGGTCAGGGCGCTGCGGGTCCCTCCGGGCAGGGTGCGTCAGTGGCGCAGCTCGAGCGTGCGCACGGCGGCCAGCCGCAGCGTGTCCTCGGTCAGGCCCAGGCCGCGACCGGCGTTGGCCAGCGAGTCGACCCCCGCGATCCCGGTGCCCAGCACCTCGGCGAAGCGCTCGGCCATCGCCGCCAGCTGCTCGGCCTGGGTCTCGACGAAGGACCGGTCGACGACCCGCCCGTGGCCGGGCACCCAGGTGTCGGCCAGCCCGGCGGCGGGCTTGTCCAGCAGGGCGCTCAGCGTGGGCGCCCACTCCAGCGGGTAGGCGTCCTCCATGGCGGGGTCGGCCCCCTCCTCGACGAGGTCCCCCGCGAAGACGACCCCGGCGTCGGGGACGGCCACCGACAGGTCGTGGTCGGTGTGACCGCGCCCGGCGAAGAGCAGCTCCACGCTGCGGTCCCCGAGGTCGAGGACGGTGTCGTCCTCGACGAGGTAGAACGGCAGCACGATCTCGGTGTCCTGCACCTCGTCCGCCAGCGTCCCGCGGTCGGTCGAGCGGAGGTGCTCGACGACCTGGCGACGCTGGTGCTCCCCGGTGCGGCGCAGGTCGTCGGCGGCGCCCGGGTGGGCGTAGATCTGCGAGTCGCGGAACGCGACGTTGCCGAAGCAGTGGTCGTAGTGCGCGTGGGTGTTGACGACGACGAGCTCGGTGTCGGTGATCTCGCGCACCGACTCCAGCAGGTCCTGGCCGAGGGACCGGTAGCTGCGGGTGTCGACGACGAGGGACCTCTCGCTGCCCACCACGAGCCCGCAGTTGAGCTTGAGCTCCTCGTGCCGCCGGACGTGGACCCCGGGAGCCACCTCTCGCCAGGTCACCTCACTCATGCCGCACGAGTCTAGGTGCTGGAGGGCCCCCGGCCCGCCGCCCCGCCCGGACGTGGCGGGTCGGCGCGCTGGTTACCGCAGGGTCACTCTCGACTGGCGGGCCCGTGCCGGGCACGGCAGGGTGGGGGCCGGACAACCGCACGCCCGCAGCGCCCGGAGGGGTTCAATGACGTTCCCGACCCGCATCCTGTACGCCACCGACGGATCCCCGAGCGCCGCCCTGGCGCGCGCCCGCACCGTCGACCTGGTCCGGCACACCGACGCGGAGGTGCACGTCGTGCACGTCGCGCTGGTGTCGCCCTGGACCAACCCGACGCCGCTGAGCCCCGGCCAGCGCGAACGTGTCCAGCTCGAGGCGAGACCCGTGCTCGACGCGGGCGCCGCCGCCCTGGAGGCGGAGGGGGTGTCGGTCACCGGCACCTACCTGCGCACCGGTCGGGCGACGGACGAGATCCTGCGCCTGCGCGACGAGATCGACGCCGACCTCATCGTCATCGGCAGCCGCGGGCAGAACGCCTTCGTCCGTGTCCTGCTCGGCAACGACGCGGAGGGCGTCGTGCGGCACGCGCCCTGCGCCGTGCTCGTCGTCCGCAGCGAGGGGGAGACCCGATGACCGCCGACGTGCTGCTCCCGCTGTCCGGCTCCTCCGGCGGGGGGATGCCTGACTTCACCGTCCGCGCCCTCGACCTGTCGGTCATCATCGGCTACCTCGTCCTCAGCCGGATCATCCCGCTCGTGGCGGGCGCCCGGATGAAGCGCAAGGCCCACGCCGAGGCCCAGGCCAGCGGCAAGGAGAGCGACGCCTCGGAGGACTACTTCCTCGGCGGGCGCAACTTCATCTGGCCGTTCGTCGGCCTCTCGCTGGTCGCCACCAACATGTCCGGCGCGACCTTCGTCGGCCTGGCCGGCGGTGCCTACGAGCAGGGCATCTCGATCTTCGCCTACGAGTGGATGTCGGCCGTCATCCTCGTGGTCTTCATCTTCTTCATCCTGCCGTTCTACCTGCGCTCCAAGGTCTTCACGCTGCCGGAGTACCTCGAGCAGCGCTACGACCGGCGTTCCCGGATGGCCTTCGCGGGGTTCAACCTCTTCGCCAACATGTTCATCGACATGGCCGCGGCGCTCTTCGCCGGGGCCGTGGTCGTCAAGGTGCTCTACCCCGACATCCCGATGATCGTCTCGGTGGCGGTGCTCGCCATCCTCGCGGCGATCTACACCGTCATCGGCGGCCTGGGCGCGGTGATGATCAGCGACTCGATCCAGGCGACCGTCACGCTCCTCGGCGGCGTCATCGTCCTCATCGCGACCTTCAACGCCATCGAGTCCTGGGACTCGATGGCCCAGGCCGCCGGCGACGAGAAGATGAGCCTCATCCTGCCGGCCGACAACGCCGACCTGCCGTGGCCCGGGCTCATCACCGGTGTCCTCGTCGTGGGGCTCTACTACTGGACGACCAACCAGCTCGTCGTGCAGCGCACGCTCGGCGCGAAGTCCCTCGACCACGGCCGCTGGGGCTCCCTGCTGGCCGGCTTCATCAAGCTGGCCTTCCTCTTCCTCTTCATCTTCCCCGGGGTCATGGCGATCTCGCTCTACCCGAACCTGGACAACCCGGACACCGTCTTCCCGACGCTGGTCTTCGACCTGCTCCCCGTCGGGCTGCGCGGCCTCATCCTGGCGGCCGTCATCGCGGCCATCACCTCGACCGTCGACTCGATCCTCAACTCGGCCTCGACGATCGTGACGATGGACTTCGTCAAGACGCTGCGCCCCGACACCTCGCAGCGGGCGCTCGTCTTCACCGGTCGCGTGGCCACCGTGGTGGCGCTGGTCGTGGCCATCCTCTGGGCCCCGTTCATCGCCCAGTTCGACACCCTCTACAACTACCTGCAGTCGGTCCTGTCGTTCCTGGTCCCACCGGTCGTCGCGGTCTTCCTCGCCGGCATCGCCTGGAAGCGGATCAGCGGCACCGCGGCGTTCCTCACGCTCATCATCATGCAACCGGTGGGGCTCATCGCCTTCGTCCTCACCCAGGTGCTGCCCGAGGAGCCCTCGATCCAGTTCCTGTATGCCGCCGGCATCAGCACCGCGCTCTCGGTGCTGCTCCTCGTGGTCATCAGCCTGCTCGGGCCGTCCCCGGACGAGTCCAAGACGGCCGAGCTCACCTGGAAGTCGGAGTACTGGACCGAGGAGTCGCAGGCGCTGCAGGGCACCGCGGTGTGGGCGAACTACCGGGTCATCTCGGTCGTCCTGCTCGCCCTGACGGCGGTCATCGTCGTCGTCTGGGCCTGACCGGTCAGCTGAGGCCGGTGATGGTGCCGTCCTCGGCGATGTCCATGCCCAGCGCCGCCGGGACCTTGGGCAGCCCGGGCATCCGCATGATGTCGCCGGTGAGGGCGACGACGAAGCCGGCACCGGCGTTGACGACCAGCTCGCGGACGGTGATGGTGAAGCCGCGGGGGGCGCCGAGCAGCGTCGGGTCGTCGGAGAAGGAGTACTGCGTCTTGGCCATGCAGACCGGCAGGCCGCCGAAGCCGCCCTCGGTGAGCTCGGCCAGCTGGGCGCGCGCCGTGGGGGCGAAGTCCACCCCGTCGGCGCGGTAGACCTGCGTGGCGATGGTCTCGATCTTGTCCTGCAGGCCGGCGTCCGCGGCATACAGCGGGGCGTAGTCGCTGTCCTGCTCGCACAGCTCGACGACCTTGCGGGCGAGCTCCTCGCCGCCCTCGCCACCGCGGGTGAAGACCTCCGAGAGCGCGACGTCGACGCCCAGCTCGCCGCACCGCTCCCGGACGAGGTCGAGCTCGGCGTCGCTGTCACTCGGGAAGCGGTTGAGCGCGACGACGACCGGCACGCCGAACCTCTGGAGGTTCTCCAGGTGCTGCTCGAGGTTGGCCAGCCCGGTGCGCAGGGCGTCGAGGTCCTCGGTGCCGAGGTCGGTCTTGGCCGCGCCGCCGTTGAGCTTGAGCGCCCGCACCGTGGCGACGATGACCGCAGCGGCCGGGCGCAGACCGGCGGCGGGGCAGACGATGTCGAAGAACTTCTCCGCCCCGAGGTCGGCGCCGAAGCCGGCCTCGGTGACCACGTAGTCGGCCAGCTTGAGCGCCGTGCGGGTGGCGAGCACCGAGTTGTTGCCGTGCGCGATGTTGGCGAACGGCCCGCCGTGGATGATCGCCGGGGTGTTCTCCAGGGTCTGCACGAGGTTGGGCTTGACCGCGTCCTTCATGAGCAGGGCCATGGCCCCGGCCGCCTCGAGCTGGCCGGCGGTCACCGGCTGCTTGTCGTAGGTGTAGCCGACGATGATGCGGCCGAAGCGCTCCTTGAGGTCCTCCAGACCGGTGGCGAGGCAGAGCGCGGCCATGATCTCGCTGGCCACGGTGATCTCGAAGCCGGACTCGCGGACGACGCCGTCCCCCTTCTTGCCCATGCCGACGACGATGTTGCGCAGGGCGCGGTCGTTCATGTCGAGGACGCGCTTCCAGGTGACGCGCTTGGGGTCCAGGCCCAGGGGGTTGCCCTGGTGCAGCGAGTTGTCGACGAGCGCGGCGAGCAGGTTGTGCGCCGAGGTGATGGCGTGGAAGTCACCGGTGAAGTGGAGGTTGATGTCGTCCATGGGGACGACCTGGGACCAGCCCCCGCCGGCGGCCCCGCCCTTCATGCCGAAGCACGGGCCCAGCGAGGGCTCGCGCAGGGTGGTGATGGTGCGGGCACCGATCCGGTTGAGCGCCATGGAGAGCCCGACGTTGGTGGTCGTCTTGCCCTCGCCGGCGGCCGTGGGGTTGATGGCCGTCACCAGCACGAGCCTGCCGTCCGGCCGGTCCTGCAGGCGGTCGAGGACGTCGAGGGAGATCTTGGCCTTGTGGTGGCCGTAGGGCTCGTACTCCTCCTCGCGCAGGCCCAGCCGCTCGGCCACCCGGCCGATCCGCTCCAGCGTGGCCCCCTGCGCGATCTCAACGTCGGTCAACATCCCTGCCTGCCTCCTCGCAGCCGGTGATCACGAGCGCTGGCCGGTGATCCTCAGGACGGTCCACGGTGATCGTCAGCACAAACTACAAGGCGCTGCCGCCCGCCCGGCAAGATGCCGCTGGAGTGGCGTGGGTCACACTCCCGCACAGGACGCGCGTCCGGCCCGCACAGGACGTGCGTCAGGACGTCACCGGACGCGTGTCCGGCCCGCACAGGACGCGCGGGAGGGCACGCTGACGCAAATCACACGGGTGTAAGTCGGGTGCCGTAGACTGCCCGCAGATCGTGTCGGACCACCATGAGGAGAGGACGCATCCATGGGTGCTGCCAGCCACGTGCAGCAGGTCGAGCCTCCCGTCGGGCTCTCGGCGCGCGACCAGGAGATCCTCGACTTCGAGAACCGCCACTGGACCTATGCCGGCTCCAAGGAGCAGGGCATCAAGGACCTCTTCGACCTGAGCTCGACGCGCTACTACCAGCTGCTCAACCAGCTCATCGACAACGAGGCCGCCCTCGCCTACAAGCCGCTGCTGATCAAGCGACTGCGTCGCGACCGTTCCCGCCGCCAGCGGGCGCGCTCGATGCGACGACTCGGCATGCAGAGCTGAGCGACGGCATACCCTGGGCGGCGTGAGCCCGACACCCCTGCGCGACCTCGTGCACCCGAGCTGGGCCGAGGCGCTGGCACCGGCCGAGGAGACCGTCGCGAGGATCGGGGAGTTCCTCCGCGCCGAGGTCGAGGCGGGGCGGGGCTACCTGCCCGGCGGCCCGCACGTCCTGCGCGTCTTCACCCGCCCCCTCGCGGACGTGCGCGTCCTCATCGTCGGGCAGGACCCCTACCCGACCCCCGGGCACGCCGTCGGCCTCAGCTTCTCCGTGGCCCCTGACGTGCGCCCGGTGCCCCGCAGCCTGCACAACATCTACACCGAGCTGGTCGACGACCTGGGCGTGCCGCGCCCCAGCACCGGCGACCTCTCCCCCTGGGCCGACGCCGGTGTCATGCTCCTCAACCGCGTCCTCACCGTCCGACCGGGCGCCCCGGCCAGCCACCGCGGCCAGGGCTGGGAAGAGGTCACCGACCTGGCCATCGACGCCCTCGTCCGGCGCGGCGGCCCTCTCGTCGCGATCCTCTGGGGCCGCGACGCCCGCAACCTCGCCCCTCGCCTCGGCGACGTGCCACGCGTCGAGAGCGCCCACCCCTCACCGCTGTCCGCCCGCAACGGCTTCTTCGGCAGCCGGCCCTTCAGCCGGGCCGACGAGCTGCTGCGCCAGCAGGGCGGCGGACCGATCGACTGGAGGCTGCCCTGAGCACGCACGACCGCACCGCCACCGCGACCCCGCCGCAGCACCGCCTCGCGGAGGGTCGCGACGAGCACGCCCACCCGCTGCGGCTGGTGCACGGCGAGGCCGGGCCCACCGTGCACGGCGAGGCCGGCAGCATCCGCCCGGTCCCCCGCGCCTGGGCCCGCTACGTCGCGATCGGGGACTCCTTCACCGAGGGCATGAGCGACCCCGACCCGGCCACCCCGGACGCCTACCTCGGGTGGGCCGACCGGCTCGCCGGGCTGCTGTCCGGGCACGTCGAGGACTTCGCCTACGCCAACCTGGCCGTCCGCGGCCGCACGCTCACCGACGTCGTCGGCCCCCAGCTGGACGCCGCCCTCGCGCTGCGGCCCGACCTGGTGAGCATCGTCGGGGGTGGCAACGACATCCTGCGCCCGCGCGCCGACATCGACGACCTCGCGGCCCGGCTCGACACCGCGGTGGCGCGGATCCGGGCCACCGGCGCCGACGTGCTCATGGCGACGCCCACCGACCCCGCCGGAGCCCCGATCATCGGGCGCACGCGGGGCCGGGCCGCGGCCTACATCGCCCACATCTGGTCCATCGCCCAGCGACACGGCTGCTACGTGCTCAACCAGTGGGCGTGCGACTTCCTCAAGGACTGGCGCATGTGGTCGCAGGACCGCATCCACATGACGCCCGAGGGGCACCGCCGCGTCGCGCTCACCGCCTACGTCGCGCTCGGGCACACCACCGAGGACGCCGACTGGCGGGCCCCGCTGCCCCCGCAGGCACCGGCGGCCACCGTGGACACCCTCCGTGGGCACGCCCGGTGGGCCCGCGAGTATGCCGCGCCCTGGGTCCAGCGACGTCTCACCGGTCGCTCCTCGGGGGACCGGGTGGTCGCCAAGCGCCCGGAGCTCGGCCCGCTGGCGCGGCCCGCCCCGTCCGACGCCGACCGGCCGGCGACCCCGGACACCCCCGAGCACTGAGGAACGCATGATGGTCGAGAACGCCTCCGGGCTGTGGCTCACCGTGCTGGGCCCCGACGAGCTGGAGGTGCTGCCGGCCCGGGGTCTCGGCTGGCTCGGCATCGACCTCCAGCACGGCCGGTATGCCGTCGCCGACCTCCCCGGACTCCTGCGCGCCGCCCCGGTGCCGGTGCTCGCGCGCGCCGCCTCCGCGGACGCCGCGCACCTGGCCCAGGTGCTGGACGCCGGCGTGGCCGGGGTCATCGTGCCCGGGGTCACGTCCGTGGAGGGGGCGGCCGCGCTGGTCCAGGCCGTGCGCTTCCCGCCCGAGGGGGTGCGCAGCACGGGGCTGACCCGGGCGGTCCTCACCGGCGCGCCGGAACGGCCGCTGCTGCTGCCGATGGTCGAGACGGCCGGCGCCCTGGCCGACGTGGAGCGGATCGCCGCGCTGCCGGGCGTGGACGGCCTCTTCGTCGGGCCCTACGACCTGTCGCTCTCGCTCGCCCGCCCCGGCGTGACCGACGGGCAGGTCGTCGCGGCGATCCGGCGGGTGCGCGAGGCGTGCACGGCTGCCGGGCTGCTCGCCGGCGCCTTCTCGGGCGACCGTGAGCTCGACCTCCTCCTGCCCCCGGGCCTGGACCTCCTGGCCCTCGACACCGACGTGACCGTGCTGCGCACGGGCCTGGAGGCGCTCCTGCACGACGGCTGAGCCGTGGCCTGGCGATGACGCAGATGCGTGACTATCCTCGCCCCCATGACGCAGATGCGAGTTTCTGAGGCCGCGTCGCTCCTCGGGGTGTCCCCCGACACCGTCCGACGGGCCATCGACGCCGGCCGCCTGACCAGCACCCGCGACGAGGCCGGTCGCACGGTCGTCGAGGGCGCGGACCTCGCCGCCCTGGCGCAGCAGCAGGCGCACCCGGCCGACATCGGCGCCGTCGGCGCCTCCTCGGCCCGCAACCAGCTGCGCGGGATCGTCACCCGCATCGTCAGCGACCCCGTGATGTCCCAGGTCGACATCCAGGCCGGGCCCTTCCGGCTCGTCTCCCTCCTGTCGACCGAGGCGGTCGAGGAGATGGGGCTCGAGGTCGGCTCGGTGGCCATCGCCACGGTCAAGGCGACCAACGTCGGGGTCGGGGTGCCCGCGTGAGGCCGCTGCGGCATACCGCGGCGGCCCGGCGGCTCGGCCTGCTGGCGGCGCTCTCGCTGGCTCTCACCGCCTGCGCCGGCGACGCCGCGCAGCCGGACAACGCCGACGAGCCGCAGGACGGGCTCACCCTGACCGTGCTGGCCGCGAGCTCGCTCACCGACGTGCTCGAGCCGGTCGTGGACAGCTTCGAGGTCGACCACCCCGGGCTGACCGTGCGCACCAGCTTCTCGGCCAGCTCGACCGTCGTGCAGCAGGTCAACGAGGGCGCGCCGGCCGACGTCGTCGCCCTCGCCGGGGAGGCCTCGCTGGAGCCGCTGGAGGAGGAGCGTCGCGCGGGCCCGGTCAGCCTCTTCGCCACCAACCAGCTCGAGATCGCGGTGCCGCCCGACAACCCCGGCGGGGTCGAGGACCTCGACGACCTCGCCACCGACGGCCTGACCCTCGTCGTGTGCGCCGAGCAGGTGCCGTGCGGCCAGGCGACGGCCCGCCTGCTGGCGCAGGAGGGGCTGCAGCCGCAGGTCGCCTCCTACGAGAGCGACGTCCGCGCGACGCTCACCAAGGTGGAGCTGGGCGAGGCCGACGCCGGCCTGGTCTACCGCACGGACGTCACGGCGGCCGGGGACCGGGTGGCCGGTGTCGAGATCCCCGAGGACCGCAACGTCGTCAACCGCTACCCGGCGGTGGCGGTCTCCGACCGCGAGCTGGCGCAGGCCTTCGTCGACCACCTGCTGTCCGACCGCGTCCAGGCACGCCTCGTCGACGCCGGCTTCGGCCCGGCCCCCGAGCGGTGAGCGCGGCGACGCGCGAGCGAGGCCCCTCGGGCTCGTGGTCGCTGCGGGTCCCGGCGCTCGTCGGGGTCGCCTTCATCGTCGTGCCGCTGCTCGCCCTGCTCGCCCGCACCGACTGGCCGCAGCTGGGCACCCACCTGTCCTCCCCGGTCGTCGGGCAGTCGCTGCGGCTCTCCGCGCTGACGACCAGCGCCACGATGGTGCTCGTGTGGCTGCTGGGCACGCCGCTCGCGTGGCTGCTGGCCCGTTCGGACCACCCGCTCACCGCCTGGGCGCGCGCGGTCATCACGGTGCCGCTGGTGCTGCCCCCGGTGGTGGGGGGCGTCGCGCTGCTCATGGCCTGGGGACGGCGCGGCGTGGTCGGCGGCCCGCTGGAGGCGTGGTTCGGGGTCACGGTGCCGTTCACGACGGTCGCCGTCGTCATGGCCGAGCTCTTCGTGGCGCTGCCGTTCTACGTCGTCTCCGTCGAGGGGGCGATGCGCGGGCTGGACCGTCGCGTCGACCAGGTGGCGGCGACCCTCGGGGCGGGCCCGCTCCGCACCTTCGTGCACGTCGTCGTGCCGCTGGTGCTGCCGGGCATCGCCGCCGGGTCGGCGCTGGCCTGGGCGCGGGCGCTCGGGGAGTTCGGGGCGACGATCACCTTCGCCGGCAGCTTCCCGGGGCGCACCCAGACCGCCCCTCTGGGGGTGTACGCCGCGCTCGAGCAGGACCCGGACGCCGCCCTCGCGCTCTCCGTGGTCATGCTCGCGGTCAGCGTGCTCGTGCTCGGTGCCCTGCGCAGCCGGTGGCTGCGGTGAGCGGGCTGCGGGCCGACCTGAGGGTCCGCCGGGGCGGGCACCTCGTCGAGGCACAGCTCGACGCCCCCGCCGGGGTGAGCGCGCTGCTGGGGCCCAACGGCTCGGGCAAGACCACCCTGCTGCTCGCGCTCGCGGGCCTGCTCCCCGCCGAGCGGGCCCGGGTCGAGGTGGCGGGGCGCACCTGGGCCGGTGACGGGGTCGACCTGACGCCCGAGCGGCGCAGCGTCGGCCTGGTGCTGGCCGACCCGGTGCTCTTCGGCCACCTCAGCCTGCTCGACAACGTCGCCTTCGGCCCCCGCTCCCGGGGTATGCCGCGACGCGCCGCCCGCGCCCGGGCCCAGGAGGAGCTGGAGCGGGTGGGGCTGGGTGATCTCCTGCGTCGCCGGCCCGCGCAGGTGTCCAGCGGCCAGGCGCAGCGGGTGGCGCTCGCCCGGGCCCTGGCCACGGACCCCGACGTGCTGCTCCTCGACGAGCCCCTGTCGGCGCTGGACCCGCAGACCCGGTCCCGCACCCGCGCCGACCTCGCGACCCGGCTGCGCGCCTACCCCGGTGTCACCCTCCTCACCACCCACGACCCGCTGGACGCGCTGACGCTGGCCGACCGCCTGCTCTTCCTCGAGGACGGGCGGGTCACCCAGACCGGGACACCGGGCGAGGTGGTCGCCCGCCCGCGCACGGCCTACGTCGCCTCGCTGGTGGGCCTCAACCTGCTCACCGGCACGCTGGTGCACGGGGAGGGGTGGGCGGTGGCGCTGGATGACGGCGGCGCGCGTTCACCGGGTCGCCTCGTGCTCGCCGAGGCACCGGAGGGCGCGGCGTCCGGCGAGCAGGTCTGGGCGAGCGTCAACCCTGCGGCCGTCGCCCTCTTCTCGCAGCGGCCGCAGACCTCCGCCCGCAACCTCTGGCTGCTGCAGGTCGAGTCGGTGACCGTCACCGGCCAGCGCGCCCGCGTCCACCTCACCGGCGACGTCGACCTCGTCGCCGAGATCACCCTGGCGGCGGTGGCGGCGCTCGACGTCCAGCGCGGGCACCGGCTGTGGGCCGCCGTCAAGGCCACCGAGATCCACGCCTACCCCGCCTGACCGCACCGGACGCGTGCTCGGGATGCACAGGACGCGTGGTCAGCACCCACCGGACGCGCCGTCAGAGGACACCGGACGCGTGATCAGCACCCACCGGACGCGCTGTCAGAGGACACCGGACGCGTGATCAGCACCCACCGGACGCGCTGTCAGAGGACACCGGACGCGTGATCAGCACCCACCGGACACCCGGCGGGCACGGCAACCGTGGCCGCGAACTCCCAACCCGGTCCGTCCGGTTAGCAGGTGACGCGACGTCCGGAACTATCGTGCGCAGGCATGGTGCCAGTGACGCGCGTGCTCCCCACCGAGGAGGCCCGCGACCTCCTGGCGCTGGTCCGCGAGATCGCGGACGAGCAGCTGCTCCCCCAGGTCGACGAGGCCGAGGCGGCCGCCCGCTTCCCGCGCGAGGTCTTCACCATGCTAGGCCGGACGGGGCTGCTCTCGCTGCCGTTCCCGGAGGCCTTCGGCGGCGGCGCGCAGCCCTACGAGGTCTACCTCCAGGCGGTCGAGGAGATCGCGCGCGGGTGGATGTCGATCGCGGTCGGCGTGTCCGTCCACGCGCTCACCGCCTCCCCGATGACGGCCTTCGGCGCCCCGGAGCAGCAGGAGGAGTGGCTGCACGCCATGCTCTCCGGCGACCAGCTCGGCGCCTACTGCCTGTCCGAGCCCCAGGCCGGCTCCGACGTCGCCTCAATCCGCACCCGGGCGGTGCGCGACGGCGACGACTACGTCATCTCCGGCACGAAGGCCTGGATCAGCCACGCCGGGCACGCCGACTACTACACGGTCTTCGCCCGCACCTCCGACGACGGCGGCCGCGGGCTGTCCTGCTTCCACGTGCCCGCCGACAGCGCCGGACTCGTCCTGGGCGAGCCGGAGCGCAAGATGGGGCTGCACTGCGACACGGTCCGCGAGGTCGTCTTCGACGGGGTGCGGCTGCCGGCCCGCCACCGCATCGGCGCGGAGGGCGAGGGTATGCCGATCGCGCTCGCCGCGCTCGACGCCGGCCGCCTGGGGATCGCCGCCTGCGCCGTGGGCCTGGCGCAGCGGGCGCTCGAGGTGGCGACCTCCTACGCCGCCGAGCGGGAGCAGTTCGGCCGGCCCGTCGCGAGCAACCAGGGACTCGCGTTCCTGCTGGCCGACATGGCGGCGGCGGTCGGGTCGGCGCGGGCGACCTACCTGCACGCGGCACGCCTCAAGGACGCCGGGCTGCCGCACGGCCAGGAGGCCTCGACCGCCAAGCTGGTCGCCACCGACGCCGCCATGAGGGTGACCACCGACGCGGTCCAGGTGCTCGGCGGCTACGGCTACACCACCGACTTCCCGGCCGAGCGCCTCATGCGTGAGGCCAAGGTGACCCAGATCTTCGAGGGCACCAACCAGATCCAGCGCCTGGTGATCTCCCGTCACCTGTTGGCCGCGCACTCCTGACCCCGAGAGGACCCACCATGCAGATCACCGAGCGCACCGTCGCCCTCGTCACCGGCGCCGCCAGCGGGCTGGGCGAGCAGAGCGCCCGACGCCTCCTCGAGGCCGGCGGGCGGGTCCTGCTCGTCGACCTGCCCGGGGGCCGCGGCGAGGAGCTGGCCGGCGAGCTCTCCACCGAGCACGGCGAGGGCCGGGTGGCCTTCGCCGCCGCCGACGTGCGGGACGCCGAGCAGGTCGCCGCCGCCGTGCAGGCCGCGGTCGAGCTCGGGGAACTGCGGGTCGTCGTCAACTGCGCCGGCGTCGCCACGCCCGGCCGGATCCTGTCGCGGCGCGGGGTGCTCGACCTCGAGGCATACCGCACCGTCGTCGAGATCAACCTCATCGGCACCTTCAACGTGCTCCGCCTCGCGGCCGAGGCCATGGCGGGCAACGAGCCCGACCTCGCCGAGCACGGGGACCGCGGCGTGGTCGTCATGACCGCGAGCGTCGCGGCCTTCGACGGCCAGATCGGGCAGGCGGCCTACGCCAGCTCCAAGGCCGGGGTCGTCGGCCTGACCCTCACCGCCGCCCGCGACCTCGCCGACAAGGGGATCCGCGTCATGACGATCGCCCCCGGGGTCTTCGAGACCCCCATGATGGCGGGTCTGGGCGACGACGTGAAGGACTCGCTCGAGGCGCTGGTGCCCCACCCCTCCCGGCTCGGCCGGCCGGAGGAGTACGCCTCGCTCGTCGCCCACATCGTCGAGAACCCCATGCTCAACGGCGAGGTCATCCGCCTCGACGGCGCGCTGCGGATGCCCCCGCGCTGAGCCCCACCTGCCCGCCTGCCGCGCGACCCGCCGGGCGGGCACCTATCGTCGAGGGATGAGCTACCCCCTGACCAAGACGATGGCCGCGCTGACCGCCGGGTATGCCGTCTTCGCCGCCGCCCGCCCCCGTCACCTGTCCTCGGCGCTCGACGAGACGGGCGCGGCCGCCCGGGCCACCGACCGGCTCGCGTGGACCTACGCCGTGCGCGACCTCAGCACCAGCGCGCTCGCCTTCGTGCCCGGGCTGGCGCCGGTGGCGGGTCTGCTGCGGATCACCGGCGACCTGGGGGACGCCGCCATCCTCGGCACCACCGGGCCGGAGTCCGAGCGGGCCAAGCTGGCCGGCGTCCCGCTGACCTGGGCCGCCCTCAACGCGGCGGCGCTGCTCCTCGACCGGCGCTGACGGTCCCCTCCCGCCGCAGCAGCTGGTGGCGGTCCCGCCACGCGGCGGTCGACCACAGCGCCCAGGCCACCAGGACGGGCTGGAAGAACAGCCTCGTCAGCCGGGCCTGGTCGGTGTCCAGGCCGAAGCCGTCCCGGCCCTCGAGGTACTGCGCGACGTTGCCGGGGAAGACCGCGACGAAGAACGCGGCGGTCAGCCACCCGAGCGGCACCCGCCACCGCGGCAGGAGCACCAGGGCCAGGCCGAGCAGCACCTCGACCACCCCGGACAGGACGACGACCAGGTCGGCGTCGAGCGGCACCCAGCCCGGCACCTGAGCCTGGAAGTCGGCGCGGGCGAAGGTCAGGTGGCCGGTGCCCGAGAAGGTGAGGAAGGCGCCGAGCAGCACCCTGCCGACGACGCGGGCGAGGTGGTGGGGGCTCATGCGGCCAGCCTAGGCCGCCCACCGGCAGACGGGCCTCGACCACGGACCGTGGCCCGGGCGGCCGGGACCGTCACGCCGCACCTGGCCTCACGGCAGGAAGATCCCGTTGCCCGGCCCGAGCGGCAGGTCGAAGAAGTACCAGATGCCGACGAGCGCGGCCCAGGACACCCAGAACGGCACGACGAAGACGACGAGCCGGGCGATGACGGTGCCCAGCCCGGCGTCCGGCTCGTAGCGCCGCAGCAGCCCGAGGATGACGATCATGTAGGGGTTGAGCGGGGTGACGATCTGGGTGGCCGAGTCGCCGACCCGGAACGCGGCCTGGGTAAAGGCCGGCTCCAGCCCGATGAGCGCGAACATCGGCACGAAGACCGCCGCCATGATCGTCCACATCGAGGACCCGGACACGATGAACAGGTTGAGGCACGAGGCGAGCAGGATGAAGCCCAGCACCGCCGGGAAGCCGGTGAGCCCGCTGGCCTCCAGCCCGGCCGCCCCCGTTGACCGCGATCCACGCCCCGATGCCGGTCCAGTTGAACAGCGCGATGAACTGGCCCAGCACGAAGGCCAGGATGAGGAAGCTCATCATGTCCTTCACCGCCGAGCTCATCATCCGCACGATGTCGCCCATGCCCGACACCGTCCCCACGACCCGGCCGTAGACCACGCCCATGGTCATGAAGTAGGCGAAGACCAGGAAGACGATCGAGTCCAGCAGCGGGGAGCTCGGCAGGAAGCCGCCCTCCTCGTTGCGCCACGGCGAGGCCGGCACCAGGAGCGCCCCCAGCACGACCACGGTCAGCAGCCCGGCCGCCGCCAGGGACCACCACAGCCCTCGCGTCTCGACCGCCGACAGCTCGGGGTCGACGGTGTCGTCGGCCGTGTCGGCGTCGTTCGGTGCCTCGACGTCGACCGCCTGGTCACCACGGGCGGCGCGACCCCGCCCGACCTCGTCCTCGGGCACCTCCGCGGAGCCGGCCCCGGCCGAGGACCCTGCCTCGTCACCGGCGTCGACCTGGGCGGTGGGCACGTCCTGGCGCACCATCCGCGGCTCGAGGATCCGGTCGATGATGACGCCGCACACCACGCCCAGCAGCAGGGCGGCGACGACGTTGAAGTAGTAGTTGGAGATGGGGTTGACCGGCGTGGTCTCGATCCCCGGGAGCGACTCCATCACCCCGGTCGTGATGCCGGCGAAGAGCGCGTCCAGCGACGTCGGCACGAGCGCGGTCGAGTAGCCGGCGCCCACCGCGGCGAAGCCGCCCAGCAGCCCGGCCACCGGGTGCCGCCCGGCCGCCTTGAAGACGAGCGCGGCCAGCGGCGGGATGATGATGAACGCCGAGTCCGCCATGACCGACCCGGTCACGCCGACGATGCCGACGACGTACGGCAGCATCCACCGCGGCGCCGACCCGAAGGACTTGCGCACCACCGCCGCGAGCATCCCGGTCTTCTCGGCGACGCCGACGGCCAGCAGGATGGTGAGCACCGTCTGCAGCGGCGGGAAGCCGATGAAGTTCGGCCCCAGGTTGCTGGTGAACCACGCCAGTCCCTCGCCGGTGAACAGGCCGCGGATCTCGATCGGGCCGTCCTGGGTGCCGGGCACGGTCACCGCGACGTCGGCGAGCGCCATCGCGGTCGAGACGACCCCGGTGATGAGCAGCAGGACGAGGAACAGCGTGAACGGCTCGGGGAGCTTGTTGCCCCACCGCTCGATGGTGGTGAGGAGCCGGTCGCCGATGCCTCGGCGCTCGCGCTCGGTGGTGGCTGTCGTCATGGGGACCCTCCGGTATGACGTGGGACGGGGCTGCGGACGCCGGTCAGTCGAAGTAGGTGGCGGGGTCGAGGGCGCCGCCGGCGGCCTCGAACTCCTCGCGGGCCGCGCGGGCCAGCTCGTCGTCGGCGAGGAAGTCCCAGGCCGTGTGGGCCAGCCCGACGGCGCCGTCCACCGCGGCCCGCTCGGCCGCCTCGGTGGCCGCGGCCGCGGCGAACTCCTCGGTGTGCAGCGCCGCGTCCGGGCCGGCGATGGCGATCATCGGGTGGATGCCGGGCACCCGGACGCTGACGTTGCCGAAGTCGGTGGACCCGGCGAGCACGTCGGGGACGGTCCCGGCCGGCAGCACCTGCCGGCCCCGCTCCCCCAGGCTGCGCACCCAGCGCCCGCCCAGGGCGGCGTTGCCGCGGATGGGCAGCGAGGGCGGGTAGTGGTCCCACTCCAGCTCCACGGTGGTGTCGGTCATCGTCGCCGCGCCCTGCATGACCCGCTCGACGCGGCCGGACAGGTCGACGAGGGTCTGCGGGTAGGCGGAGCGCACGTAGAGCTGCAGGGTGGCGGAGCCGGTGATGATCGACGGGCGGGTGCCGCCCTCGGTGATGACGGCGTGCACCCGGTCCGAGGGCGGCATCTGCTGCCGGAGCAGCCCGATCCCCTGGTAGGCCAGCGCTGCCGCGTCGAGCGCGTTGCGGCCCTGGAACGGCTGGGCGGAGGCGTGCGCCGGGTGGCCGGTGAAGGTGGCCCGCAGCAGCCGGCGGCCCAGGAAGAGGGTGTCGACGACGTCGTAGCCGAACGGGTGCGTCATACAGGCGGCGTCCAGACCCTCCCACGCGCCGCCGCGGGCCATGACCTCCTTGCCGGTGTGGCCCTCCTCGGCCGGGGTGCCCAGGAAGACGACCCTGCCCTGCACCTCGCTGCCGGCCTCGGCGACGAGACGGGCGAGGGCGATGAACGCCCCGACGCCGGTGGCGGCGATGACGTTGTGGCCGCAGGCGTGGCCGATGCCGGGCAGCGCGTCGTACTCGCTCAGCACCGCCACCGTCCGGTGCCGGTCGGGGTCGAAGCCGGGCGTGGCGACCTCGGCCCGCAGCGCGGTCTCGACGCCGTGGGCCCCGACCTCCACGGGTATGCCGGTACGCCGGGTGACGAGGTCGGCGAGCAGGGCGGCCGAGCGGTGCTCCTCGTAGGCCAGCTCGGGGTCGGCGTGCAGCTGGCGCACGACCGCCTTCAGGTCGTCGGTGCTGTCCTCGACGAGGGCGCTCAGGCGTTCGAGGTCCTCCCGCGGCGCGCCGGTGTAGGGGCTGTCGGGAGGGTCGGCCGCGGCGACCGTCGCGCGGGTCTGCCGCTCGAGCTCGTCCAGGAAGGCGGTCGAGATGCGGGGTGCGTCAGGCTGCATCTGCAGCAGACTACTCAGGTTGTAAGCGCTGTCGAGGCGAGATCTCCGGACTCCGCTGTCGGATCACGCGGACCGCGAGGGCGTCGGGGCACAGACTGAGGGCCGTCCCGTCGCCGATGAGAGGTCCCCGCCATGTGGTTCGACTCGTGGTCCACCGTCCTGAGGATCGTGCTCGTGGGAGCCGCCTCCTACGTCACGCTGGTGGTGCTGCTGCGCCTCGGCGGGAAGCGCATCCTGGCCAAGCTCAGCGCCTTCGACCTCGTGGTCACGGTCGCGCTCGGGTCCATGCTGGCCAGCGCGGTGCTGAGCAAGGACGTGCGCTTCGTCGACGTGCTCACCGGCATGGCGCTGCTCGTCCTGGCGCAGCTCGTCGTCACCCGCGACGAGGTGATGCAGGCGATCCGGTCCTCCGGCCACGATGGCCTCGACGCGGTCGGTGCCGTGGTGCTGGAGCCGGACGGCACCCTCAGCGTCGTCGCGCGCTCCTCGCTCGGCGACGGTCAGGCCCTGGCGACCGTGCCCCGGTGGACCCCGCTGACCTGAGACCTAGCGGATCCCGGCGCGCATGAAGCTCTGCACGAACTGGCGCTGGAAGATGAGGAAGGCGATGAGCAGCGGCGCCACCACCAGCACCGTCGCTGCCGACAGCAACGTCCAGTCGATCCCGGACTCGGTGCCGTTGTAGACGGCCAGTCCGACGGTCAGCGGCCGGGCGTTGACGCTGTTCGTGATGACCAGCGGCCACAGGAAGTTGTTCCAGTGGGTGCTCACCGACACCAACCCGTAGGCGACGATCGTCGGCTTGGCCAGCGGCACGTACACCCGCCACAGCCGTCCCAGCCGCCCGCAGCCCTCGATCTCCGCCGCCTCGTCGAGCTCGATGGGCAGCGACTTGAACGTCTGCCGGAGCAGGAAGATGCCGAAGGCGCTGGCGATGTAGGGCAGCCCGATGGCCGGGATGGTGTCGACGAGCTGCAGCCTCGCCATCGTCGTGTAGTTCTCGGAGATGAGGATGTCCGGGGCGATCATGAGCTGGACGAGCACCAGCGCGAAGGCGATGTTGCTGCCCACGAACCGGAAGCGCGCGAAGGCGTACGCCGCCAGCACCCCGAGGACCAGCTGCCCGGCCAGGATCCCGGTGACGAGCAGCACGGTGTTGACGTAGTACCGGTCGAAGGGCGCGCCGTTCCACACCGCGACGAAGTTGTCCAGGGTCAGCGGCGCCGTGAGGTCGAAGCTGGTGGCTGCCTCGCGGTCGTGGACCGAGGCCCACAGGGCGTAGAGCAGGGGGAGGAGCCACAGCACCCCGAGCAGCCACGCCCCGACGTTCTCCAGGATCCGCCACGGCCGGAAGCCGGACTCGCCCGGCAGGGAGGTCGTCGTGGTCGTCATCGGTAGTGCACCCGCCTCTCGAAGACGGCGAACTGCACGATCGCCGCGATGCCCAGGATGAGCACCAGCGCCATGGTCAACGCCCCGGCGTAGGAGGGGTCGAAGAAGGAGAACGCGGTGTCGTAGATGTAGTAGAGCAACAGGTTGGAGGCGTTGTTGGGTCCCCCTCCGGTCATGATGAACAGGTGGTCGATGATCTTGAAGGCATCGGTCACCGCGACGACGAAGACGAAGAGCGTGGTGGGCATGAGCAGGGGGAGCGTCACCCGACGGAAGTGGTACCACCGCGAGGCGCCCTCGAGCTTGGATGCCTCCTCGAGCTCGGGTGAGAGGTTCTGGAGCCCGGCGAGGTAGAAGATCATGAAGAACCCGGCCTGCTTCCAGATCATCATCACCATGAGTGCGGGCAGCACCGTGTCCGGGTTGCCCAGCCAGTTCCTCGTCGGCAGCCCCAGCGCGCCCAGCGCCTGGTCGACCGGCCCGATCCCCGGGGAGTAGAAGAACAGCCAGATGCTGGCCACCGCCACCATCGGCAGGATCGTCGGGGTGAAGTACGCCAGCCGCAGGAAGGACGTGCCGCGCAGCTTGGTGTTGACCCAGCAGGCCATGAGGATCGCCAGGGCCATCGAGGTCGGGACGGTGCCCAGAGCGAAGAGCAGGTTGTTCTTCAGGACCTGCCAGAACACCGGGTCGGACAGCAGCCGCTCGTACTGCGCGGCTCCGACGCCACCTCCGCGCTCCTGCGTCGAGGAGATCGCCGAGCGGATGATCGGGTAGTGCGTGAACGCGATGAGCACCACGAAGGCCGGCGCCAGCAGCGCCCAGGCGAAGGCCTGGTCACCCAGGGCCCGACGACGCGTCGGCGCCTCGGCCTCCTGGGTGTCCGCGGTCGCGGTGAGGACGTCGGACATCAGCCGGCGTAGGGCTCGAGGATCGCGTCGATGCCGGTCTGCAGCTCGGTGAGGGCGGCCTCGGGCTCGGCGCCTCCGGCCAGGACCGAGGCGATGGCGTCGTTGATGAGCTGCGAGACCCGACCGTTCTCGTGCGACGTGGTCTCCCCCTGGGCGAACTCCAGCTGGTCCCGGGCCACCGTGGACTGCGGCACCTCCTCGGCGTACTCGGTCATCGCGTCGGTGTCCCACGCGGGCTGGCCGGTCGCGACGTACCCCGACGCGATGGACCACTGCGCCGCCCGCTCGGGCTCGGTCAGGCACTTCGCGATGGTGTAGGCCGCCTGCTTGCTGGCGTCGTCGCCGCGGTCGAAGACGTAGAGGTTGCCGCCACCGGTCGGAGACCCCGGCTGCTCGCTGGCCGGCAGCATGCTCACCCCGAAGTCGAAGTCGGCATTGGTGCGGACGTTGGTGAGGTTGCCGGTGGTGTGCCACATGATCCCGGTCCGACCCTGGAGGAAGTCCTCGGGCGTGGAGGCCCACTCGGTCGTGCCGCTGGGCATGACGCCGGACTCGCTGAGCGAGCGCCACCACGTCAGCGCCTCGACCGATCCGGGGTCGTCGAGGTAGTCCACCATGCCGTCCGTGCCCGGGGTGTCCTCCACCCCGTTCTGGATGGCCATGGCCTGGAACATCCAGTTGCCGAACTGCGTCGAGGGGATCTCGAGACCGAACTCGGTGGCGCCCTCCTCCTGGAGGGTCGTCGCGTGCTCCTCGAGCTCCTCCCAGGTCGTGGGGGGAGCCTCGGGGTCGAGACCGGCCTCACGGTAGGCGTCCTTGTTGTAGTACTGGACGATCGTCGAACGCTGGAAGGGCAGGCTCCAGAGCTGGTCCTGCGCCTGCCCCGAGCTGAGGAAGGCGGGGTAGAACTGCTCCTCGGTCCAGGAGAGGTCCTCCTCGATCGACCCCAGCGGCACGATGAGCTCGTTGTCGATGAGCGTGTAGAGGTCCGTGGTGAGCAGCACGGCCAGGTCGGGTCCCTGACCCGAGCGCGCGGCCGTCTGGGCCTTGGTCATCGTGTCGGCGTAGCTGCCGCTGTAGACGGCCTCCACCTCGATGCCCTCGTTGGCGTCCGTGCACTCGGCGATGAGGTCGTCGACGACCTCGGTGAGGGGTCCGCCGACGGCGACGGGGTAGTACATCGTCAGCGAGGCCGAGCCACCCTCGCCGCCGTTGCCACCTCCCCCGGAGCACGCGGCGAGCAGCAGGGTGCCGCTGACGGCACCGCAGGACAGCAGACGGGAGCGGAAGGACATGGAGGTACCTCTCTGGTGGGTCAGGGCCGGGCGGGGTTGGTGAGGGCGTGGCCGGTCTCGGCGTCGAAGAAGCGCAGGTCGGAGGGTTGCGTGGACAGGGTGATCTGGTCTCCGGTGCCTACCCGGACGATCCCGGGAAGTCGGGCCACGACGTCGCCACCGGCGGAGGGCCGCAACGTCACCAGGGTCTCGGCGCCCAGGATCTCGCTGCTCGCCACCGTGCCCGCCAGGACGAGAGGACCTGCGTCGCCGACGGCGAGGGACTCCGGCCGCACACCCAGGGTGAGCGGACCGTCGTGACCGCTCCGGACGGGCCAGGGGGACCGACCCCCTGGGACGTCCAGACCCTCGCCGGCGGGACGCACCGGCAGGAGGTTCATCGGGGGCGACCCGATGAAGGAGGCCACCTCGGTGTCGGCGGGGTCGGTGTACAGGTCCACCGGCGTCGCGGCCTGAGCCACCTCGCCGTCGCGCATCACCACCACGTGGTCGGCCATCGTCATCGCCTCGACCTGGTCGTGCGTGACGTAGATGACGGTGAGCCCGAGCTTCTGCTGCAGCGCGCGCAGCTCGATGCGCATCTGGTGCCGGAGCTTGGCGTCGAGGTTGGACAGGGGCTCGTCCATCAGGACGACCTCGGCGTCGGAGACCAGCGCGCGCGCCAGGGCCGCCCGCTGACGCTGACCACCCGAGAGCTGGCTCGGCTTGCGCTGGAGGTACTGCTCCAGTCCCACCGTGGCCGCCGCCTCACGGGCCCGCCGGGTGCGCTCGCTCTTGGAGACCTTGCGGACGCGGAGGCCGAACACGATGTTCTCCAGCACCGTCAGGTGGGGGTAGAGCGCGTAGTTCTGGAAGACCATGGCGATCCGCCGCCGGGCGGCCGGGACGTCGTTGACGCGCTCGCCACCGATGAGGACGTCACCCCCCGTCGCGCTCTCCAGGCCGGCGATGATCCGCAACGAGGTGGACTTGCCGCAGCCCGACGGTCCCAGCAGAACCACGAACTTGCCGGAGGGAGCGACGATGTCGACGCCCTTGAGCACCGCGGTCTCACCGCCGTGCCCGTCCGGGAAGGACTTGGTCACGCCACGCAGCTCGACGTCGGACATCTGGCCTCCACAGCTTCGTCGGTGTCAGGCACACCACCCTCGGTGTGCGTGGACGACGTTACTTAAAACGTTTAAGATCGTCAACAGGTACCATGCTCAGGCAGCCGGGAGGTAGCGATGGTCAAAGGTCGGGTGGGCATCCGAGACGTCGCGAGGGAGGCCGGGGTCTCCACCGCCCTCGCCAGTTTCGCCCTCAACGACCGTGACGGGGTCTCCGCCTCGACGAAGGCGCGCATCCTGGAGGTGGCCGAACGGCTCGGGTATGCCGCGGACCCCCTCGCGCGCGGGATGCGCACCGGTCAGACGGGCAGCTACGCGCTCATGGTGCGCAACATGCGCAACCCGTACTTCCTCGAGGTGCTGAGGGGGGCGCAGGAGTCCGCCTCCAGGCACGGAGCCTCGGTCTTCCTCGTCGACTCCGCCTACTCGGTCGAGCGGGAGCGCGAGCACGTCCGTCATCTCGCCGCCCAGCGTGTCGACGGGCTGGCGATCGCGCCGGTCGGGTCCGGTGACGCCGTGTCGCTGTGGCAGGAGCTGGCCCCCGGCAAGCCGACCGTGGTGGTGAACGCGGTGGCGCGCGACACCGACGTGCTGACCGTCGGTCCGGACAACGTGTCCGCCGTGGACCAGGCGGTGGACCACCTCGCTGCGCTCGGTCACCGGCGGCTCACCTTCTACTCCGCTCCCCGTGGCGTCATGGCCGACCATGACCGGCTGGAGCGCTTCCTCGAGCGCTGCGAGACGCTCGGCCTGGAGCCTGACCCGGTGGAGACGCCCCTGGACTTCGACGCGGCATACCAGGTCACCGCGTCCCTCCTGCGCGGTCCGCAGCCACCCACCGCCATCATCACCAACTCCGACTACACGGCCCACGCGGTCTACCGCGCGAGTCGGGACTGCGGCGTCCAGGTCGGACGTGACCTGTCCGTCATCGGTCACGACGACCTGCTGACGTCGCCCCTGCTCGACCCGCCGCTCACCACGCTGCGGATCGACCGGTTCGCCCTCGGCGTGGCGATCTGCGAGCGACTCCACCCTGGTCACGACCTCGGCAACCACACCGAACCGGTGGAGCTGCTGGTCCGCGGTTCGACGGCCCCGGCACCGCGCACCTGACTCACGGGCGACGGGGGTCGCGCACGAGCAGCTCGACGTTGCGGTCCCCGGGGGTGCCGTGGGCGTCGAACCCTCCCACGCCGAACGGGTCGTTGGCCGCGAGCTCTCGGTGCCACCCGGCCAGCCCGTCCACCGAGTCGACGTCGGCCGGCGTCACCGGGCCGTCGTGGTCGACCATCGTGAGGAGGAGGGAGAGCAGCCCGTCGCCGTGGTCGAGGATCTCGATGAGCCGGCACTGCGTCGGCCAGTCCATGACCGAGGAGGTGCTGATCTCCCAGTAGCCGCTTCCTCCCCGCCCCGGCCGGGCCGTCACCCGGTTGCGGTGGATGTGGCCGCTGACCCAGGCGATGACGTGGGGGTGCTCGAGCAGCAACCGGTCGAGCTCGTCGCCCAGGACGCGACGACCCTCCCCCGCGACGTCCCCCCACGACTCACGGTCGTTCGTCATCGACCCACGCGGGTGGTGCGAGGCCACGACGACGAGGCGCTCCTCGACCGCGGCATCCCGCAGGGTGTCGCGCAGCCAGTCCAGCTGCGTCTCGTCGATGCTGCCCTCGAAGATCCCGGCAGGATTGGTGGTGTCCAGCACGACGACCCGGATGCCGGGGAGGTCGTCGTGGGCGTAGTAGGCGGTCCCCCGCGCGAGGTTGTCCTGGGTGAAACCGTGTCCCTGCGGTCGACCCCGCCCGAAGTGGGCGGCGACGTACTCCGCGCGGGACATCAGGCGCCGGCGCTCGTCGGCGGTGACGCTCCAGGACCGGTCGCCGTAGGCCGGGCCCGGGTCCTGGGTGAAGGCAGCGGCGTCCTCCGCCCGCACGACAGCCGCCTTGCGGTGGCCCAGGGTGAGCGACCGCAGCTCCGGCGTGGCCGGGACGCGACCCTGCACCAGCCCGTCGTGGTTGCCGAAGCAGCTCAGCCACGGCAGACGGGTGCCGCCGACCTCGAGAGGCTCGAGGGCGGCGGAGAGCAGGCCCGGCACCGTGGGGAAGCCGTGGTCCCTCCCCCACACGCTGCCCGGATCCTCCGGGGCCCAGGCCCAGTCCCGACTGCCGTCCTGCGCGCCCTCGTAGGCCGGCCCGCCGGACCTCAGGTCGACGACACCCCCGTCGAGCAGACGGAGGAACGCGGCGGTCTCGTTCTCCTGCATGTTGTCGACGTTGTCACCGGTCGTGAGGAGAAGCTGGAGGGGAGCACCCGTCCGCGGTGAGCCGGTGACCGCGTTGAGGCGTCGGACGAGCGCGTCCGTGGCGTGCGCGGCGAGCAGCTCCTGGGGGCGCTGGAGCGGCAGCATGAGGGCGGTCTCCGCCCTCCGGCCGAGCTCGTGCACCGCCTCGAGTCGGGAGGGCGACTGCACGTCCAACAGCTGCACGTCGGTGAGATGGGCCACGTGCGCCAGGCTGCGAGGGTCCGCGGCGAGGGCGCCGTCGGCCAGGTCCCGGCGGACCTCGTGGGGCTCGGTCTCCCCGCGGACGAGGCGGTAGTAGGGCTGCACCCGCCCCGTGCGCACGATGTCGCCGCGCCAGATCGGACGGCTCGGAAGCAGGCTCTCGCTCATGTCAGTGACTCCTCTTCATCGCACCGTCGGCGAGGGCGTCGGCCGCCTCGCCCAACCGCAGGCCGACCACGTCGAGCCGCCGGAGCAGCTCTCGCGTCTTCAGGGTGTGCGGACCGATCGGCTCCGACAGAGCCGCCGCCAGCTCCTCCTGGTAGCGCCGTCGCACCTCGTTCTTGCGCACCGCCAAGGACGCCTCGCGGATGGCGGTCGGGTCGACGGCGATCATCGTGATCGCCGCGTCGAGGTCCCCGAGCGCGTCGGCGATCGCGCCCAGGACGCCGATGAGTCGGGGGTCCGGGACGACCTCGAAGAGGGCGAGCTCGCGGACGAAGTCGTGCAGGTTGTCGAGGACGTCGTCGATCGACCTCGAGAGCCGGAAGAGGTCCTCCCGGTCGATGGGGTTGGCGAAGGCGGTGGCCAGCCGGTTGACGGTCGCCGAGCGGTGCTCGTCACCACGGTGCTCGATCACCGCCATGCGGCCCCGGGCGTCGTCGAGACCGACCTCGTCGCGCACCAGGGCCAGGGCGAGCTGGACCCCTTCGCTGGTCGCCGCGACCTGGTTGCGCAGGTGACGGACCAGGACGTTGTCGGGTCGGCGGGTCAGCGACCGGCCCACCGTGGACCACATGCCCATCAGATCATCCTTCCGGTGATGAGGCCGGCCGTCGCAGCCAGCCCGAAGGCGAGAGGGAGCGTGACCGACCACGCCACGACGATGGTGCCCACCTGCCCCCAGCGCACCCTCCCCCAGCCCTGGCTCCCGCCGGCGCCGACGAGCGAACCTGTCAGCGTCTGCGCCACCCCGACCGGGGCACCCACCCCGGCGGAGGCGAGGAGGGCGACCGACGTGGCCGTCTCCGAGGTGACGGCATACAGCGGCCGGACGGGGAGCACGCCCCGCCCGACGCGGCGCGTCATGCTGCGCAGCCCGAGCGCGGACCCGAGACCGAAGAGCAGCCCGAGTCCGACGAGGACGACGAGCGGGACCGAGACACCCGCCGGACCTGCGGTTCCCAGGGCGACGGCGGCGATCGCCAGCATCTTCTGCCCGTCGCTGGCCCCGTAGCCCAGGGCGAGCAACGGGAACACCCACACGTGCAGACGACCGAGCGACCGGCCGGCGTGGCGTGAGCGCAACCTCCGTGCCACCACCGAGACGATGACGAAGCTGATGACCCCTCCGACGACCGGCGCCAGGGCCATCATCGCCAGGACCGTGCTGATCGAGGACCACGCCACCGCACCGTCGGAGACAGCCGCGTACCCGGCCAGGGCGCCGACCAGCGCCAGCGTCAGACCGGTGGGGATGCCCCAGCGCGTGAGACCGAGCACGACCGCGAGCGTGACGAGCACCGAGGTGAGCATGGCCAGCTCGGAGCCGGACCCCGCCGGGGTCATCTTGGTGGCGAAGGTGGTGGCCACCGCGGACCCGACCAGGAGCGGGCCGCCTACCACGCCGGCGGCCAGCATGACCAGGCCCAGGGGATGGCTGATGGTGGTCAGACTGAGCGAGGTGGCGAGGAGCGTGGCCCCGGTGTTGGCCCCGTTGACGAGAGCGAAGGCCACGGCGACCACCACCAGGGCGACGGTCACGGTCGCGGATTCCTCACCTCGGCGGGCGGTCGAGACGTCCTGACCTCAGTAGGCATACAGGTCGACGAGGCGCATCTCGGGGGTGAACACCGCGACCGAGTCACCCGTGTTGTTGAGCACGTTGCGACCCAGGTCGTTGTAGTAGCGGTCCGCGGTGTTCGTCCCGGGGCCGGTGTAGACCCGCAGGCTCCCACCGGGCGGGATGGCGTAGCCCTCACCCACGACGAGCCGGTTGACCACCGCGTCCTGGAGCAGGTAGCCGCTGACGTCGATCGTGCGCTGCGTCGTGTTGACCAGCTCGACGTACTCGCCGTTCTCCGGCTGCAGGTCGCTGCCCGCCGGGTTCTCCTCGACGTCGGAGACGACGATGCCGTTGGCCTGCGGGATCGCAGGTATGCCGTCCAGCAGCCGGACCATCTCCCGTGGGAAGTCGGTGATGATCTCGTCGACGCACAGTTCCGCCGCCGCCGACACCGCCTCGGTCGAGTTGATCGTGTAGAGGGAGAGATCCAGGCCCAGCGCGTCGACACGCTGCAGGTCGGCCGGGTCGAGGGTGCGGTAGTTCGTCACGACGCCGTCGACGTATCCGGCCCAGCGCTGCAGGGTGGCGTCATCGGGGATCGCTCCGATCTGCAGCACGGGCACCCCGGGCATCAGGTCGTGGAAGGCCGACAGGGACTGCTCGTCGAAGGAACTGACGACGACCTGGTCACGCTCGATGAGCCGCTGCCAGGACGGGTCGGTCTGCAGGTGCTCCGCCAGCACCGCCTCGACGCCGGGAGAGTCCTCCGGCGACTTGATCTCGATGTTGACCACGAGAGGTGACCCGGCCACCGTCCGTGCCACGTCGTCCAGATGGGGCACCGGCTCCCCGGCGTAGCGCATGCCGAAGTAGCTCCCTGCGTCCAGCTGCTGCAGCTCCGCCCAGGTGAAGGAGGTGATGGGGGCACCGGCCCGGTCCGGGAAGACCTCCGCCACGTCCGAGGTCCGGCCGCCTGTGGTGTCGTGGAAGATGAACGGCACGCCGTCGGCGCTCAGCTGCACGTCGACCTCGACGACCTCGGCGCCCGACGCACGGGCCTCGCGGACCCCGGCGAGCGTGTTCTCAGGACTCGTCCCGGCCGCACCGCGGTGACCGACGATCGCCGGATCGGTGGCGCAGTCCGCCGCGTGACTGGCCTCGAGGGGAGCTGCGAGAACGAGCAGCAGTGCCATCCCGGGCACCGCAGCCAGACCTGTGCTGATTCGCCTGCGTGACATGGTCGGTCCTCTCCTAGGGTCCGAGCCACCGTACCTTAAACGTTTTAAGTCAACAAGGGTCCTGCGCTCCCATCCGGGGACGGCAGCGCTCACCCCTCTTCTCCGACGCACCACGCGCTGGGGCGCCGAGGCGCCCCACAGGCCTCTCACCTGCGACGACGCCTCACGATAGACGTGATCCATCTCACATCGCATACTTCTCGAAAGAATCTGTTCAGTGCGGTGGTGGTGACCTAGCATTCCGTCGACGGGGCGCCGCTCCGACCGGCCCCGAGCGGCCGCGGATGCACGCACACCCCCCCCCGGAGAAGCACATGTCCCTACCCCACCCCACCCTGCGCCCGTTGGCAGCCCTGCTCGCCGGCCTCGCGCTCGTGCTGATGTCGCTCCTGGTCGTCCCGGCCGCCTCGGCCCTGGAGGACGACGCCACCCAGACCGCCGAGCCCGGCGCGGTCGAGGACGAGGGCACCGAGGACCCCACGGAGACCGAGGCGCCCGAGGACGTGGTGGTCCAGGCGCTGCCGGCCGAGGACTTCGTCGTCGACTACGTCGGCCCGGAGTGCTGGGACAGCTCCTACAACGTCTACGTGGAGTACGCCGGTGACGACACCGACCTGCGCCTGGTGCTGCAGGAGGAGATCGACGGCAGCTGGGTCACGATCGAGACCGAGAGGTTCTACGACGGATCGGCAGGCATCTACAGCGACTGGCTGGAGGAGGGCGAGGTCGCGACCTTCCAGGTGCTGGTCTACGACCGCACCGCCCCCACGGAGCAGACCCTGCTGCACGGCCCGCTCGCCGTCACCGGCGTCTCGACCGACGACTGCGAGGGCTGGTTCTTGGACGACCTCCCCGAGGAGGAGTGGACCCTGGCCGAGGCGACCTGTGGGGCGGTGACCTTCACCAGCCGCACCGACGAGGAGATCGTCGTCCTCTACGGCGACCCCTTCGCGGAGGACTTCGAGGGGTCCTTCTTCCTCGCCCCCGGCGAGTCCTCCACCGTCGAGATCTCGGACGACCTCGTCTACTGGGTGAGCGCGACCGGCCTGGACGAGGACCTCGAGCCCATCGGCGACGAGGTGCTCCTCGCCGGCGAGGGGGAGGTCGAGGTCGAGCAGGACTGCGCCCCGGAGCCCGGTGAGCCCACGACCCCCGGGCAGCCGGCCCCCGGCCAGCCGGGCGACGGCGGCCACCAGGTCCCCGGCAAGGTCCAGACCGACGGTGGCGCCGACCCCGTGGCCATGAGCCTCGGCCTGGCGCTCCTGTCCCTGGCCGGCGTCGCCCTGGTGCGGCGCGCCGCCTGACCCGCACCGCCGACGCCCCCGGCCGCCCGGTCACCGGCCGGCCGGGGCGTCACGGCCCCCCACCCGAGGAGCACCACCGTGGACCCCAGCCCCGGCTCCCGCCGTCGGCCGACCCGTCGGCCCGTCACCCTCGTGCTGGTGGCGCTGGTCCTCGTCGGTGCCCTGGTGACGTCCTGGGGGTGGCGGGGTGCCCCGACGGTCGCCGGGCCGGATGAGGCCGCACCGACGAGCGCCCCGCCACCCGCCGTCACCTCCGCGCCGGACGTCGCGGAGGTGACCGCGACGGCGCACGCGACCCGGACGCGCGACGCCGCGCCCCGTACCTCGGCGCCGGCAGCCTCCCCGACCACTCCCCCCGCCCCCGCCACGGTGACGGCCGACCCGCAGGAGGGCCCGGTCCACGTCACCATCGCGCGCGGCGACGAGGTGCTCGTCGACGCGCCCGTGGCGCTCACCCAGCTCGACGACCGGGACGAGCTGAACCCGCCTCCGGGGGTGGTGGGCTGGTACGGCCCGCCCCAGTGGTCCACCGTGCCCGGGGAGCTCTCCGCCTACCCCGGGGTGCTCGCCGGGCACACCAGCTACGACGGCGTGCAGGACGTCTTCAGCCGCCTCGGCGAGGTCCGGGCCGGTGACGTCGTCCTCATCCGCTACGCCGACGGCCAGGAGGCGAGCTTCAGCGTCGACGCCGACGCGCTGTCGGTGCCGAAGAACGACGTGACCGAGAAGGCCGGCACCGACTACGCGTGGGTGTGGAGCCTGGAGGAGCCGGGCCGCTCCGTGTCGCTGTTCTCCTGCGACATGGCCCAGGGTCTGGACGTCACCGGGCACAGCCTCAACAACTGGGTGGTCCAGGCCACCCGGACGACCTGACACCGGTGACCCTCCCTGCGCGGCGCAGGAGTCACGTGACGCCGCCTGGTCGACGACCAGCCGCCTGGTGGACCAACAGCCGCCTGGTGGACTAGCAGCCGCCACGTCAACCATGAGCCTCGAGGAGGAGGCTGTCAGATGACCAGCTGGCTGCCAGACGGCATACCGGCTGGCAGACGGGTGGTCTCGGGCCGAGGGCGCAGGGCAGACAGCCGACGCCCGCCGCCGCCGCCCACCGCCGGGCCGCCGCCGACCTCCCGCTCAGGAACTTCCCGCCGGCCCGCCGACGTGCCAGGCCCGCAGGCGCTCCAGCTCGGCGGGAGGGACCGCCAGCAGGGTGATCAGCTGCCCGTCCCGGCGCACCGCCTGCACCCGCCACGCCCGCGGACCCGGCTGATCCGTGCGCAGGTCGAGGATGTCGGCGCGGGTGAGCCGGGTCGTCCGCCCGCCCGAGGTCACGACGACGCTGTCGTCCTCGAGCCGGGTGCCGCTGCGCTCCCGGCGGCTGGCCCAGACGAGGAACGCGCCGTACCCGCCCCACAGGGTGACGAGGGCGATCTCGAGCCCGCGCCAGGGGTAGGCCAGCGCCAGCGCGGTCACGGCGCTGGCGATGACCGCCCCACCGATCGCCGCACGCAGCGTCGGCAGCCAGCGGGGCTGCATCAGCCACTCGCTGGGTGGGTCCGGTGCGCTCACGCCCTCAGGGTAGGAACCTCCGGGCGGCGCGTCGCCCCGACCGCACTCAGGCGCGCTCGACCTCGCTGCTGAGCTTGAGCACGGTGGTGCCGTCCTCCTGCTCGATGACGTAGGCAGGGTCGTCGTCACTGCCCTTGCGCTTGATGGTGCTGCCCTTGCTCTGGCGCTCGACCGTGTCGTGGTGGACCTCGGTGACCTTGCCCTCGGCGTAGTCGTCGCCCCACTTCCAGCGGACCTTCGTGCCGGTGCGGATCGCCATACCTGCTCCTTTCCTGCGTCGTCGACGCCGGCCACCACCCGCGTGGGGCGGCAGCCGGCGAAAGGGGTGTCCTCAGAGGACGGTCGTGGACTCCTCGAGCTTGAGCGCCACGCCGAGCGCGAAGAACGTCGGCGCCCACTCACCGACGAACAGCCCCCAGCGGTCGGCCTGGGCCTTGCTGTCGTCCTTCTTGCCACGCGAGACGAAGTGGCTCACGAAGGACAGTCCGATCGAGGCGAACCCGGCCGCGTAGCAGTGGTCGGACCGCAGCCCGTAGGACGAGAGTGTGGTGAGCATGTGTCTCCTCGGTGTGTCAGGGGGCTGGGTCTTCATCGTGGGTCACCGTGGCGTGGCGCGCAGGGTGAACGACCCCGGGTATGCCTCAGCGACCCTTCAGCGAGCGCCGCACCTGGCGCACGTCCGTGATCGGCACCCCCGGGAGCTCGACGGCCTGACCGGTCGTGAGCAGCGCGACGACACCACCCCGGCGAGGGTCCTCCTGGATGGTCTTGATCACCGCGGCCGGCACCTGGGTGGCGCGCAGCCCGTTGTGCACGACGAGCCCCTCCCGCGACGCCTGGGTGCTCCCGCCGGTGCGCAGGTAGGCCAGCACGATGAGCACGAGCACCGCCAGGCGCACGACGAGCCCGAGCAGGTCGTCCCCCACGGCCAGGTCTCCCCCGGCATAACGGGCGATGGTGAAGCCGACGACGAGGACGAAGGCGAGCAGCAGCGCCCAGGACAGCGCCTTGGGCCGGTGGCGGGTCCAGGTCATGCGGCACGTCCCATGAGGCCAGACTAGGGGCGACCCCGGCCGGACACGCCGACCCGCCCGTCCCGCTGGGTCGCCTCCACGAGTCGGACGACCGCGTCCACCAGCGGGGGACCTGTCATCGCCGGGTCGTTGTGACCGACGCCGGGGAGGACGACCTCCTCGACGAGGGTGGGGGCTGCCGCGGCCACGCGGGCGCTCAGCTCGCTGGGCACGATGAAGTCCTCCTCGGCACGGACGACGGTGACGGGGACCGTCGTCTCGGTGATACGGGAGAGCACGTCGAAGCGGTCCCGGAGCAGCGCCCCCACCGGCAGGATCGGGTACTGCGCGCGCCCGACGTCGACCAGGTCGGTGAAGGGTGAGCGCAGCAGCATGGCGCGCGGTGGTCGCTCCTCCGCCAGCCGCGCCACCACCCCGGTGCCGAGGGACTCGCCGACGTAGACCACCCGGTCCGGGGGGAAGCCCTCGCGCTCCAGCAGGTCGGACATGGCGAGCGCGTCCTGCGCCAGACCCTCCTCCGACGGGGTGCCCGGGTTGCCTCCGTAGCCGCGGTAGTCCATGAGCAGCACGGTGAAGCCGCGCTCGCTGAGCCGTCGGCCGACGTCGGCCCGACCCTCCCGGTTGCCGCCGTTGCCGTGGGCGAAGAGGACCGCCAGGTCACGGTCCGCCGACGCCTCGGCCGGCACCAGCCAGGCCCCGAGCTCCAGCCCGTCGGAGGTCACCGCGGTGACGTCGCGAGCCCCGGGCAGCACCTCGGCGGCCGGCGGCACCGGCGACCGGTCCGGGAAGTAGATGACGTACCGCTGCAGACCCCAGACCGCCACGAGCGTCACCGCCACGACGGCGAGGAGCACGACCCCCACGCGCAGGAGCCGGCGGAGCAGCCGCCGGCGGCGGGACGTCTGAGGCATGGGCCCATGATCGCCTGCGGGCCGGGTCGGCCGAGGCCCGGGCCCGCCTCACCCGCCGTCGAGCCGCTGCGGACCACCCACCACGAGCGTCCGGACCCGGTCCGTCGCCTCGTGCGCTCCTGGGTCGGGCTGTCCACCATGGCGATGCGGAAGTTGAGGTCCGAAATTCTTTGCACAACCTTTAACCGTCAACTTCTTGCCCGCACCGGCGAGAGGCGGAACACTCGACTGGTCGTCGTGCGGTCGCCTCTGCTGCTCCCTGCCGGGTCGGTGTGCCGCCACCCCCGAGCCGGGGTCTCACCGCAGGGCAGAGATGAGTATGAGATGCCATCCTCCCGCCGCGTGCTGCTGCGAGCCGCCGGCCTGGCCCCGATGATCCTTCCCGCGCACCACCGCAACGGGCACGGCGGCACCAAGCCCGCCCCCACGCCCACCCCGACCGACCCCGACCCCGGCCCGGCGGGGGACCTCTCGTTCGCCGGGGTCAACTGGCTGCGGCGCACCTGGCCCGGCGCACCCCACTACAACGGCCAGTGGTCGGGGGACAACGTCGTCCAGAACGCCGACGGGACGGTGACGCTGCGCCTGACGAACCCGGGCGGGTCGCCCGTGGCCGCGGAGCTGCTGTCGACGCGCACCGGCTGGGGCTACGGCAGCTATGCGCTCGACTTCCGGGCCGACTTCGACGTGGTCTCGCAGTCGGTGGTCTGGGGCAACCTGTTCACCTACGACTCGACCCAGCCCTGGGACGCCAGCCACAACGAGATCGACGCCGGCGAGATCTCGGCCTGGGGCGTGCCCGGCATCGCTCCGCGCCTCACCGCCGGGTACTGGCTGCCCGGGCCCACCAACGTGCTCAGCCACAACGAGTCCCTCCCCCGCGGTCTGCGGGTGTTCCGCACGACGATGACGTGGGGGCCGGGCACCGTGTCGTTCGCGACGTATGCCGGTGCGACCGCCGCGGACACGCTCATCGCCTCCTCCCGCGTCGACAGCTCGGCCCTGCCGGTCCCGGCCGCCGAGCGCGTCCACCTCAACCTGTGGGTGACCGACGCCAACGAGGACGACGAGAGTCAGGCGGAGCCGTTCGAGGTCACCGTCACCGGCTTCGGCTTCACCCCGGCCTGAGCGCCAGCCCTGCGCGCGGCCGGAGGCCGCGCCGCTCAGCGCTCGCCGCGACGTCGCTCCACGGTCTGCGGCGCTCGCGCGGCTGCTCAGCCTCCGGCCCGGCGGGTGCTCAGCCGAACGCCCCGCGCGTGAGCCGGCGGTGCGCCGCGACGACGTCGTCCAGCTGTCGCTGGGCCCGCTCCTCGAGGGCGCGGAACTCCTCCGCGTCCAGACCGAGGGCCTCGGCGTGGACGGTCAGCGACCGCCACAGCCCGGACTTGCCGCTGATGCCCGCCTGAACCACCTCGAGCTCGAGCAGGGGCGTCAGCGGGGAACGGCGCCGCACCCGGCCGTTGAGCTTGAGGCGGCCCGCCATCTCACCGGCCCTGGCCAGCAGCAGCTTGGCGGGACTCGGCCGCAGACCCAGCGTGCGGATCACGTCGACCAGCGTCTGGCGGTCCTCACGGACCTCCTGCTCCAGCTGCGCGATCTCGGCGGCGACGGGCAGGTCGTCGTCGTTGTCGCGCATCATCGTCAGGCGCTGCAGCAGTCCGGTGGCACCGGTCAGGTGGTCCTGCAGGTAGATCTGCAGCAGCTCGCGCTCCGGCAGGTCCTCGGCCCGCTGCCCTGGCGACTCGTTACCCATCCCCCGACCCTAGGCACCAGACCGCCCCCGGCAACCCGAGCAGCCACCCCCTGCACCGTGTATGCCGTGCCGCTCCGGAGGGTGCGTTCCCCCCTGGGTGGGCAGAATGGGCCGGATGCGACGAGGGACGACGGACGTGACGGCGGCGGAGGTCGACCTCGACACCCGGCGCCCGCGGACCACGACGGCCGTCGTCGCCGTGCTGCTGGTCACGCTCGGCTGCGCCCTGGGGTGGTGGGCGTCCGTGCAGGGTGGTCCCTGGCCCGTGGACGTCTGGTGGAACGGGGTGGTCTCCGGCCACCGGGTGCCCGCGCTGCTGGAGTCCGCGCGGGTGCTGGACCTCCTGGGCGCGGGCGTCGTCGGGGTGTACGTCATCCCGGTCGGGGCGACCCTCGCCCTGACGCTGTCCGGCCGGCGGTGGGCGGCGGCATACCTCCTCACCACGTTGGTCGTCAGCGCCGTCCTCGTGCAGGTGCTCAAGCACGTCGTCGGGCGAGCGCGCCCCGACGGCATCCTCGTCGTCGTCGACAAGGGGTCCTTCCCCTCCGGCCACACCGCGAACGCCGCCACCCTCGCGGTGGTGGCGGCAGTGCTGCTCCCCGTGCTCTGGGTGCGGGTGGTGGGCACCGTCGCCGTCCTGCTCATGGCCCTGAGCCGCACCTACCTGCACGCCCACTGGCTGTCCGACACCCTGGGTGGCGTCCTGCTGGGGAGCGGCGTGGCGCTCCTCCTGGCGGCCGCCTTCTGGGGGCCGCTCGCGAGGGAGCGCGACGTCCCGGAGGCCGACACCCGTGGAGACGGTCACCGGTCCCCGACGTGAGTCCGGCGCGGCTGACGGGTGGCCGACCTTGCCGCCCGTGGGTCCCCGTGGCATGGTCAGCCGCATGGAAGGTCTCGTCGCCGCCGAGCGCCGACTCCTCGAGGCGCAGCGTCGAGGTGACGTCGAGGCCCTCGATGAGCTGCTGCACCCGGATGTCGTCGCCATCGGACCGGACGGGGCGACCTTCACGAAGGAGGACGACCTCGACGCCTACCGGTCCGGGGCCCTGCGGATCACGTCCCTCGTCGAGCGCTCGGTCGAGGTCCGGGACGACGGGCCGAGCGGGGTGTCGCGCACCGTCGTCGACGTCGAGGCCGTGCAGGGCGGCGCTCCCGCTGCCGCGCGGTTCGGCTACACCCGGCTGTGGGTGGTCGCGGACGGCCGCTGGCAGGTCCTGGCCGCGGCCTTCGGACCGGTGGAGGCCAGGGATGATCCCGGTGCGGCGCCGGGCCGCTCCCCCGGCTGAGCCAGGGGGCCTCAGGCGATCTCCGTGGCCACCCGGCGCACGGCCTCGACGCTCCGCTCGACGTCCTCGTCGGTGGTCGACCAGTTGCTGACCGAGATCCGCAGGACCCGCTGCCCGTGCCAGGTCGAGCCGGTCATCCACGTGGTCCCGTCCGCGAGCAGCCACTGGACCACCTCGTCGGTCCGCTCGTCGGAGCCGAACGTCGCGCAGACCTGCGTGAAGACCACGTCGTTGAGCACGGTGACACCGGGCATGGTCCTCAGCGCGTCGGCGAGACTGGTGGCGTGCCGGCAGAGCCGCTCGACCAGCTCGGCGACCCCGTCCCGACCGAGGCAGCGCAGCACTGCCCACACCGGCACCGCCCGCCCGCGGCGCGAGAGCTCGGGCACCTTGTCCAGCGGCTGGCACACCTCGTCACGCAGCAGGTAGGCACCCTGCACCCCCATCGCCGCCTGGAGCGCCGCGGCGTCGCGCACGACGCACAGCCCGCTGTCGTAGGGCACGTTGAGCGTCTTGTGGGCGTCGGTCGCCCACGAGTCGGCGCCCTCGTGGCCGCGCACCAGGTGCCGGTATGCCGGTGACGCGGCCGCCCACAGACCGAAGGCACCGTCGACGTGCACCCAGGCACCGTGCCGGTGGGCGGTCTCGACGGTCTCCTCGAAGGGGTCGCTGGCCCCGGAGTGGATGTTGCCGGCCTGGAGGACCACGACGGCCGGGCCGGTCCCTGCCTCGGCCAGGGACTCCTCGAGCGCGTCGGGCCGCACCCGACCCTCATGATCGACCGCGACCACGTCAGGGGCGCCGAGGCCGAGGTAGCGCAGCGCGACGTCCACCGTGTCGTGCCGCTCGGCCCCGACGACGACGCGGACCGCCGGACCTCCGCCGAGCCCGTGCCGCGCCACGTCCCACCCGGCCCGGCGGAGCACGTCGTCACGCGCGGCGGCCAGGGCGGTGAAGTTGGCCATCGTGGCCCCGGTCGTGAAGCCGACCGCGCTCTCCCCCGGCAGACCGAGCAGGTCGAGCAGCTAGGCGCCGGCGAGGTCCTCGACCGCGCTGTGGGCCGGGGTGACCGTGCGCAGCCCGGCGTTCTGGTCCCAGGCGCTCACCAGCCAGTCGGCAGCCATCGCGGCCGGGTGCGTGCCACCGATGACGAACCCGAAGAAGCGGCCCGCGGCCATGGCGGTCAGCCCCGCGTCGCTGGCCTCCGCGAGCAGGGCGACGGCCTCCTCCGGCGGGCATCCGTGCTCCGGCAGGTCGGGCCCCAGCGCGTCCACCACCTGCTCGATCGACGCCTGAGCGGGCACCGGTCGCTCCCCCAGCGAGTCCAGCCAGCGGAGGGCGTGCTCGTGCGCGACCTCCAGCGGCCGCGAGTAGGAGCTCATCCTCCGGAGTGTCCTCCAGCCGGGCTCCTGGCCACAAGCACGTGCTCAGGTCTGCTCGTGCTCGTCGAGCAGCCGGAGGACGGCCCGGGTCATGACCGGGTGGGTGACGTGGTGCGTCGTCAGCCAGTCCAGGACCGCCCGCGCGGCGTCGACGTTGTGCTCGTAGCCCGGGACCATCCGGTGCAGCGGGAGGTCCGTGGGCAGGTCGGCCCGCTCGATGCGGCGGGTCGACTCGAAGTGGTCGGGGTGGTCCAGCCGGGAGGCGGGGTCGAGGCGCACGAGCGCGAGGACCCGGTCCACGGCATACACCTGGATGAAGCGCATGGCGGTCAGGCGCTCTCCCCGCAGCTCGCGGTGGAGCCCGACGTAGAGGTTCGTCAGGGCCTCGTCGCGGTGGAAGTCGACGGTGTCGACGGCGGTGGGTCTCGCCGGCGCCGGTGAGCTCGTCAGCGGGTCGTGGCCGTCGCGCGACCAGACCACTCGCGCGCCGACGACGGGCAGGGCGGCGAGCTGGTCGGACGTGAAGACCGCGTACTCCACGAACAGCCCGTCGGCGAAGAGCGCTTTCCGGCCGTGGGGGTCGTTGACGAAGCTGTAGGCGACGGCGCCGCCGAAGCCGGCGAGCCACCCCGGGTCCTGCAGGTAGCCGTCCTGGGCGGAGGCGCTGTCGACGACGACGAAGAAGTCGATGTCGGAGTGCTCGTCGAAGCGGTGGGTCTCCTGCCCCGCCGACCCCAGGCCGAGGACGGCCAGGACGTGGTCGTCGGTCGCCAGGTGCGCTGCCAGACGGTCGAGGCGGAGCAGGGTGGGGTGCAGCGGTGGGGCGGGAGGGGTCGGTCGCGACATGGCGTCGTCCTTTCGATGGAGGTCGACGTGTCAGCCCGTACGGGGTGCTCCCACCGGGGTCGCGACGGGTCCAGCGTAGTCCCGGGGTGCGTCAACCGCTGGACTCCACTGCCCGAGGACGCGGCCCGGTCCCTTCGACGCGATCACGGATCCCTCTCAGCATCCGCTCGGTCATCACGGCACTCACCATCGACACGGCCTCGACCAGCAGCGACGCCCAGGGGCTGAGGTAGAGGTAGCGCTCCCTCACGACCAGCCTGGTGGGCCCACCGGACTGAGGAGGCAGGACGAAGGCCCAGGTGAAGTCGTAGGGCATGGAGGGATCACCCGAGCCGTCCTGGCCGGTGGCTGAGACCGCACCTCGCACGACCAAGGCGTGCGGTGGCTCGACCATCGCGACCTTCGGTGCGACGTCGGGGTGCAGGCGGAAGTCGTCCCCGACCGACGGGTGCTGCCACTCCTGCACCACCCGGGTCGCGCTGACCATCTGGCACCCGACCAGGTTCTCGAGCCAGTCGTACGAGTAGAGGCCTCCTCGGCCCTGACCCATCTGCGCCACCCACGGCCACACGGCTTCGGCCGGGGCGTCGATGCTGATCGCCCGGGTCGCCACCAGGTCGGGACGAGGCAGGAGGTCGTCCCCAGGCAGTGCGCGAGACACCTCG
Organism: Serinicoccus chungangensis; assembly: GCF_006337125.1. GTDB lineage: Bacteria > Actinomycetota > Actinomycetes > Actinomycetales > Dermatophilaceae > Ornithinicoccus > Ornithinicoccus chungangensis. Next base: position 2,672,118 of record NZ_CP040887.1, read on the forward strand.
TCGGGCAGTTCACTCCGCCGCTGACAGGGCAGCCTCGTACCCCTCCCGCGTCGCCGCGATGAAGAGCTGAGTCGCCCGGCCGGGTGTTGCACCATCGGCGCGGACACGCGAGGGTGAGGTCTGTGCCACACGACCCCGTCCACACCGCGCGGGCCCGAGCTCTCCCCCGCGGACCCCGGCACACCGCACCAAGGCACCGGGTCCGGTGACCCCCGCCTCCACCGGCCACCGGGTGCTCGCGACGGTCGACAGCACGGCATACGCCTCCATCCGCAAGCGGCCCACCTCGCGGGCGGAGCGCTATGCCATGGGCAAGGCGCTGCGCAAGGAGGTCCCGCGCAAGAGCCTGGGCGACTGGGCTCCCCGGTCGGGGCGGCCGGACCCGGTGGCGTTGATCCAGGAGTCGCACGAAGGGCGGCGCAGCGAGCTGATCCCGGTGCGCGTGGGTCGGATGGTCACCAACCCCTACGGCTTCCTGCGGGGCACCGCCGTGGTGATGGCCGACGACGTCGCGCACCTGCCGGCGACCGGGATCATGCCGGTGATCGGCGGGGACGCGCACTTCGGCAACTTCGGGTTCTACGCCTCCCCCGAGGGCGAGCTCGTGATCGACCTCAACGACTTCGACGAGGCCCACCCCGGGTGCTGGGAGTGGGACCTGCGCCGCCTGGTCGCCAGCATCCATGTCGCCGGGCGCGCGAACGGGCTGTCCGAGAAGCAGTGCGAGGCCGCCGTGCGGGCCTGCGTCGCGGCATACCGCGGCGAGCTGAGGTTCCTCGCCGACCAGCCGCTCATGATGCGCTCCTACAACCGGCTCGACGTCAACCGGATGCACGAGACCGCGACCGAGAAGACCCTGCGCAAGGAGATCCACCGGTCGGCCAAGCGGGCCCGCAAGCGCACCAGCGACCGCGCGCTCCCGAAGTTCACGACCGAGGAGGCCGGGCGACGGACGATCGTCGAGGACCCGCCCACGATCACCCGGGTCGGCGACGCCGAGCGAGAGGCCGTGGCCGAGGCCCTCGACGGCTACCTCATGACCCTCGCGCCGCACTGGCGCCGGGTGGTCGGCGGCTACACCCTGGTCGACATCGCGCACAAGGTGGTCGGGGTCGGCAGCGTGGGGCTGCGCGCCTACGTCGCGCTGCTGGAGGGCAGCACCCCCGACGACGTGCTGTTCCTCCAGCTCAAGCAGGCCCGACGCTCGGTCATCGCCCGCCACGTGCACGGCGACTCCGCCCTGCACGAGCACCAGGGCCAGCGGGTGGTCGAGTACCAGCAGGCGCTCCAGACGGTCAGCGACCCGCTGCTGGGGTGGGCGACGGTCGGCGACGACTACACCTACTACGTCCGACAGTTCCGCAACAGCAAGGGCACCATCCCCCTGGACGCGATCGACGCCCCGGCCCTGGCCGACTACGCCGGCATCGTCGGTCACCTGCTCGCCAAGGGCCACGCGCGCACCAGCGGGGCGTCCATGATCGCGGGGTATGTCGGTGGCTCGGACAAGGTGGACGTCGCCCTGAGCCGGTTCGCCCGGCTGTATGCCGACCAGACCGAGGCCGACCACGAGCAGCTGCTGGCCGCGGTCACCCGCGGCGAGCTCCCCGTCCAGGAAGGCGCCCTGGACGGCGCGAGCTCCGCCTTCCGGCCCTGAGGGGATCCGCTCGCGCGACGCCCGGCCGCGGCCATATCTGAGACCCACGACGACGGTCGCGTGCTGCCACTTTGACCTATGACGTCGCGGCTGGTCCGATGAGCGGGTGACCAGCTCTGGCCCGTCCTCGAGGGCCGACTCCCCCGGCCCGGTCGACGACGCCCACGACATGCTCGTCCTGGGTCCCGGCCCGGGCCCGCGTCGTCCCGTCCGCGACTCGCGGCCGGCCCCCATCCTCGTCGAGGCCTCTCTGGCGGCCGTCGTCGTCCTGCTGCTGTGGCCCGTGACAGGTCGGGCGCAGCGGCTGGCGCTCGTGCGTGACCTGGACGTCTTCGGGTGCGTCGTGCTCGGTTCGGCGATCGCTGCGGGTCTGCTCGCCGGCTGGCTGCACACGAGGCTGTCCGGTGGGCGGCACGGGAGGACGGGGGTGGGCGCGGTCGCGGCCGTGGTGGCCGCGACGGCCTGCTCCGGCTCGACCCTGAGTGCCGTGGCCGGCTGGGTGCCCCTCGCCGTCGTCGGCGCGGTCTCGGTGGCGACGGCTGTCGCCGCGGTGCGCCTGCCGCAGCCGCGACGCGTGGCTCCGGCGGTGGTGTCCGTGGCGGGCATGGTGCTGCTGGGGGTCGCGGCGGGGCAGACGGTGGTGCAGGCGCGGCCGGACTCACCGGCCCCCGTCGCACCGACTGCCGAGGACGCGCCCGAGGGCGCGCCGACGCCCCCTCCGACCGACCCACCAGGACCGACCCTGGGAGACCTGTGCCACCCGGACGAGCTGACTCTCGACTCCTCGGTCCCGGTGCCCGCCATGAGCGATGCCGTGGCCACCCTCACGGTCACCAACAGCGGTGGACGGTCCTGCCGGGTGGAGGGCTTCCCGACGGTCACCATCATCGGGCAGGTGGAGCAGGCCGACCTGGGCCTGCAGGTCCGGGTCTCCCAGGTCGACCCGGCCGGCGGTGACCCGGTCGAGGTCGACCCGGTGCAGCTGGCCCCGGGCGACGCGGCGACGACGCAGGTGTGGTGGCCGACCTGGGGTGCGGCCGCCGACCGGGAGAGCCCGCAGCAGCTGCGGATCGGGGTCGGCGGCAGCACCGAGGTGCTGGACCTGCCGCCGGAACGGCGTTGGGACGTCGTGCAGAGCGCCGAGGCCTGGGTCGGGCCCTGGCGCCCCGCGGAAGGGGCCTGAGCCGGCATGGACCTCATCCGTCACTGCTCCTACGTCCTGGCCGTCGTCGAGGAGGGCACCTTCACCGACGCCGCCATCAGCCTGGGGATCACCCAGCCGCCGCTGAGCCAGGGCGTCCGACGGCTCGAGGACCGCTGGGGTGTGCGGCTGCTCGACCGCAGCGCCCGAGGGGTCGCTCTCACCGCGGAGGGCCGTCGACTCCTCCCGGTGATGCGGGCCCTCGTCGCCGACGCGCACGCCTTGGACCGACGGGCCCAGGAGCTCGGACGAGCCCCCGGTGACGTCGTCGTCGGAGTCGACCCCGCCCTGTCGGGTCTGACCGAGGCCGTGCTGGCTCGTCTCGCCGGGGACGCGTCCGGGCCGGTCCGCCCACGGCCCGGACGCCCCGAGGCCCTCGTCGACGCGGTCCGCTCCGGTGAGATCGACCTCGCGCTGGTGCGCCACCCCTGCCTGACCGACGGGGTGCTGGCCGGACTCCCGCGGCCCGTGCGGACCGCCCTGGTGAGTCCGACCGGTCGACGGGGTCCCGAGTCCCTCTCGGTCCCCCGGGGTCTGGCGCTCGTCCTGCGGCCCCGTGACGAGGCACCGGCCGCCCACGACCTGCTGTGGAACGAGTGCGTGCGGGCCGGGCACGACGGGCCCCTGGTGGAGTCGGAGCACGGGCCCCTGCCGTGGGTCGCGGCGGGGACCGGGTGGAGCCTGCTGCCCTGGGCCGCCGTGCACTCGCTGCCCGGCTCCGTCGCCGTGCGCGAGGCCCCGCGCCGACTCTGGCTGCGGGCGGTCGTGGTGGCTCGCGAGCCCGACGTCGCGCGGGACGCCGACACGGTCCTGGCCGAGATCGCCGGGGACGTCGGCCGTGGCTGAGCCGGAGGAGCAGATCGCCGATCTGCTCCGGGACGCCGGCGCGCGGGGGTGGGTGCACGCCATACCCGTGGCCGACGCCTCTCTCGGCCGTGGCATCGGCCGGCACGAGGTGTCCCACCGGGCCGACGAACCGGTCCCGATGGCCTCGCTCTACAAGGTGCTGCTCGCCGTCGCCTGGGCCCGGCTCGTGGACGCCGGCGACCTCGACCCGCGCGCCCCGCAGGTCGTGGCGGCCTCCGACCGGACCCCTGGCCCCACCGGCCTGTCGAGCCTCGAGGACGAGGTGGTGGTCTCCCAGCGCGACCTGGTCACACTCATGCTCACCGTCTCGGACAACGCCGCGGCGGACGTGCTGCTCCACCTCGTCGGCCTGGATCGGCTGCGAGCGGTCGCTGCCGATGCCGGCCTCGAGGCCACCACCGTGCACGGCGGCACGGGGCACCATCAACGGCTGCTCCTCGAGGAGGTCGGGGCACCAGGCTTCCCGGAGGCGCTACGACTGCTCGGGGAGCGTCCGGGCCAGGACGCGACCGCCGTCTACGACCCCGCCCTGAGCTCGACGACAACCGCGCGGGACATGACGCGTCTCCTCACGAAGCTGTGGCGTGACGAGCTCACGACGCCGGAGCGGGGGGCGTGGCTGCGGCGGGCGATGGCCCGCCAGGCGTTCCGTCACCGGCTGGCGTCGGGGTTCCCGCACGACGACGTCGAGGTCGCCAGCCGCACCGGCTCGTTGCTCGCGCTGCGGCACGAGGCCGGTGTCGTCAGCTTCCCCGGAGAGGAACCGATCGCCGTCGCCGTCCTCACCCATGCGCTCAACCCGGCCCAGCACCTGCCGGACGTCGACCGGGTCATCGGGACCATCGGCAGGGTGGCTGTCACGCCGCTGCGGCGCCTCGCGCCGGTCGGCGATATCCGCAGCGACTGACCCGGCGGGGTGTCGGCACTTTGAGGTATGTCGTGTGCGCCTGCTTGTCTGGGGACATGACTTCCCCGAGGACTCCCCGCAGGTTCGCGGTGGCGACATCCGTGGGCCTCGCCGTCCTGGGCGTGGTGGGCCTGGCGGCGTGCGACAGCGGCCCGGAAGGGTCGCCGTCACAGGTCGCCGAGGCCGTCGCCGACGCCCTGGAGGCCGGTGACCTGAGCGGTCTGCCGGTGGTGGACGGGACGCCCGAGACGTCCCAGCAGCAGCTCGAGCAGGCGTATGCCGGCCTGGGCGAGGCGCCCTTGTCGGTCGAGGTCGTCGAGGTCGAGCCGGCCGACGACGCGATGCGGAGCACGGCCCGGCTGCGTCTGACCTTCGACCTCCCCGGCGAGGGATCCGAACTGGTCCGTGAGGTGCCGATGCGCATGCGGGTCTCGGAGGACGTCTGGTCGGTGGCGTGGGAGCACGCCCTGCTGGGGGTCCCCCTGGGGCAGCGGCTGGAGGTGGAGCAGGTCCGCGAGCCACGGGCCGACATCGTCGACCGGGACGGGGACCCGCTGGCCACCCGCCGTCCCGTCTGGAGGATCGGGATCGACAAGACCCGCCTCGCCGCAGAGCAGGCCACCACGGCGTCCCGCGACCTCGCCGAGGCTGCCGGGCTGGACGAGGACGCCTACAGCGACCGCGTGACGTCGGCCGGCCCCGAGGCGTTCGTCGAGCTCATCACCTATCGGCAGGACGACCCCGACGGTCAGGAGCTGGCGGCGGCCACCGAGGACATACCCGGCGCGACGGCGATCGAGGACGAGCAGGTGCTGGGCCCTACCCGGACCTTCGCGCAGCCGTTGCTCGGGACGGTGGGGCCGGTGACCGCCGAGCTGCTCGAGCAGGAGCCCGAGCGCTACGAGGCCGGTGACGTCGTGGGCCTCACGGGGCTGCAGGCCGCGTTCGACGACCAGCTGCGGGGGCAGCCGTCGACCCGCGTGGTGGCGGTGGACGAGGACACGGGCAGCTCGACCCCGGTGATGGAGCAGGAGGCCGAGGCGGGCGAGGAGCTGCGCCTCACCCTGAGCGGTCCGCTGCAGCGGGAGGCCGAGGCGGCGCTCGCGGAGGTCGGGCCACCGAGTGCCATCGTGGCGTTGGACCACTCGACGGGTGACCTGCTGGCCGTCGCGAACGGGCCCGGGTCGCAGGGCGCCTCCACGGCGCTCGCCGGGCAGTACGCCCCCGGGTCGACCTTCAAGGTCGCCTCGACGCTGGGCCTGCTGCGCCAGGGCTTCACGCCGGGATCGGAGGTGACGTGCGCCGAGACACTGACGGTCGACGGGTACCGGTTCACCAACGTCCCCGGTTACCCCACGTCCGCCCTCGGACCCATCAGCCTGACGACCGCGCTCGCCAACTCGTGCAACACCGCCCTCATCGACCAGCGGGACGAGGTGCCGATGACGGCGCTGGCAGGAGCGGCAGCGGACCTCGGGCTGGGGGCCGTCTGGGACATGCCGGTCACCGCCTTCTCCGGCTCCGTCCCGGACGCGGCGCAGAGCGACACCGAGCACGCCGCCAGCCTCATCGGCCAGGGGCGGGTGCTCGTCTCCCCCATCGCCATGGCCGCGTTCGCCGGCACGGTCGCGCGGGGCGAGCCGGTGGTCCCGCGCATCGTGGCGCAGCAACAGGTGCCGTCGCCCACGGGCGGCATCCAGCCCTCCGAGGCCCGAGCGCTGCAGGAGATGATGCGGGCGGTCGTCACCGAGGGAGGCGCCAGCATCCTGGCGGACAACCCAGGGCCGCCGATCATCGCCAAGACCGGCACGGCGGAGTTCGGGACCCAGGACCCCCTCCAGACGCACGTCTGGATGATCGCCGTCCAGGGGGACCTGGCGGTGGCGGTCTTCGTCGAGGAGGGCGAGCTCGGCTCCACCACGGCGGGGCCGATCATGGACGCCTTCCTCACCGAGGCTCACGGGCTGCTCCCGTAGGGCAGCACGGTGCCACGCTGGTGCGTGCTCGACGAACCACCCTCCCACTCAGGACGTGTGAGGGGCGAGATCAGACGTCCGGACGCGATGCCTGGGCCCAGAGGTTACTCACTGGACGGTGACGGCTCTGTCCCCTCTCCGGGCGTCAGGCCGCGGATCGCCGGTCACCCTTGCAGCAGCGACTGCGCCCCGTCGACCCACACCTCGGTGCCGCTGATGTGGCCGGCTGCGTCCGAGGCGAGGAAGGCCACCAGCTCGGCCACCTGCTGCGCCGAGCCGGGGGTCCCCGCGGTGAGCGGGATCTCCCCCTGCGGGAACTCGACCGGGATCTTGACGTCCTCGTTCGCGGCCGTCGTGTTGTCGTCGATCTCGGTGTCGATCGCCCCGGGGCACACCACGTTGAGGCGGATCTTGCGCGGCCCGAGCTCGACGGCCAGCATCTTGGTCAGGGCGACCTGGCCCGCCTTGCTCGCGGCGTATGCCGTGGCACCGGAGTTGGAGAACATCCGCGTGCCGTTGACCGACGAGACGACCACGACCGAGCCGCCACCCTCGGCCAGGTGCGGCACCGCGTGCTTGATGGTGAGGAAGGTCCCGGTCAGGTTGATGTCGATCGTGGACCGGAAGTCCTCCAGCTCGAGGTCCTCGATGCCGGCCCACGTGCCGTTGACCCCGGCGTTGGCGACGACGACGTCGAGCCCGCCGAAGCGCTCCACGGTCTCCGAGACCATCCGACGCGCATCGTCCTCGTCACTGACGTCGCCGGTGACCACCAGGGCCTGGGCGCCCGCGGCCTCGAGGTCGGCCGCGACCTCCTCCAGCTCCTCCCGGGTGCGACTGACCAGGGTGACGTCCGCTCCCTGCGCGGCCAGCGCCCGTGCGCTCGCCTCACCGATGCCCGACCCCGCACCGGTGACCAGCGCGACCTTGCCCTTCAGCATGCTGTGCTCCTCTCCTGCCGTCGCTCGTGATGGGACGGCCCAACCCAACCTACGAGGTAGGCCAGTGATCGGCAGCATGCGCAGCCAGTTCCGATCCGGCGCTCGACCCGGTGGCGCGGACGTCGGCCCGAGAGCGAGGCCCGACCGTGCGCACACTGTTGTCACGTCTCTGCGTCAGCCCACCTGCAGGGCACCCCCCACGGGCATGAAGGCAGTAGGGCCAGGCGCTTGCCACCGCCACGTTCACAGGGGTTGACGGGTTTCCGGAGCCTGGTGAGCCGAGCCCACAGTCCCGTGCCTGGCGAGCAGCACGGCCGCGAGGAGCCACAGCACCCAGCCCAGCGCCTCAATGCGCCAGTCGACACCGCCTGAGTCGGCGACCGACTGCAGCAGGAAGACACGCACGCTGTTGATCGCCCCATGAACGAGCACGGCGGGCCACACCGACCCAGAGACGAGTCGCAGGGCCACCAGGAAAGGCGCCCATGAGGCGATCCCCAGCAGATAAGCGGCAGACTCGGCCGAGATCGGGTCGGGCAGGAACGTGAGTGCTGGAAGGTGCCAGAGCGTCCAGGCCCCTGCCGAGATGACTGCGGCTGCCGGGAACCCGAGGTGTCGGGTCCGGCTGAGCAGCCATCCGCGCCAACCGGTCTCCTCGCCGACGGCGAATGTTGCCTGCAGCACCAGGAGGGGTAGGACGACGGACGCGGCGGTCAGGATCTCGGCGGTTGGCCGTGGGCGCCACCCGAGGAGCAGCCCCGAGACCAGCTGCACGGCCCCGATCACCATCAGGATGCCCACACCCAGGGCCGCCCAGCGGCCGGAACGGTTCCAACGAAGTGCCAGCAGGTCGCGGGCCCGGCCGGGGCGCAGCACCCGAAGGAAGACGAGTGCGGCGACCAGGGGCGTGAGCTGGGCAACTGGGACGAGTGCCGGGGCCACGTCGGCGTCGATGAACCCCAGCATGGCCGGGGCGATCACGAGCCAGCACAGCCCGCTGGCCAGGACGACGTAGCCGGCGATCTCACGCCAGGACGGAAAGGGGGCGGCCGGTCGGTCGCGTTCCGTGGGGGTGTTGAAGGTCTGGTTGCCGTGTTTCTCCATGGTGCATCTCCTCGGTGCAGCGAAAGCGGGAAGGTGGTGCGAGCGAATCTCCGATGTCTCGGGACAGCGGTTCACTGGCCGCCAACGTCAGACGTGCTGCTGAGGCCGAGCCCGGACGGGGACCCGGGAGGGCTAGGGAGTCAGGAACAGCATCAGGACGAGGACGAAGAGGAACAGGCTCTGCCCGCTGTGGGTGATGATGCCGACGAGGGCGCTCTGGTATCGGCGAGACGGTAGTGACAGGAGGAACGTGTCGATGAGGGCGATCGGGATCACCCAGGGGACGTGCAGGTGATAGATCGCGAAGAGGACACCGTTGGCGATCCAGTCCCTCGATCCGAAGACGCCTCTCATCCGGGGCAAGAGGTACCCCCTGAAGAGCAGCTCCTCACCCAGGACGGTGTTGAAGGCGAAGAAGGCCAGCAGAACCCCCAGCCACAGCCAAGAGCCGGAGACCGTTGCCTGTCCGTCAGGGGAACCGAGAAAGTCACCGAAGTCGCGCCCCGGGGCAGGGGCGATCTCGAACGGAAGGAATTCCACGAGAGCAAACGCGATGACGACGATCGGGACGACGAGCCACGTTCGTCCACCGCGTCGGCCCGTGCGCGGGTCACGAGGAGCACGCAGCCAGAGCACGTCCCGAACAACGGACCACCTCAAGGTTCGCTGTTCCTTGAAGACGAGGAGCAGGACCAGCACGAACTGCCAGACCATGCCCGCAGTGAGCAGCACGATGAGGGACTTCGCGAGGGCGAGAGGCGAGTCCCACCCTGATGCGAGCAGAGGCGCGAGCACCCACGCCAACCCGGCCATGGGCACAGCGGCCGCTGCCCAGACTCGTATCACCCCGGGGAGGGTGAGTTGAGGGATCGGGTTCTCGGCTGGGATGTCATGTTCGGCGCCGCCTTGGACCGACGCGGGCGGAATGAGGGATGTCATGACCTGCTGCTCTCCGCCGGCAGCACAGCGAGCCGGGTAGTCATGCCTGTTGCGGCGCGGGGCGCCCCTCGGGGACGGGGGTCGAAGGTGATGCGGTGCGGCGTGGCCAGGTCCAGGCGGAGCGAAGGATGAAGGCGAGAACGACGACTTCCAGTGCGACGCCGAGGACGTAGAAGTACATCCAGGGCTCGCCTATCTCCCCCACCGCGTTGAACGCCGCGAAGGGGATCTGTAGCGCGGCCACGACCAGGTTCGTGATGCGGTTGGCCCGGGCGGGCAGGGTCATCGAGAGGACGACCATGAGGATGGGTATGGCCAGGAGGGTCAAGGCCGAGATGGCCCAGGTGGGGGTGATGTCGAGCTCCCAGACGACCCCGGCCAGGATGCCGTCGACGACGCCGGGCTTGTAGAGGGCCAGAATGTCCACGTAGACGTAGAGGAACATGAAGCTGGTCCAGGCTGCGGCGAGTTTGGCCTGCACGGGGATCGGTGGGGTATCGAGCTGGTCCGGGGTGTTCGTTCGGTTGGTCATCGGTTCTTCTCCGAGGAAGAGGGGTCCTTCAGCCGCAGTGACGTCAGGTCCGAGGGTGGAAAGGGCACGAGGTGTCGTTCTTGTCGTCGAGGTCCTCAGATGGTGACCACGACCTTTCCCCGGGTGTGGCCGACCCCGACGTAGCGGAGGGCGTCGGCTGCTTCGTGGAGGGGATAGGTGCGGTCGATGACCGGTGTGACCTGCCCAGTCAGGAGGAGGTCGGCCAGGGTGAGCAGGTCCTTGGGCTTCTCGACCGATGCGAAAGGCTTCAGTCGCTGACGGGTGAACCCGGACAGCACGCGCGCTCTGACGATCCGGCCGAGCGGCCCGAGCCAGCGGCCACCGCGTCCGCTGTTGGGAATGAGGGTGCCGGCAGGCGTCAGCGCTCTGCGGACAGCTGCCAGGGGCTGGGACTCCACGTTGTCGAGGATGACGTCGTAGCCGTTGTCGACGCGGGTGAAGTCGGTCCTGGTGTAGTCCACGACGTGGTCGGCACCCAGGGAGCGGACCAGGTCGACGTTGCGGCTACTGCATACACCGGTCACCTCCGCGCCGAGCGCCTTGGCGATCTGCACGGCGAAGGAGCCCACCCCGCCCGACGCTCCCGTGATCAGCACGGTCTGGCCAGGTCGAACCTTCGCGATGTCCCGCATCGCCTGCAACGCCGTCAAGCCCGACGTGGGGACTGCAGCCGCCTCCACGACCGAGGTGCCGGCAGGCACGGGCACGACGTGGTCCGCCGGGACGCAGACGTACTCCGCCAGCGTTCCCGCCGTGCTCCAGCCGAACACCTCGTCGCCGGGGCGCACAGCAGTGACCTCCTTCCCGACCGCTGCCACCACGCCGGCGAGATCACGGCCCGGGATCCCGTGGCGCGGCCGGCGGAGCCCGAACACGAGGCGCAGCACATACGGCTTCCCGGTCATGACGAAGTAGTCACCGAGATGCACCGAGGCCGCACCCACCTGGACGAGCACATCGCGCGCGCCGGGCAACGGCACGTCGACCTCGATCGTCGCGAGCACCGAGGAGAGGCCGTAGCGCTGCTGCGCGACGGCCCGCATCATTGCCGGTCTGTCCAGCGGCGCCTGGGGGGCTGGATCATCCGATGGCTGCGCGGCTTTCACCAACATCTCCTCACGTCCTAAGGTCGACTCTTGAGTGGCTCGTACGGCGTACGAACCGCCGTACGTCGTACTATCGACGTACGCTGTACGATTGTCAAGAGGGTTGAGGAAGGGAGGTCACCCGTGTCTCTGGGGAACGAACGTCAGTCCGCATCGGAGACGGGCCTGAACAGGCATCGGGTCGTGGTCGAGGCCGTCCGGCTCGCCGACCGCGACGGGGTCCACGGGCTGAGTATGCGCCGGCTGGCAGGCGCGCTCGACGTGGGTGCGATGTCGCTCTACCACTACGTGGCAAACAAGGAACAGCTGCTGGACGCCATGATCGATGTCGTCTTCGAGGAGATCGAACTTCCTCCCCGGGAGAGTGACTGGCGGACGGCGATGCGACAGCGGGCGGTGTCGGCCCGGCAGGTTCTCGCCCGCCACCCGTGGGCGACCGTCCTGATGGAGTCGCGGACGACGCCGGGGCCCGCGAACCTCCGCCACCGCGAGGCAGTCACCGCCTGCCTGCGCAGGTCCGGCTTCACAGTCCCGATGGCGACGCACGCCAACTGGGTGCTCGACAGCTACGTCTACGGGTATGCCTTGCAGGAAACCACCCTCCCGTTCGACACCGCCGGCGAGCTCGCGGACATGGTCGAGGACGTCTACCTGCCCCAGCTCCCTCCGGACCAGTTCCCCTACCTTCACGAGTCCGCCGCGACCCTTGCCACCGCCGGCTACGACCCAGCAGAGGAGTTCATCTTCGGCCTCGACCTCATCCTCTCGGCGCTCGAGCCCTTGAGAACCTCAGCGTAGCCACGCTCGGGACCATCCCTGGACGAGGAGATGTCCCGACGCCTGTTCGAGCGTCAAACGCTGCCCCTGGGCGGACCCCGGGGGAAGCGGTTCGCGATGCCGCGCTCCGTGGTGCTGCTGCACCAGGGGTCGGCCGGCATCGGGGTGGCAGGGCGATGGACATCGCTATCCAGGCCGACGACCTGCGGAATACCCGGGACACCGTCCTGTGACTCATCGCCGGGGACACCGGTATGGACATGGCCACCGTGGAACGCGACTCGCGTCGGGACCGTTGGTTCAGCGCGCAGGAGGCGATCGACTACGAGTTCGCCAAGACTGAGCCCCGCTGAGTGGTGGGCTTTGAGGTGATGCTCGTTGCCTACCGGTCGCCTTCTTGGAGGGCGACGGTTTCAGTATCGCTGGTGGGGTAGAGCTTGGCCATGGAGCCTTCGGAGAGGTAGCGGCGGTCGTCGACCTGCCACTCGTCGTGGGTGTCTGCCAGGACGGCGCCGATGAGGCGGATGACGGCGGCCTCGTTGGGGAAGATTCCGACGACGCGGGAGCGGCGTTTGATCTCCTTGTTGAGCCGCTCAAGGGGGTTGGTGGACCAGATCTTGCGCCAGTGCTCCCGTGGGAACACGGCGAAGGCGAGGACCTCGGCCTTGGCGGCGTCCATGAGCGGGGCGGTCTTGGGGTACCGGCCGGCGAGGTCGTCGCGGACCTTGTCCCACTGCCGGGCCATGGAGGCCAGGTCGGGCTGGGCGAAGATGGTCCGGAAGACCGCGGCGACCATCTCTGTCTCGGCCTTGGGTACGTGCGCGAGGACGTTGCGGATGAAGTGGACCCGGCAGCGTTGGTGGGCCGAGCCCTGGAACACCCGCCTCAGCGCGGCGACCAGGCCGGCGTGCTGGTCGGAGATCACCAGCTGCACACCGGACAGCCCACGCTTGCGCAAGCCGGTCAGGAACGCGCGCCAGAAGACCTCGTCCTCGCTGTCGCCGACGTCCAGGCCCAGGATCTCCCGGCGGCCGTGCTCGGTGACACCGGTCGCGATCACGACGGCCTTGGACACCACCATCGCGGCCTCGGTGCGCACGTGCAGGTAGGTCGCGTCGAGGTAGACGTAGGGGAAGCGGGCGTGGTCCAGGCGGCGGGTGCGGAACGCCCCCACGGACTCATCCAGGCCGGCGCAGATCCGCGACACCTCGGACTTGGAGATCCCGGTCCCGCCCAGGGCGACCACGAGGTCGTCGACCGAGCGGGTCGAGACACCGTGGACGTAGGCCTCCATCACCACCGCGTACAGCGCCTGGTCGATCCGCCGACGCGGTTCCAAGATGCTGGGGAAGAAGCTGCCCTGGCGCAGCTTAGGCAGCGCGACCGTGACGTCGCCGCCCTTGGTCGTCAACAGCTTCGGGCGGGTCCCGTTGCGCTCGGTCACCCGCCCGGGCGTGCGTTCGTAGCGGGCGGCGCCGATGGCTTCGGTGGCCTCGGCCTCGATCAGCTCCTGCAGGACCATGCGCACGGACTCGCGCACCAGATCTACGCCGTCACCGGTGCGAAGTGCGTCCAGCAGGTCGGACACGGCAGACTGGGAAAGGGTCATCGGTGAGATCTCCTCTGGTGAGTACTTGGCGGTACACACCGAGCATCTCGCCGATGACCTCCCTACGTCAGGGAGCCACACCCACTCCCCAAACCCCACCACTCCGCGGGACTCTTACTTCGCCAACGCGATCATCGCCCAGCTCATCCAGCTGGAGTCCGCAACCCAGACCAGCCGGTCCAGCTCTTGCATCAACTCCCCAGGCGGCTCGATCCCCGCGATGCTGGCGATCTACGACGCCATGCAGTTCGTGAGGGCGGCGACCCACACCACTCGCGTTGGACTCGAACCCTCAACCACCTGTTTACAAGACTCCCAGCCACAACGCCCTGACCTGCACAAACAGCCGGGAAAGGGCCTTCGGGCCGTTTCGTGCAGCATACGTGCATCATGGCTGGCGTCTCCCGGCTCCCCTTGGCCGCTCCACCGCCGGTCTGCCGCCGGTCTGCCGCCGGTCTGCCGAGGGGGAGAGTCGCACGCCCCACAGCCAAGGCGACATAGCGGACAGCGGTCGAGCTTGTCCGTCACTCTTGACTCCCCTACCAATCTAGGCCGCTCGCCCTCCCCCGCCGTCGAGGTCGGCGGCCGTCGCGACTTCGCGAGGTCGAATGGCCAGCTGGAGTCGGCGGTCGATACATCACCCTCATGCCGATGAGCGGTCGATGGAAGCGCAGCAGCACCGGAGCGGCACGATCCGACGTGTCCTCCCAGGACCTCTTGAGAGCGCTACTGTTTCGAGCATGACTGTGCTCGACTCTACGACTGCGCTGTATGCAGCCCTCAAGTTCGTGCCCGAGGGCGGAAGGATGACTGTCTACACGCGAGACTCAAGGCGCGCGAGGACTAACGTCGTCGCGGAACTACGCAAAGAACCGGGTGGCGGATGGGATGACTGGCAAGTTCTTAGGCGGCCGGAGACCGCCGACGCATCGCTACTTCCTGACACCTGGCCCGAAGAGAACCCTGCCATCATTTCGTGCCGCACACTTGCTGACTCTCTCGCGGAGAACCCTGACCTGTGGGCGGAAGTGGAGGACTGACTGAAAGCTGGACGATTAGCATCGCGATGAGTCACGTCCGATAGACCCAGGGCCGAATACTGGGCGGCGAGCGAAACATTCCTGACCGCCGAACGTACCGAGCAGGTACGTCTCACGACCTCTGCCTTCCGCTTGGCTCGGCCGATCCGGCGGCTGACCATCCAGATCAATTCCCTAGAGCAGGGCGGCATTAGGGGCTCTTCGTAGTTGAGCGGGGCGCCCGGTAGGTGATCGGGCTCGTGGCCCCGACATGCTGTTGGTCTCTCACCACCGACAGCGACGAGGCCACGAGCATGGACGACGGTACGGCAGTACTTCTGGGTCTGGAGGACGAGTTCACCGTCCTGCTGATCGAGCGGATCGACCCGGGGCGGGTCAAGGCGCTCATCGAGGTCAGGGCGAGCGAGGGTGCCTGCCCGGGGTGCGGGGTCCTGACCAGCAGGGTCAAGGACCGTCTGATCGTGGCGGTGAAGGACCTGAAGGTCAGCGGTCAGATCCTGGATCTGTGGTGGCGCAAGCGGCGCCTGGTCTGTCAGCAGACTGGGTGCCAGCGGGCGACGTTCACCCAGCAGTCCACCCAGATCCCGGCCCGAGCCAGGCTCAGCGCCCGGTTGCGCGCCGAGCTCGCTGCAGCGATCGCCCGGTCGAACCGGGCGGTGTCCGACGTCGCCGCCGAGCACGGCGTGTCCTGGCACACCGCGCACAGGCGCTCATCGCCGCGGCGACCGCATGGTTCCCCGAACCGGAGCCGACCCGGGTGCTGGGCATCGACGAGACCCGCGCCAGGTCCGTGCGGTGGGTCCTGGAAGAGGCCGGGTGGAGAAGGTCCAACCCGTGGATGACCTCCTTCGTCAACGCCGACACCAGCGCCCCGGGCGCGTTGCTGGGCCTGGTCCCGGGCAGGTCGGGGGCCTGCGTCGTCGACTGGCTCGGTGAGCAGTCCCAGGCGTTCCGCGAGGGCATCGAGCTGGTCGTCATCGACCCTTCGGCGCCGTACGCCTCCGGTGTGCGGGCCGCGCTACCGCACGCGCGGGTCGCGGTCGACAAGTGGCACCTGGTGGCACTGGCCAACCAGATGGTCACCGAGGTCCGCCAACGCGTTACCCGGGAACGTCTGGGCCGGCGAGGCACCACCGCCGAGGCGACCTGGGCCCACCGGCAGCTGCTGCTCACCGGGTACGAACACCTCTCGACCAAGCAGGTCGCGCGCCTGCAGACCACCTTGGCGGCCGAGGACACCACCAACGAGATTGGCGCCGCGCACGCCGTCAAGGAACGCCTCAGGCTGCTCCTGGACGCCAGCGACCCGCCCGTCATCCGGGCCCGGCTGTTCGACTTCTACAACGCCGCGGCGGACTCCCACATGACCGAGACCACCCGTCTGGCCACCACGGTCCAGACCTGGTGGCCGGCCATCCTCACCGCGCTCACCGAGAACGTCACGAACGCCCGCACCGAGGGCTTCAACCGGATCATCAAGGACACCAAGAGAGTCGGCTGCGGGTACCGCAACATGGAGAACTACCGACGACGCATACTGGCCCACATCACCCTCACCCGAGGGCACAGGTCAGCAGCATGAACAGCCCCGCCCCGCTCAACTACGAAGAGCCGCATTAGGATGGATAGCGCGGGATTTGACCTACAATTGCCTCCGCTTCAGCGAGCAGTCCAGAACCCTCACTTGAACACACTTCCCCATCGCGTCCTGTTTGCGGGCTAGAGACTCTAGGGCCGCCCGCACTGTTTCAAGGTCACCATGCCTAGCAGACTTCCTGCGGCGCGAATCGTCCGACGTCCATGACTCGGGATCAAACCATGCAACGATATAGATTCCGTGGTCGATTTGGTAGTCAAGCATGTACCGCTGCACCAGCTGATCGACAAGCGAATCAATCAAGCCCTCGTTCCAGATACCCTTTACTTCTCCGGGAACGCGGAGGGAGCGGCCTGGATCGTCATTCCCGAGGGGCGGCATCGCTTCTATACGAAGGTCCGTGCGCTCGGGCAGGCCAGTCGGTTTGTTACGACGCACTTGAACTTCGCGATTTACAACGGCGCCGCTCGCGTTGAGGCGTTGCTCCAGCTCGATGGCTAAATAGTCTGAGATTTCTTCTTCCGACTTCGGTCGCTTGGCATGCGTGTCCCACAACAAATGAGAGGCAGGCGTGTCGGCTTGCAGGCGCGCTTGAATCTCATCCAGTGCTCGCATCGTGACAGCCAACAAGTCTGCGTCTGTCCGCACTAACCGCGCGCGTCTACTACCGGCCAGTTGACCAATCGCCTCAGGAGTGAGCGGTTCCCATGCGTGCTCGCGGAGCCGCCGACGTGCCTCCGAGACGACGCGCGATAGCCAAGGTTGATCCGATCGAACTTGAGCAATCCGTTCTACCGCACTCACCGCCTCCTGTGTTCCGAGCCTAGAAAGGGTGCCCAACAAAGAATCTCGCCATGTCGCAACGGCTTCGCGCGGGCCAACAACGTGCACCTGCTCGAAGTCAGGGTCCTCCTCCGGCGGGAAGCGTTCCGTTAACCACAGGTACAGATCAGCCACCTCTTGGGGGTCGAGCTCCGGCGCACGGCGATCGAATGCTTGAGCCGCCCGCAAGAGCGCCTGTTCCATGAGTTGCGGTTCCTTATCCAACAGGGAACGCAGGACAGGCCATGAGTCGCGCGCATCACCTCGGAGCAGGCGGTACGCGGCATCCATCGCACGCTCAGGTGTCTCCTTCCGTTGTTCCGGCTCCAACCACGAGCGAAGCAGCGGAGCCAGGAGGCCAGGGTGCCTCTCTATGAGGAAGTCGAGCAAGGTGTCTCTCGCCGCCGCTGCCATGGGGCGACCGAGCCGATCCACCAACTCGGTTGCAATGACTTCAGAGTCGAGCGCCTCCATTTCCACGCGCAAAAAGATCTGCTGATCGTTTGCAATGCAATGGTCTATCACTGCAAGGGCATACGCGTGGAGTTCTGCTGCTGCATGCTGGCGAGCTATCTCGAGAAGCCGACGCTTATCCTCTGCGCTCGCTCCATTTAAAGTCGCGGTCCAATCTATTAGCACGGGCGCCCATTCACGCCAGACCGCAGGGGCCAGCGTGTCCAAAGACTGGGGCGCTAGGCGCAACAAGAGTACAAAAGCTCTATAAGCAGCTTGGGCCGGATAAGATACCTTGTCTAGGTTGAACCAGAGTTCGGATCGACACTTACCATTCCGCAAATAGATAGGCGCAGCCGTTACGAAGTCTCGCTGCGTGGAGGGAGGCAGGGTGTCCCAGCGAGGATGCCGGGTCAGGTCTGGCTGGTACTCGTCCATGAAGGCGGTTGTGCCCGGTCTGACGGTTACGAGGCGCGCTGAGTACCAAAACTTCTCATAGTCACCCGACGCCGCTTGCGCGATGTCCGTGGCGATGCGCGGGTTGATCCACTCGTCCCGCCCTTCCTCTTGTCTGCGAGAGAGCATGCGGCGCTCCAGCGCCACGTATCTCTGCCACTGCTCGCGCGATCGCACTGCTTCATCGGAGTCCAGGGGGAGGACATTTTTCCAGCCGCCAAGGAGTGACGCTGCCGGATCCTCGTCGTTCAGCTGTAGGACTACTTCCCTGTGGGTGGCCAGTGAGGGATTGACAAGGTGCTGTGCCGCTCTTCCCGCGTTTGTACGGGTGAGGCCCTCGCTCTCGTTGTATCGAGCAATCAACCAAGCGAGGTCTTCCTCGCGCACCAAGCCACCTTCCGCACCCCCCGGAAACAGAACGGCGCGCTGCAACTGGTCCTCAGATGCTTGTTCAAGCAACAAGAGCAA
This sequence comes from Serinicoccus chungangensis, assembly GCF_006337125.1. GTDB lineage: Bacteria > Actinomycetota > Actinomycetes > Actinomycetales > Dermatophilaceae > Ornithinicoccus > Ornithinicoccus chungangensis. Next base: position 2,690,591 of record NZ_CP040887.1, read on the forward strand.
TATGGTTCGGCGTTGTTGATCATCGATTTGGAGGCTCTCGTCGTCATCAGATCCGCCGAGTGGTGGCCGGTATTCATCAAGACGCTTCATCACCACCCGCAAAAGAAGCCGCCGGGCCACGTCTTTGTCCACGTTGTTAATGCACAGTCGCATTATCGATTTGACAAGAGTTGACAGGCGGCTATCGTCCAACCTGGACATGTCATCAAGAAGCCACTTAGCTGCTAGCTCGAGGTCAGCGTCCTCTAATCCTGATGCGAAGTGGTCCACGAACACCGAGTAGAGGCCGTAGTAGTTCCTGGGATGGGCTGGCGATAGGATACGAAAGACTTCTTCGGTGGAGATTGCGTGGGGCCAGGAGGCCATCAGTGCGGCTGCCTCAAGCTCTCGGTGCTCCAGGCCCTTGGCACTCGTAGAATGGAGCCCGACAAGCGTCACGAGATCATGGCTAGGCGCTCCAGTCCCAAGATCATGTATCGCCATAGCGGCTGACGAACGCAGGCGTGTGTCCGCGGCTTCATTGAGAGCCAGCGTGGTGAGATCGGGCAGTGCGCCTTGGAGGGAACAATGTCGCGCTATACGGATCGCGACCCTGCACGCCTCGCCTTGCCCCCGTTGGAGGGCTGGGCTAAGTTGCTCGACGAGCCCTGCATGCTGAAGCCCCGAATACTCCGACTCGAAGTCGTCGAAGATCTCCCCCCGCTCCGCATCCGCGAGAAGTGCGCCCACGACCTCCTCGCGCACGGTTTCGTCGGGTATGTCTACGGCTGACAAGAAGGCCTGAGGATCGGACTTCACGAAGTCGCGAAACTCGTTCGGCTTCATGGCGACCAACCATGCCGCGACCTGACGCACGCGAGGGTATAGACGGCCATCATTGGCGACAAAGAGTGATTGCACCTGGTCATGCTCCAATCCCTCGTCGATCGCCCAGCGAGCAGCGAGAAAATCGGCGAAAGTGGCGTGGGACCATGTTAGGAGTCCTTCGCCGGCACCGGTGAAGAGACCAGATCGTAGGGTTTCTTGGACATCATCGGACGTAATGTCGGGGCTTCCAGTGTCACTGTAAGGCAGGCAATCGTCGAGCGTTAAGGCATCTGTGCCAGCCTCGGCGACAGGGCCCGTCCAGACGCTTGGGCGACCGGCGAAAAGTGAAATCGCGGCGATGCGTTGCGCCGCCTTCAGGCGACGTGCCACAGCACCCGGCGACCCAATACCTCGTCGGCGATCCAGATTCAACTCGTCAACTAAGCCCCTAAGGCCGCGATCGTACAAGTCCTTTCCGGTTTCTGGTATCGATCCATCGGGTCCTATGCTCGACTGTATGAGGTTCAGGGTCAAGGGACGCGCGGCTAGCGGCACAACGCGGGCGCGTTCGATCGCTTGGAGGACCTCATCCGGCTCAAGTCCGGCAGTGCGCAATAGCAGGGCCGCGTCGGATCGTCGAAGGGGCAGGAGCTCGTGTGGCGCCACATCGCCAAATTGGTCAGATAGAGCGCCATCCAGATTCCGTGGCCAATCGGCGGTTCGGCACGCAATGCGGAGATATAGTTTGGCCGTGTCCCAGATGTTCAAGTAGTGGATCAGGATGCGATCCAGGGTCGGGATCCGGCTTAGCGCCTCGTCGAAACTGTCCAGGGTGATGCACAGGGCACCTGTCTCGCTCTGCCACTCTGTAATGACCCTGTTCTCGAACACGCCGCTGACGAGCCGCTCTTCACTGCCGTAAAGGCCCAGGTCGACATGCATATTCACAAGATCGGACAAATCTGGCCGCAGAGCCGCTCCACCCCGTAGGGCGCTGGTCTTTCCCATTCCGGGTTCACCAAGCAGGATCAGGCACCTACTATCCGCGAGAGCTGGGGTGGCAACCGCGTCAGGATTTGGGTTCCATAAACCACCGACGTCGGGGTCGGTCAGCCACCCCGACTGAGTCAACGAGTATGTCCTGCCCTCTGGCAGCCAGAATCGCTCAAGATTCACGATTCTACCGTTATCCACAGTGGCCCCTCCCTGACGCAACGTTGCCCAGCCTCCAAAGAGAGTACAGCCTGAGCTCTTGTGGGGTCTCCAGATCACCGATCCGCGTTTCGCCCGAAACGCCGGTGGGGCGGCCGGCGGTGGAGGCTCACGGGAAGCCCGCCCTTGCTGACCGACCGAGGCTACGTGAGCTGTCACGCGGTGACCCGTGGGCAGCTTCTGAGCACAGAACCTCGGGTTGCGGGTGAATCGCGCACAAGCGTAGGAGCGATACCGTTCCGCAGCTGAACGGCGTGAACAGCCTGCTCAGATTCGGTCTGCGTCAGCTGTGGGTGGTGGCGCGGTCGAGACGAGGCAAGTGGGGCTCCGCGAGGGGCATCTCGACGGGGATCAGCCTCCATGTCGCGTGCATCACCTGAGGACTGCCGGCCCGGACTCCGAGCCGGCCTGCGGGAGCGCACGTGTTCCGCCGCACAACGTGCGCACGCTCCCTTCCTGTAAGGAAGTCGTCTGGCCTGAGTCCGTCACCGCCGCTCCAGGCAGCGGTCGTGACGGTCCCCGCCGCAGCGGCCCCGAGCACACGACTCAACGCGATGGTCGCTGAGCCGTTGAACAACCCCTTGATCAGGGCTTGCTCTGGACTGTTGACACCTAGAGAAGACTACAACTACTCTTAGTGTTGTGCAGGCGGACCGGCCAGGGACGCCACAGAAACTGAGGAGAAGACATGAAGCTCACCATCGACACTGAGGTGGACACCTTCGATGCCGCCCTTGCGGCGATCCAGGTTGCCTACGGCCAGACGACTGTCACCGGCGGCGGTGGCACCGAAAAGGGCGAGGAGAACGACGGCTACCTTCCCGGCAACTGGACGCGCCCGCGCCTGCGCAAGCTTGTGGAGTGGCTCGACGACTCCGACGCTGCTCTCGCGCTGCGCTTCATCGCGGAGAACGCCCCGGCCGTGGGGATCGAGACTGTCTTTGAGCACATGGCGCAGAAGACCGGCAACGAGAACTTCGATGGCAAGGCGATGGGTGGCCGCATGTCGGCCATCGGCTTCGCTCGCAACCACATCGGGGGCGGCGTCAAGGCCGTCTATGAGACGGACTACGCCTCCCGGAAGTACCGGATGGACAAGAACCTCGCCGCGGCGATCCTCGAGGAGATGGACGCCGCCGAGGTGGCGTGAGCAGCCGAGACCGTCGAAAGGAGGTGGGCACCGCTCGGGTGCCCACCTCCCCTGCGTCTGGGTACTGACTCGACCACCCGCGAGGTGGGATTCGCTATGGCAGTTTCGCATAGTCCTCCGGGTCGCGTTCACTTCGCGCAGCTTGGTCCACAGTCCAGGATTCGTTGGGATACCCCGGTTCGGCTCTTGCGCCGGCCTCGAGGAACATCGAATGAAACGCCAGCGGTACGAGCGTGACCGTCAACGAGAAGGCCCGCGTTCGTAGTGGTGCGCGGACGTCGTCATCCGACGCGCTAGGTCGAGCGACCATGACCTGATTCCCACCGCGACTCCTTCTCGACATCCGACTTTGCCGCTGGTGGAGCGCTTCGATGCTCGACTTGCGCGACGTTGTCATCACGTAATGGCGCTCCGGTGAACGAGGCTGTCGAGACCCTTGATGGTGATGGCCAGGCTGCCGAGTCCGCCGAGCACGGCCTGCGCGAGCTGGTGGTCCGCGTACCAGAGCAGTACGCCGGTCACCACGCCGACCACGACTCCCGCCATCAGTATGACCAGGGTGCGCAGTTCGAGTAGCGCCTTCGGAGGAATGGGGTTTAACGGGTCGGTGCTCGTCTCAGTTGCCACGGGTCGGGTCCTTTTCCGTTTGTTTGCGATCGAAGCCGGACGCTCAGTTTGCTCAGCTGTGCCGAGCGCCATCTGAAGCGCTTCCGTCTTCTAAGTGTCCACATGGGTCTGACACTGCTGGCGCCGAATTCGCCTGGCCTCTGGGTCGCAGTCTCAGACACGGGAACACTTGTTGGCGCTTTGTGACTGCATAGACACGTTGTCCTGATGGCTCAGTTCCGTGCCGAGGCCAGCGTCGCAGCGCGCGGATCTTGTCTCCTCCGCGCACCATGGTCTCGATGAACTCCTTGATGTCGGGGTAGTCCACGCCCAAGACGACTTGGCCGCGCGATGGATTGTGTCGGGCAACGCCTGGCCGCGGTCGTGGGTCGGACCGAACGAGCGGCCGGTCAGCGCCCCAGGCAGTTCCCCGGTCAGGCCGACCCGCTCTGCCAGCAGGCCCACACCGACCTCGTCCGTATGGGCCGAGATGCCGGCACGATCAGCAGTGACGGACAACTTTGACGGGCCTCGCTCGCAGCGCCCAATTCCTAGCGGCCCCCATGCCACCTCACCAAGACATAAGCGCGCGCATCTGCCGCGGGCAGTGCGGTTCCTGTATCGCCTTGTCAGCAATCATCCAGTGCGGCGATGGCCTGCACGCGTCGACAACTGACGGAACCGTAGACCCCCTTTCGTGGACCGCTCCTGGGGCCTGCTACGCCTCGCGCATCCCGACCGTGAGGAGGACCACGGAGTCGTCAACCGCCTCGAGCGCATGGCGAGAGTCGGGGATGGGAATGAGATCACCGGGGGAGCCGTTCCACCGGTCCTGTCCTGCCACCAGAGTGATACGCCCGTGCAGCACCTGAAGGGTGGCCTCGCCTGGGCTCTCATGCTCGTCGAGGCTGCTACCTGCCCGGAGGGCGATCAGGGTCTGTCGGAGCACGTTCTCGTGACCGCCGTAGATTGTGTGGGCGCTACGCCCGCTGGACGCGGTCGAGGCGGTCTCGAGGTGCTGCTGTACGAGCTCTGTCAGTGACTCTTTGGGCATCGGTTCTCCTCATCAGTGAGTGAACACTCTGGATCACACGCCTGCGGGTCTGGCTGGTGCTGTCTAGGCTAGCCAACAATCCTCACGGACACGTCCGGGTCTGCGCCGCCACCACCCGCCGCATCTGCCTGACCAGCGGACGCACACAACTGCGCATGGAGTGTGCACGCACGCCGGTCCCGCATGAGAACCAGACGCGCGCCTCTGCCGCGGTTCGCAAGTAGCCGGCAGGCCTGGCTCCCGTACCGTGTCAGGCATCATGAGCGTGTCTCTTCCCGATCGCGGGGCGTTGCGGTGATGCAGCTGTCGAAGCGGCAAGTCGCGTCCCTGCGACGAGTCTGGAGTGACCTGACGCTCGAACTCGACGTTGGAGACATTCTGGAGACGGATGACGCTGCTTGCCGGGATGGCCTTGATTCCTGGCTCGCCGGGGTCATCAGCAGCGATGGTCGAGTGGACGACTCTGCGCTGGAGAACCTGCTCGACCTCGAACGCGGCACCGCCGGCGACAGCAAGGCGGCTGCATATCTCGCACGAGTGACCGCCGTTGTCATGCCTCATCGAGACGCACAACTGCGTCGAGCCCCACTTGAAGCAGTGGTCAAAGAACACTGCTGCCAGCGGGGGTACCGTCTAAGCAACCGCATGCCGGACCGCCCGGGAGACATGGCGTGGACCATCGAGGTGCCCAGCCGTGAAGGCCAGGTCGATCTCGCTATCAGGGGGGACCTTTTCGAACTGACCTTCCCCGGTGGCTACCTATGGATCGAATTCGCGTACGAACCCGAGGACGAGCGGGGAGCCCTTGACGAGCAACTACGCATCTTGGACGCCTACGCCGACCCGGCGACGACGATCGTCACGATTACCGTGCTCTGCGCCGGCCAAGGACCGAACTACACCTCAGCGATGGCACAAAAATGTGGCGTGGCAAACGCAGTTTCGGAGGAGCAAGCCGCCCACGAGCCTGAACCATCCGACTCTGCCGCCAGGCGGGCGTCCGTGGTGGCGGTTCAGATGTTGACGTTGAGCGGGGTGACGTCGTCCAGCGGGTGTGAAACGACGCGGTCGTCGGCTTCGGCGATGCCAACGCCGCGCACGTTCTCATCCTCGTGGAGGATGCCGTCGTCCAGTCCGAGCACGACGAGGGGTCGACCGTCGAAGAGGATGTCGATGTAGGCCGACTTGGCCTCCACCCAGCGATCCTCTTCGTCTGTCCCGACGAGCACCCGGAGGTCCTCGGCTGCTGCGTCCGGTTCCCAGCCGGGCACGATGACCACGTGACCGCCCATGACGGGAGTGGCCAGGGCGTGTCCGTCGGTCAGGTCCTCGACGGGGATGAGCGTGAATTTGTCTCCGCGACGTAGCTCCAGCGCCGTAGGTTGCGCCGTGACCAGGAGCTGGGCGGTGCCGACTTCGAGCGTGCGGTTGGTCTCCTGCACGAACCTCATCAGGTCGCGTTCTTCACCCTCTAACTGGTAGCGGATGACCGGTGGTCCGGTGACCAGCGTGGAGTCGGCCGCCAGGACGGCCGTCTGCGTCCCCAGCTGGGCCTGCGCGAGGACCGTGGTCTGCGACGTCACGGTCGGCTTCGATCCCCCTTCAGGCAGGACGCCGACGCTGGTGGCGGTGGTGACGTCCTGGCCGATCCATCCGCTCAAGCCTGCACCGGCGACGAGCCGCTCGACGTGGGCCGGACCGGTGGGGTGCCGTAGGTCGATCGTGCCCCATGCCTGCCTCGGCTGGTCCAGCATGACCAGGGCGTTGACGTCGCCCGCGACCAGGACGGTGCTGTGCAGCGGCGCCCCGCTGGCAGCGTGAGCGGCATCATCGGTGAACCAGTAAAGCTCCTCCAGCTCACCGTTGCCCCCCGGGACGATCTCGGCTGCCCTGTACTGCAGCTGGGCCCCATCGATCTCGACGGTGCCGCCCTGGCTGGCGTAGACGCCCGGCGCCCACAGCGGGGCCTCGCCGCGGCTTCCAGGAGGCGACTGCCATACCGCCACGCTCAGACCTTCGACGGTGAACACCATCACGTCACCAGGGCCGTCCTGCGCGGTGACCGGGTCCAGCTGTGTCCCGTCTCGTGTTAGGACCAGTTCCGGGAACGCGTCCCCCTCGTTGCTGCGCAGCTGTCCGGTCCAGGCAGTACGGTCGGCCTCGTGCACCGGGTTGGGCGAGTTGTCGAACAGCTCGACGTCCACTCCGTCCTGCCAGCTGACCGTCGCCGCCGGCACCGGGTCGCTCATCAGGTGGGTCGGCGCGAACGGGTTGATCGGTCCGCCGAGCCAGAGCGCACCGACGAGCGCCACCGCACCCACCCCGGTAGCGACCGACGCCTGGCGATGCCGCACCTTGCGGCGACCGGCGGCGATGACCGTGCCAGGATCGACAGCCATGGCTGGTGCGAGCTCATCGGCCCGGTCCAGCAGGTCGAGGGCTGAGTTGTCAAAATTCTCAGACATGGTTGCGTTCTCCTTCGGTCAGGGCGGCGCGCAGGGTGGCCAGCCCGCGGGAGGTCGAGCTCTTGACCGTGCCGGTCGAGACACCGAGCGTGTTGGCGGCGTCCTTCTCCGACAGGTCCAGGTAGTGCCGCAGGACCACGCACTCACGCTCGCGTCGTGGGAGCGCCTGCAGGAGACGGACGAGGTCAAGGGCCAGATCGACGCGGTCCCCGTGGCCCGGCGATAGGTCGGTTTCGGGCAACGTGTCGGTCGATACCTCCCGGCGGCGCTTGCGCCAGCGGTCGGTATGGAGATTGACCAGGATGCGTCGGGCGTAGGCCACAGGGTTGTCCACCCGCGCCCGCCGCCAGTGCGCGTAGACCCGCGCTAGCGACTCTTGCACCAGCTCCTCGGCGACGTGCGGGTCACCGCTGAGCATCCACGCCGAGGTGAGCAGACGCGGAGACACCACACGGACGAAGTCCGCAAACTCTTCCTCCGCGTCTCGCTTCATCTCACCTCGTCGTGTCCCTGTGCGTCGCCCCCGGCGGGCGCCTATCCCCTCAACGGGCCAGCACGCGCAAAGGTTGAGTCCCTCCCCAGTTACACCTCGGCAGGCTTCACTCAAGAGCGCAGGCACAGTCCCCACCGTGACCTAGCCCGACCCGGCCTCACCTCCCGGACGGGCCGACCTACGCAGGCTGCCCCGGTCAGGTACGTAGAAGGCTGGCGCCACAGCCATATCGCGATCTCGTGAACATCCTGTACTGCCGCGGGCCGTGCGAGCTGAAGCGTCCCGGGGAGCAACTCAGCGGGGTTGGTTGCGCGGGTGACTCCGAGCCTGGCGCTCGTTTCCCCGCCGGTAGTTGCCGGTGAGCCTAGCCATCAGGGTCTGAGGGTCCCCGGACACGACGTCTTCGAGAAAGGTCTGGGCGCGTCGGCCACGCAGCGTCGCCGCGTGACGCCCGTGATGGCTGATCACCACGTGTTCGCCCCGCACTGCGCAGTCGAAACCGTCCGGGCCGGGCATGCTGGGGAGCCTAGCCACGGCGCCGTCGCCCCGCCATCGGGTTTCCGCTCTTGCCGCTCCGAGGCGGCGACTCACATGAACTGTGCCGCATGGTGTTAGCATCTGACGCTTCTTCGAGCGGCGGAACCGTCACGGCCGCATGCCCCTGGCCCGGCAGTCCTTGCGACGAGGCCGCCACGGCCGGCACCACGGACAAGCGGGAAGTCACAGGCTCAGCCGAGCGACCGTCCGGACCCGGGGGTCGTCACTGCTCAGGCTGACTTCTCGTAGCGCCTCGCGCGCCGCAGGGTAGTCGGTCAATTCGCGGAGGGCTAACGTGGCGGCCAGCCGGACATCGGGGTGGTTGTCGTGCAACGCGTCGGCTAGGGCGGGGGCAGCCTCATGTGCGCCAGGTGCCCCGATGAAGCAGAGCACGTCGGCTGCGTGAGCGCGCACGCTGGGATCCTCCGCCGTCCTCAGGGCCGTGCCGATGGTCGGCACAGCTGGCGCTCCAAATTGGGACAGCGCGGTGGTCATCGCATCGCGCGCCGTCTGGTCCGTGTCGCCGAGCCGGTCGACCAAGATTGGGATGACCGAGGGGTCCGCGATTCGGGCGAGTGCCCACCGTGCCTTGTCGGCAACCCGAGTGTCAACATCGTCGATGAACCCCGCCACCACGCGAACAGTGTTGGGATCAGACAGCTTGCTGAGAAGGTGTAGTGCTTGCAGACGGGTGTTGACGTCGCCAACGGAAAGCACGGACGAAGCTGCGTCTGCGGCTGCCTCAGGGGTCCGCGTCAGAACCCAGGTCAAGGTTTCCCGGACGAAAAAGTCCGGTTCTTGCCACAGCAGCTCGGCGATGCGAGGCGCCAGATGCGGGTCGGCTCGCTGACCCAATGCGACAGCTGCGTGTTGACGCATGTCCTTGTCCGGATGCACCAGGGCGGCGAGAGCGGCAGGAGGGTCGTCGGCAAAAGATTTACGTGGCTCGTTCACGTGCTCGACGCTAAGACCTCACGATGCGTGAGGGTCAACCCGCTGGTACTCCCACCCACCCTCTGCGCCGCCCAGGAGCGATCTGCGGGTTTCCAGGGAGCCCAGCTCTACGACAGGCACATGCCGCCACCGGTGGTTCGCCGTCACGCGCACTGTTCTGCCGCTGCGAGTGTTCCTCGCAAGTCGGCGGGCAACATGCCGTATGCGACACCCAGGTCTTGGATCGATGAGTTCCCTGTGAAGCTCGTCAACGTTGCCTACGATGGGCCCATGTTCCGTTCCAGATGGCAGCTCACCAACGCCCACCGACACGAACGGAACAATTATGCCCTCTGACCTGATGACCCTCTCACTCACCGCCCGCTCAACCACTCCCGGCGGCATCGACGCCGTCGAGCTCCGAGGCATCCAGACGTCTGATCGCGACGCCCTTGCCACCGCCTATCTCGCGGCATACCCGCCCGCTGTCGCGGCCACCAGCCTGAGCGACGCCCAGCAAGAGATGGACGACACCTTCGCCGGCGAGTTCGGAGTCCTGCGCCACGACCTCACCCGGGTCGCCACCTTCGAGAACCGACCCGTCGGTGCGATCTTGGTGGTAGATAAGTCGATCTGGGACACCCAGCTGGACGGGCCCTTCATCATCGACCTTTTCGTCCATCCCGACGTGCGAGGCATGGGCGTCGGCCGAGCCCTGCTCGACACCGCGGTGCACGCCTGTGCGCGGGCTGGGGATGCCACCCTCTCGCTGCGCATCGGCGAGGGCACTTCCCCAGCGGCTCTCGCGCTCTACACCCGAGCAGGGTTTCAGCAACGCTGACAGCGCGGTCCGAGTGGCGCTCCACCCGGTGGGCCACTCGGACTGCGCCTTGCGCCCGTGGCCTGGGATCAACCGGGACTGCTGCACGGATAGGTGACATCTGATCTGTGGTGCCGAGAGGTGCTGCTGGAAGGATGTGCACTGTGCCTAAGCCTTACCCCCGAGAGTTCCGCGACGACGTCGTGCGTGTCGCGAGGAACCGTGAGCCGGGAGTCCATCTGAAGCAGATCGCTGCCGACTTCGGCATCAGCGAGTCGTACCTGACGAACTGGATGAAGACCGCGGACGTCGAGGACGGTGTGAAGCCTGGCCCGAGCGCCGCCGAGAGCGCCGCGGAGAACGCCGAGAACCGGGAGCTGAAAAGGAGAGTGCGGCTGCTGGAGCAGGAGAACGAGGTCCTGCGCCGGGCCGCGGCCTACCTGTCCCAAGCCAACGTGCCGGGAAAATGATGTACCCGCTCGTCCGCGAGCTGGCCGGCGACGGGATCCCCGTCACGGTGACGTGCCGGGTGCTCAAGATCGCTCGACAGCCCTACTACCGGTGGCTGGCGAGACCGGTCACCGACACCGCGCGCGGGCAGGCCTATCGCGCGAACGCCTTGTTCGACGCGCACCTGGATGACCCGGAGTTCGGGTACCGGTTCCTGGCCGATGAGGCCCGCGACGCCGGGCACACCATGAGCGAGCGGACGGCGTGGCGGTTGTGCTCGGACAACGGCTGGTGGTCAGCGTTCGGCAAGAAACGGGGCAGGAACGGGAAGAAGCCCGTCCCGCCCGTTCATGAGGACCGGTGCGCTGTGACCGACAAGAATGGCCGGACCCGGCACGCGTTCACCGCCACGACGCCGAACGAGCTGTGGGTCGGGGACATCACCGAACACTGGACTGGTGAAGGAAAGCTGTACGTCTGCGCGTTCAAGGACGTGTACTCCAACCGGATTGTGGGCTACTCCATCGACTCCCGCATGAAGTCCCGGATCGCGGTCGCCGCACTCAACAACGCCGTCGCCCGCCGCGGGAACGTCACCGGGTGCGTGGTCCACACGGATCGCGGATCTCAATTTCGTAGCAGGAAGTTCGTCCACGCTCTCAACCGCCACGACATGGTCGGGTCAATGGGCAGAGTCGGTGCCGCGGGTGACAACGCGGCCATGGAGTCCTTCTTCGCGCTGCTGCAGAAGAACGTGTTCGACCGCCGACAGTGGGTCACCCGGGACGACCTACGCATCGCGATCGTGACCTGGATCGAACGGACCTACCACCGACGCCGTCGACAGGACGCTCTCGGGCGATTGACCCCCATCGAGTTCGAGACCATCATGACCACACCAGCCGACCAGGCTGCCTGACCGAACCTGTCACCTATCCGTGCAGCAGTCCCCGATTGTCAGGGCAGATCTATGCAGGCTTGACGACGTGCTTGCGTCCCTCAGTGGGTCCTGGGGCGAATTTGTTCAGTGCTATGTCCTGGGTACGGTTGCGCATACGCGGCCCACCCCTTCGGGTGGGCACATTCCCGACCGTCCCATTGAGAAGGAACACCCCATGGCGCAGCGTGTCGTTACGCAGTTCGTCTCCGACCTCTCCGGGGAGGAGCTGGGCACAGAAGGCGAGACCGTCACCTTCGGCTGGAAGGGCAACACCTACGAGGTTGACCTGTCCACCGATGAGGCATCGGAACTTGCCCATCTACTGCAGCCCTACCTCAAGGCCGGGCGCAAGGTGTCTGGTGGCACGCGCAGAACCGGTACCAGCAGCAACGCGAGTCAGCAGGACCGCGAGCGCACGAAGGCCATCCGGGAGTGGGCAAAGCAGAACGGGCACTCCGTCTCTGACCGTGGACGCATCTCCGCTGAGGTCGTCGCTGCATACGAGTCTGCGCAGAAGGGCTGAGAGAGAACGCACAGCGTGCAACTCACCCTGGCGGAACTGCTGAACGGCCAGGCGTCGAGTGATGGCGCAGCGGCCATCCACGTATCGATAGAGGCGCTCAGGAGTCCGATGTCGGGGCCCGTTAAGGTCGAGGAGTGAGCTCACACGACGCGTCGCAAGCCAGTCGGACGGCAGCAGTGATTACGGTGTCGGGACGGTCCTCCGACGGGCTTCGCGAGGATGAGTCGGGCCGCCGCCTCACGGTGGCTCTCCGGGAGTTGGGGTATGCCGTCGAGTCCCCGGTGGTCGTGCCGGACGGTGTCGAGTCGGTCGCCGGGGCGCTGCGGGCCGCCGTCGCCGACGGGGCCCGCCTCGTGGTGACCACCGGTGGCACCGGCATGGGCCCGCGTGACCTCACCCCGGAGGGGACCCGCCAGGTCATCACCCGGGAGAACCCGGGCATGGCCGAGCTGATGCGCCGGGAGGGCTCACGGCACACCCCCTTCGCGGCCGTGTCCCGCGGCGTCGTCGGCGTCGTCGACTGGCCGCAGGAGCGCGGGGTCGGGGGCACGCTGGTCATCAACCTGCCCGGTCGCCCCGCGGCCGTCACGGAGGGGATGGACATCATCGGGCCGCTGCTCGGCCACCTGGTCGATCAAGTAGTGGGGGGCGACCACTGATGATGATCCGCGAGCCGCTGGTGGACAGCTACGGCCGGGTGCACCGCGACCTGCGCATCTCGGTCACCGACCGCTGCTCGCTGCGCTGCACCTACTGCATGCCCGAGGACGGCGTGCCGTGGCTGCCGCGGGCGACGATGCTCACCACCGAGGAGGTCGTGCGGCTCGCCGACGTGGCGGTGTCCATGGGCATCGAGGAGATCCGGCTCACCGGCGGCGAGCCGCTGCTGCGTCGCGACCTCGTCGACGTCGTCGCCGGTCTCTCGGCGCTCGACCCGGCGCCCGAGGTCTCGATGACCACCAACGGCATCGGCCTCGACAAGAACGCCGCAGCCCTGCGCGAGGCGGGCCTGACGAGGGTCAATGTCAGCCTCGACACGCTGCGGCGCGACGTCTTCATCTCCCTCGCCAAGCGTGACCGCCTCGCCGACACCCTCGCCGGCATCCACGCGGCCGCCGAGGCCGGGCTCGTGCCGGTGAAGATCAACACGGTCCTCATGCGCGGTGTCAACGACGCCGACGAGGACGTCGTGGCGCTGCTGACCTTCGCCCTCGAGCACGGCTACGAGCTGCGGTTCATCGAGCAGATGCCGCTGGACGCCCAGCACGGGTGGGACCGCTCGCAGATGATCAGCGGCGCGGAGATCCTCGCGAAGCTGCGCACCGGCTACGACCTCACCGCGCAGCCGGACGAGTCGAGGGGCAGCGCACCGGCCGAGCTCTTCGACGTGCGGCCGTGGGGGGCCGGCCCCGAGGTCGAGCCGCTGGGCATGGTCGGCGCCATCGCCTCGGTCACCATGCCCTTCTGCGGCAGCTGCGACCGGGTGCGGCTCACTGCCGACGGCATGATCCGCAACTGCCTCTTCGCCACCGGCGAGACCGACCTGCGCACGCCGCTGCGCGACGGCGCCTCGGACGACGAGCTCGCCGAGCTGATCCGCGCCTCGATCGGGGCCAAGCTCCCCGGGCACGGCATCAACGAGCCGACCTTCCTGCAGCCGCCCCGCCCGATGAGCCGGATCGGCGGCTGACGGCGCCTCGGGCGCAGGTGATCAGCCGCCAGCGAAGGGCGGCAGCACGTCCAGCACGGCGTCGTGCGCCAGCGCGCGGGCCGGGTCGGTGACGTACTGTCCCTCGTGCAGGACCGAGCTGCGCTCCAGCACCCGCGCGAGCTCGGCACCGTGCCGCTCGCGGAGGTCGGCGAGCAGCGAGCCGAGGTCGTCGGCGTGCACCTGCTCCGTCGTGGTCCCTGCTGCTTCGGCAGCCGCTGCGAAATACCTCACCGTGGCCATGCACCCAGTCTCCCAGACCCTGCGCGAAAAGGCTAAGGCCCGCCGCGTCAGACGTGACGACCGGGCGCCGGGGCCACTACGGTGGGTCGATGACCACGACCCCGGCCCCCACGGTCGTCGGTCGCTTCACGCCGGCGACGCTGACACCGGGCTACTTCGCCGGCGTCATGGGGACCGGCATCGTGTCCATCGGCGCCCAGCTCAAGGGCTTCACCCTGCTGGCGACCCTGCTTTTCTGGGTGGCGGTGGCCTTCTACGTCACCCTCGTCGTGCTGACCGCCTGGCGCTTCGTCAGCTACCGCCGCCACCTGTCCGAGGACTTCCACGACCCTGCGCGCGCCTTCGGCTTCTTCACCTTCATCGCGGCCACCAACGTCCTCGGCGCGGCGCTGGTCGGCGTCGGACAGACCTTCGTCGCCGGGGTCCTGCTGACCATCTCCGTGCTGGTGTGGCTGGTCCTGGGCTACGTCATCCCGTGGACCGCGGTCCTGGGCAGCGACCGGCGCCCGATGCTCGACACCGCCAACGGCACGTGGTTCATCTGGGTGGTGGCCAGCCAGTCCATCGCCGTGGTCGCCGCCGGCCTGGAGCCGCTCTACGACAGCCTGCGGCACGAGCTGGCGATCCTGGCCGTCTTCGCCTGGTCGGTCGGTGTCGTCCTGTATGCCGCGTGCGCGGTCTTCGTCGCCCTGCGGGTCATGCTCTACCCGTTGCGGCCCGAGCACCTGGACCCGCCCTACTGGGTGGCGATGGGCGCGGTCGCGATCACCGTCGTCGCCGGGGCGCGCATCGTGGAGATGAAGGACGCGCCCATGATCGACGTCACCCGCGACCTCGTCGCGGGCATGTCTGTCGTGTTCTGGGCGTTCGCGACGTGGCTCATCCCGGTCCTGATCGCCGCCGGGGTGTGGCGGCACTTCCTGCGCCGGATCCCCCTCGTCTACCAGCCCACCCTGTGGAGCATGGTCTTCCCGCTCGGGATGTATGCCGTCGCCGGCATCTACCTCGGCCGCGCGGACCGGCTGCCGGTCGTGGAGTTCGTCGGGACGCACTGGTTCTGGGTCGCCCTGCTCGCCTGGGTGCTCGTCGCAGCAGGCATGATCCGGTCCATCTGGCGCTCCGCGGCCAGGCGGTGAGCCGTCGGCGACCCGCGCATCAGGGGCGGGTCACCGCAGACCGTAGACCCGGCGCGCGAGGGTGAGCCCGACCAGCGAGAGGATCACCACCGCGATGTAGTAGATGGCCGGCGAGACGTCCGCGAACTGGTCGACAAGCCAGGCGAGCACGAGCGGGGTGAGGCCACCGAGGGTCGTCACGCCGACGTTGTAGGCCACCGACATACCCGTGGTGCGCACGGCGGTCGGGAAGATCGCGGCCATCATCGAGGGCAACGGCGCGAAGTAGGCCGCCATCACCACGCCCAGCACGACCTCGACCAGGGTGAGCATCCAGACGGTCGGGTTGTTGATCAGAGCGAGGAACATCGGGTAGACGACGAGGCCGCCGACCACAGCAGCGACGCGCATGATCGGCACCGTGCCCACCCGGTCGGCGAGGGCGCCGAACATGGGCGCCAGGACAAGGGTGACCAGACCGGCGATGGCCGCGCCGATGTAGCCGGCGAAGGACGGCAGGCCCAGGGCCGTCACCGAGAACGTCGGCATGTAGAGGATGAGGTAGACCGACATCGTCGCCACGCCCACGCATGCCGCGGCGGTGAGGACGCGGCCGAGGTGCTGGGTCAGGACGGCTCCCAAGGGCATCGCCACCCGCTCGTCCCGCTCCTCGACCTCAAGGAACTCGGGGGTGTCGTCCATCGAACTGCGGATCCACCAGCCGATCGGGCCGATGAGCAGCCCGAAGATGAAGGGCACCCGCCAGCCCCAGGAGTAGAGCGCCTCCTGGCTGAGCATCGTGTTGAGCACGAGCCCGAAGGAGCCGGCCAGCAGCATCGAGATGCCCTGGGTCGCGACCTGCCAGCTGGCGTAGAAGGCCTTGCGGTCCGGGCTGTGCTCGATCATGAAGGCGGTCGCCGAGCCGAACTCCCCGCCGGCGGAGAAGCCCTGGATCAGCCGTGAGAGCAGCATCAGCACCGTCGCCGTCACACCGATCGCGGCATAGGTCGGCGTGAACGCCATGATCCCCACGCCGAGCGTCATCAGCGCGATCGTCAGGGTCAGCGCCGCCTTGCGACCACGTCGGTCGCCGAAGTTGCCGATCACCATCGCGCCGATCGGCCGGATGAAGTAGGTCAGCGCCAGCGTCGCGAAGGTGAGCAGGAGGGCCACCGTCGGGTCGGTCTCCGCAGGGAAGAAGAGCTCGGCGATCACCACCGCGAAGAAGCCGTAGACGATGATGTCGAACCATTCCAGGGCGTTGCCCATGGCTGCGGCCACGACCGCCCTGCGTGCGCGGGAGCGCTGCTCGGGCGTCACCTGTGGCGCGCCTGCTGCGTCAGCGGAGATGCCGGACATGGGGACCACTGCCTTCCGTAGGGGAAACCGGCAACCCGGCCCACGCTACACCCGGGGACACGACACGTCGGCACGTCCACGGCGGGGGTCTTTATCTGCGCCTCGCGTCCCGTCGCCGCCCCACGTCCTCGACCAGCCGCTGCTCCCAGCGGGCTGCGTCCTCCCAGGTGTCGACGTCGCCCAGGTGCTCCGTCCCGCCCTCGACGACCTGCCACCGCAGGCCGGCGACCAGCCTGCGCACCGAGGTGTCCCGGGGTGAGTCCAGCCGGGCCAGCGCCGCCTCGAGCGCGGCCCGGCGGTAGACCGCGAGCAGCCACTGGCGGTGACCGGTGCCGTCCTCGTGGCTGACGGCGTCCACGTCCGCGGGCAGCCCCGGGAGCGCGGCACCCAGAGCGGCGAGCGCCGGTGCGGCGCCCGGCTGGTCGACAGCGACGACGGCGACCCAGCCGGTCGGTGACACACCGCTCGGTGACGCACCGCTGGCCGGCGCACCGCCGGCCGGCGCAGCTGCCAACGCCTCGAGGCCGGCCGCGATGCCTGCCACGGGCCCACCGTCGGGCGGGTCCTCCAGGGTGCGCGCCACGCCCTCGGGGACAGGGGTGTCACCCACGACGACGACCGAGCCGCCGAGCAGGGCGGCCGCCTCGAGCACGCGGTCAAGCATGCTGTGCCCGCCGACCTCCAACGCGGCCTTGTCCTGGCCGCCGAGCCGTTCGCCGCGCCCGCCGGCGAGGACCAGCAGGTCGACGCGCATCCGGAGCGAGCCCGTCAGTAGGCCGGGAGGGAGGAGTCGACCTGCTCTCTCCAGGCGAGGATGCCCCCGGTCATGACGCGCACGTCGGGGTGGCCGACCTTGACCAGGTGAGCTGCCGCGCGGCGGGCCCGCGGGCCGGCCTTGCAGTAGACGATCACGTGCCCGTCCGGCAGCTGGCCCACGAGCTCCTCCCAGGTCAGCACCTCCCCGACGGGCACGGTCACCGCCCCGGGGACGGTGCCGAGGGCGTGCTCGGCGGGCTCGCGGACGTCGAGCAGGACGGGGGCGGGAGCCCTGGCCACACCGGCTGCCGGTCGGTCGCCGTCGGCGGCAGCCAGCTCCTGGCTCACCTCCTGCGCCGACACCTCGACCAGGGGCACCAGGTCACGGGTGGGCTCGTGCAGCGGCTGCGGCACGACCGCACCGACGGGGCGCAGCGGGATCTCACGCACCCGCTGCGACAGTGCGTCGACCAGCAGCACCCGCCCCACGAGCGGCTCCCCGAAGCCGCAGATCAGCTTGACCGCCTCCCCCGCCATGATCGAGCCGACCTGACCCACCAGCGCGCCGAGGACACCGGCCTCGGAGCAGGACGGCACGTCCTCCGGGCGCGGCGGCAGCGGGAAGAGGTCACGCAGTGTCACCGAGCCCTCGACCTCGGGCACGAAGGAGGAGATCTGGGCGTCGAAGCGCAGCACCGCGGCCCACACCACCGGCAGCCGCAGCGCCAGCGCGGCGTCGGACACGGCATACCGGGTCGGGAAGTTGTCGGCCCCGTCGAGCACGAGGTGGTGCCCGGCCAGCAGCGCCTCGGCGTTGGCCGGGGTGATCCGGGTGTGGTGAACCTGCACGGACACGTCGGGGTTGAGCCCGCGGACGAACTCCGCCGCCGACTCGCCCTTGGGCCGACCCACGTCGTCGCTGCGGTGGACGACCTGCCGCTGCAGGTTGGTGGTGTCGATGACGTCGTCGTCGATGATCGTCAGGTGCCCGACGCCGGCGGCGGCCAGGTAGGACACGATCGGGCTGCCGAGCCCACCAGCGCCGATGACCGCGACCCGGGCGTTGAGCAGCCGCCGCTGGGCCTCGATGCCCATCCCGGGCACCAGCAGGTGGCGGGAGTAGCGCGAGATCTGCGCCGAGGTCAACTCGGGGCCGGGCTGGACGAGCGGGGGCAGGGGGGTGCTCACACTCTGCAGGGTACGGGTCTGGGTCATCGGGGCAGGCTCACGGTCAGGACGCAGACGCTATCCACGTCGGCGCGGACGTCGTGCCGGACCGGAGGTATGGCGTGCGCCGTCCCGGCGGGCAGGAGCCACGAGTCGTCCGCCGTGCTGAGCACGACCTCGCCGGACAGGCACTGCAGCGAGGCGGGGCCGGGGGCGTCGTGCTCGGGCAGCCCGCCCCCGGCGGGCAGCGCCAGGACGATGAGGTTCTGCCCCGGCTGGCGGACGACCGCGCGGACGGCGCGGCCTCTGCCGCGGGCGCGGGCCTGGTCCAGCAGCCGCCGGCCCTCGGCCAGGAGGTCGACGACCCGATAGGGGTCCGCCTCCTTGACCGGGGCCAGCCCGAGGTCGCCGAGGACGGGGTGCGGACCGGTCATCCGATCCGCTCCCAGCCGCGCTTCTGGGCCCGCGTGCCGGTCGCCGTCCCGGGCCGCTCGTCGCGGCTGCGGTAGACGATGTAGGGCCGGGTGAAGTAGCCGATCGGTGCGGAGAAGACGTGCACCAGGCGGGTGAAGGGCCACATCGCGAAGAGCAGGAAAGCGAGCAGGGCGTGCAGCTGGAATCCGATCGGCGCGCCCGCCATGAGCGAGGCGTCGGGCTGGAACCAGAAGATCTGCCGGAACCACGGCGAGACGCCGTCGCGGTAGTTGTAGTGGTCGCCCGCGATGCCCAGGTTGAGCAGGGTGCCCGCGATGGTGTTCCACATGCCGAGCACGATGACGACGGCGAGCACGGCATACATGACCTTGTCGTTGACCGTCGTGGCGCGGAAGACGGGCCCGACCGTGCGGCGCCGGTAGACGAGGATGGCCAGCCCGACCAGGCAGGCGATGCCCGCTGGCAGCCCGCCGAGCAGCGCCACGATGTGATATAGCTCCTGGCTCATCCCGGCCCGCTCGGTCCAGCTCTGCGGCACGATCAGCCCCAAGAAGTGGCCGACCGCCACGAAGAGGATGCCGAAGTGGAACAGCGGGCTACCGATCCGCAGCAGCTTGTCCTCGTAGAGCTGGGAGCTTCGGGTGGTCCACCCGAACTTGTCGTAGCGATAGCGCCAGACGTGGCCCACGACGAAGGTCGCCAGGCAGATGTAAGGGAAGATCACCCAGAGAAAGGTGCTCATCGGGGGGCTCCTACGGGGATGGTCGAGCCGAGAGACTGGGGGGTGTGCGGTGCGCTGCCGGGGGGCGCGCACCCGTCGGTCGGAGGTGTGCGCAGGCCGTCGAGGGCGGGGTCCATGGCGTAGGGCGCGTCGTCGATCCCGACCGTCTCCTGCGGCGGTCCTTGGGCGATGAGCCGCGCGAGGGCCTGCTCGTCGTCGCCGTCGAGGTCGGGCAGGGTGGCCCGAAGGGCCGCGACCACGTCCAACCAGGGTGAGCCGCGCCGGTCCAGGGCCCGCCGGAGGAGCTCGATGCCGACCCGATGGTCGTTGAGGACCTTCCAGGCCGTGTCGGGGGCAACGGTCGCGCCGAACTCCAGCACGACGGGCAGGTAGTCAGGAAGCTCCGCATCGGCGTCGCCCAGCTCGACCCCGTGCTGGCGGTAGAGCTGCTTGAACTGCACCAGTGCCACGCCCCGGTTGCGGGTGTCCCCGTGCAGGAAGTAGGTCAGGTGCAGGGCGCACTTGCGGGTGACGTCGAAGGTGTCGACGTAGTCGCGCTGCAGCTCGGACAGGCCGACGGCCTCCGCGTGCTCGAGGAACCGGCTCAGCGGCTCACCGGCCGACGGCGGCAGGCCTCCGGCCACCTCCCGGAGCGCCGCCAGGTGCCTGGGCAGGTCCTCGCGGGGGTAGTCCAGCAACAGTGAGCACAGCTGCCAGGCGTCGGCCTGCGCGCGCGCGTCGAACCGGGGGCTGCTGCGCCGGTGGCGCCGCCAGGGCATCATCGCTGCTGTCCTTCGTCCGCGCCGGCGACGTTGTCCGGTCGGGCCTGGCCGTCCTCGAACACGGACCAGTCGTCGGTGGACTGGTGCGGGCTGCCACCACCCGAGGGGGCCTCGACACCCTCCTGGCGCTCGGGGAAGAGACCTTCGGGCATGCCGCGCCCGTCCCAGTTGAGCAGGTTGACGCGACCGCGCTTGCTGCCGCCGGAGACGAGGGCCTCCGACTGGGCCCGCTCCTGGAGCATCTTGAGGTTCTCCACCGCGACCGGGGTGACGGCGCCGCGGCCCGAACCTTCGCCGAACGGGCCGGAGGAGTCGAGCAGCTCGTCGTCGAAGGAGCTCACGGGGCAGTCCGTGGCCAGCTCCTCCAGGGCGTGCGCCTGCTCCCCGTGGGCGGTCGGGATGACGTAGCGGTCGCCGTACTTGGCGATCGCCAGGAGGCGGAACATCTCGTACATCTCCTCCTCCTCCATGCCGACGGCCTCGGCGATGTGCGCCTGGGGGTCGCGGCCCAGGTTGATGTCGCGCATGTAGGACCGCATCGCGGCCAGTCGGCGCAGCACGTCCTCGACCGGCCGGGTGTCGCCGGCGGTGAAGAGGTTGGCGAGGTACTCGATCGGGATGCGCAGCGCGTCGATGGCTGCGAAGAGGTTGTCCTTGTCCTCGGCGTCGTAACCGGTGTCCTTGATGACGTCGACGACCGGCGACAGCGGCGGGATGTACCAGACCATCGGCATGGTGCGGTACTCCGGGTGCAGGGGGAGTGCGACCTTGTAGTCGGTGATGAGCTTGAGGACGGGGCTCTTCTTCGCCGCCTCGATCCAGTCGCCGGGGATGCCCGCGCGCTCCGCCTCGCGCTGGACCGCCGGGTCGCGTGGGTCGAGGAACACGCTGCGCTGAGCCTCGTAGAGGTCGTGCTCGTCCTCGACCGCGGCGGCCTCGAGCACCTTGTCGGCGTCGTAGAGCATGAGGCCGATGTAGCGCAGCCGGCCCACGCAGGTCTCGGCGCACACGGTCGGGATGCCGACCTCCACGCGCGGGTAGCAGAAGGTGCACTTCTCGGCCTTGCCGGTCTTGTGGTTGAAGTAGACCTTCTTGTAGGGGCAGCCGGTGACGCACATGCGCCAGCCGCGGCACTTGTCCTGGTCGACCAGCACGATGCCGTCTTCCTCGCGCTTGTAGATGGCGCCAGAGGGGCAGGAGGCAGCGCAGCTGGGGTTGAGGCAGTGCTCGCAGATCCGCGGCAGGTAGAACATGAACGTCTGCTCGAACTCGAACTTCACCTTGTCCTCGATGCCCTTGAGCATCGGGTCCTTGGCGGCGTGCTCGGTGGACCCGCCGAGGTCGTCGTCCCAGTTGGCCGACCACTCGATGTTGATGTGCTTGCCCGAGATGAGCGACTTGGGCCGCGCGACGGGAAAGGTGTCCTGCGCCGGGGCGTTGAGCAGCGTCTCGTAGTCGTAGGTCCAGGGCTCGTAGTAGTCCTGGATCGAGGGCATCTTGGGGTTGGAGAAGATGTTGAGCATCTTGTTGAGGCGTCCGCCGGCGCGCAGCTTGAGCCGGCCGTTGTCGGCCCGTATCCAGCCGCCCTTCCACTCCTCCTGGTCCTCGTATCCCCGGGGGTAGCCCAGGCCCGGTCGGGTCTCGACGTTGTTGAACCAGACGTACTCGGTGCCTTGACGGTTGGTCCACGCCTGCTTGCAGGTGACCGAACAGGTGTGGCACCCGATGCACTTGTCCAGGTTCATGACCATGGCCATCTGTGCCATGACGCGCATGTTGTCTCTTTTCCTCAGGTCGGTATGTCGTGCGTCGGGTGGTTCAGTACGTCACCGGGGCGGTGCGCCGGCGGATGACCGTGACCTCGTCACGGTTGCTGCCGATGGGCCCGATGTAGTTGAAGAAGTAGGAGAACTGGGCGTAGCCGCCGACCATGTGGCTCGGCTTGAGCAGGATCCGCGTGAGGCTGTTGTGGATGCCGCCGCGCTTGTTGTCGGTCTCGGTCAGCGGGACGTCGATGAGCCGGTCCTGGGCGTGGTGCATGAAGACCGTGCCCTCGGGCATCCGGTGGCTGACGATGGCCCGGCAGGCGACCACGCCGTTGCGGTTGACCGCCTCGATCCAGTCGTTGTCCCGCACGCCGATCTTGGCCGCGTCCACGTCGGACATCCAGATGGTCTGGCCGCCGCGCGAGAGCGAGAGCATGAACAGGTTGTCCTGGTACTCGCTGTGGATGGACCACTTGCTGTGCGGGGTCAGGTAGCGGACCGCGACGGCGACCGCGCCGTCGTGCTCGCTCTGCTGACCGACCGGGTCCTCGCCGAAGAGCGTGGTCATGTTCAGCGGCGGCCGGTAGGTCGGCAGCGACTCGCCCATCCCCTGCACCCAGTCGTGGTCGAGGTAGAAGTGCTGCCGGCCGGTCAGGGTGTGGAACGGTTTGGAGCGTTCGATGTTGATCGTGAACGGTGCGTAGCGCCGCCCTCCGCTCTCCGAGCCGGACCACTCCGGGGAGGTGATGACCGGTACCGGCGCGGCCTGGGTGTCGGCGAAGGTGATCTGCTTGCCCTCGTGCTCGGCCGACAGGTCGTGCAGCTGGGTGCCTGTCCGCTTCTCCAGGAAACGGAACCCCTGCGTCGCCAGGTGGCCGTTGCTGACCCCGGACAGGTGCATGATCGCATCGGCGACCTGGATGTCGGTCTCGATCTTCGGTTGCCCG
The DNA here is from genome assembly GCF_006337125.1 of Serinicoccus chungangensis. Taxonomy (GTDB): domain Bacteria; phylum Actinomycetota; class Actinomycetes; order Actinomycetales; family Dermatophilaceae; genus Ornithinicoccus; species Ornithinicoccus chungangensis. Next base: position 2,713,580 of record NZ_CP040887.1, read on the forward strand.
TCCGCGACGCCACCGCGGACGGTGCCGTTGCGTCGGCGCAGGATGTCGATCTCGCGGCCGACCTCGTACTTCACGCCCTTGGTCAGCATGCCGACCCTCTCCAGCAGCGGGCCGATCGAGGTCATCTTCTCGTAGACGGCGGTGTAGTCGCGCTCGACCTCGGCGACGACCGGCATCGTCCGTCCGGGCACCGGCTCGACCTCGCCGGTGCGCCAGTCCTGGACCCGGCCGTGCACGGTCGCCATCGCCTCCGGGGTGTCGTGCCACAGCGGTTTGGTCACGACGTCCTTGCGGGTGCCCAGGTGCTCGACCGCCAGCTCGGAGAAGCGCCGGGCGATGGCCTTCCACGCCTCCCAGTCGCTCTTGGCCTGCCACGGCGGGGCGATGGCGGGGTTGAAGGAGTGGATGAACGGGTGCATGTCCGTGGTGTTGATGTCGTGCTTCTCGTACCACGTCGCGGCCGGGAGCACGACGTCGGAGAACAGCGTGGAGCTGGTCATCCGGAAGTCGAGCGTGAGCAGCAGGTCGAGCTTGCCCTCGCCGGCCCGCTCGGGCCAGGCCACGTCCTGGGGCCGGTGCTCCGGCGAGGCCTCCACCGCCTTCACCGCGTTGTCGGTGCCCAGCAGGTGCTTGAGGAAGTACTCGTTGCCCTTGGCCGAGGAGCCGAGGAGGTTGGAGCGCCACAGCGACAGGACCCGGGGGTAGTTGTCCGGGTGCTCGGGGTCCTCGACCGCGAACCGCAGCGTGCCGTCCTTGAGCCGGCTGGCGACGTAGTCCCCGGCGGCCATGCCGGCCTCGGCGGCCTCGTCGGCGACCTGCAGGGAGCTGCGGTCGAACTGGGGGTAGGACGGGACCCACCCCAGCCGGACGGCCTGGGCGAGCAGGTCCATCGTGGAGCGCCCGGTGAAGGCGCCGGTCCCGCCGTTGACCGCGTCGGCGTCGAAGGTGTCGTAGCGGTACTGGCTGGTGTGGACGTACCAGTAGGACGTCTGGTTCATGTGCCGTGGCGGCCGCACCCAGTCGAGGGCGAAGGCGAGGTGCTGGAAGCCCATGAGCGGACGCACCTTCTCCTGGCCGACGTAGTGCGCCCAGCCGCCGCCGTTGCGGCCCTGGCAGCCGGTGATCGAGGTCAGCACCAGCAGGGCGCGGTAGATCTGGTCGGAGTGGTACCAGTGGTTGATGCCGGCGCCCATGAGGATCATGCCGCGGCCCTGGGTGTCGATCGCGTTCTGCGCCCACTCGCGGCCGATCCGGATGATCTGCTCGACCGGGACGCCGGTGATCTCGGCCGCCCAGGCAGGGGTGGCGGGGGCCGAGGGGTCGTCGTAGCCGGACGGCCAGGCCCCGGGCAGCCCGTCGCGGCCCACGCCATACTGGGCGAGCATGAGGTCCAGGACCGTGGTGACCAGCCGGTCGCCGACGCGGCGGACCGGCACGCCGCGGCGCTCCAGCACCTGCTGGCCCTCGAGGTTGTCGAAGCGCGGCAGCGCCACCTCGACCGCCTCACCGGTGTCGCCGTAGAGCGAGAGCACCGGGCGGATGTCGCCCAGCTCGAGGTTCCACCGGCCCGCGCCCTCCTCGCCGAAGCGGTGGCCGATCGAGCCGTTCGGGATCGCGACCTCACCGGTGGCCCCGTCGAGGACCGCCGGCTTCCACATGGCGTTCTCGCTGCCCGCCTCGGGGTGGCCCTCCAGGTCGCCCGCGACGAGGAACTTGCCCGGTCTGAAGACTCGGTGCTCGCTACGCTCGCCCTGCCCCTCTGTTCCGGTGAACGAGGCTCCTTCGTCGCCGTTCACCGGCTCAAGGGTGACGAGGTAGGGCAGGTCGGTGAAGCGCTGGTTGTAGTCGGTGAAGAAGTCAACCTGGCGGTCGACGAAGAACTCGCGGAGGACGACGTGCCCCATACCCATCGCGAGCGCGCCGTCGGTGCCGGGGGCGGAGGCGACCCACTCGTCGGCGAACTTGACGTTGTCGGCGTAGTCGGGCGCGACCGCGATGACCTTCTGGCCGCGGTAGCGCGCCTCGACCATCCAGTGTGCGTCGGGGGTGCGGGTCAGCGGGACGTTGGAGCCCCACATGATCAGGTAGCCGGCGTCCCACCAGTCACCGGACTCCGGGACGTCGGTCTGGTCGCCGAACATCTGCGGCGAGGCGTTGGGCAGGTCGGCGTACCAGTCGTAGAAGGACAGCATCGGCGCGCCGATGAGCTCGTGGAAACGGGCGCCGGAGGCGTAGGAGACCGGTGACATCGCCGGGATCGGGGAGAAGCCGGCGACCCGGTCGGGGCCGAAGCGCTTGATCGTGTAGACGTGGGCGGCGGCCACGAGGTCGACGACCTCCTCCCAGCTGGCCCGCACCAGCCCCCCCTTGCCGCGTGCCGACTTGTACGCCTTCGCCTTCTCCTCGTCCTGGACGATCGAGGCCCAGGCCAGGACGGGGTCGCCGTACTGCTGGCGGGCGGCGCGGAACATCTCCAGCAGCGTGCCGCGCACGTAGGGGTAGCGCACCCGGGTCGGGCTGTAGGTGTACCAGGAGAAGGCGGCACCCCGGGGGCAGCCGCGCGGCTCGTACTCCGGCCGGTCCGCGCCGGCCGAGGGGTAGTCGGTCTGCTGCGCCTCCCAGGTGATGATCCCGTCCTTGACGTAGACCTTCCAGGAGCAGGACCCGGTGCAGTTGACACCGTGCGTGGAGCGGACGACCTTGTCGTGGCTCCAGCGGTCGCGGTAGAAGGAGTCGCCGCTGCGGCCGCCCTCCAGGCTCAGGGTCCGCCGGTCCTGCGAGACCTGGCCCCGGGTGAAGAACCGCCTGGTCCCGACCAGCGCCTCGCTCAGGGGGCCGTCAAGACCGGCGGCGGGACGCTCGTGGATGTCCGTCATGAAGGAAGCACTCCTTGAGTGGTGGGCGGGTCGGGATCGGTGATGGTACCCAGGTCAGGGGCCTGGACGGGGGAGGCCTCGCCCGGCACGTACAGACGCGCGCGACAGGTGGTCGGCCCGACGAACGGCTGCAGGCTGACCCGGGCGTCGGGCTCGCCGACGGCGTCGAGCGCGCCGCGCAGCAGGCCGCGGTGCACGCCGCAGACGACGTCGGGGTGGGTGTGCGCCAGGTCGAGGAAGGGGCAGTCGCGCAGGGTGATGTCGACGGCCCTCCCCTCCTCGGCGGGCTCGGTCTCGGGGGTGTAGCCCCACTCGGCCAGCAGCTCGATGACCCCCTCCACCGCAGACCGGGAAGCCGTCGCCGGGGCGGGCGCCCCGGGCTCGGGGGCGTGCGCCGCCTCGGCCTCCTCGGCCCGGTGGCGGGCCCAGCGCACCCCCGCCTCCTCGGGCGTCATCTGCTCGGCCTCCCCGGCCGACATCGCGGAGGCCAGCAACCCGGCCAGCACCTGGTAGGGCCCGGCACCGTGCTGGGCGGTGTCGGTCTCGCCGAGCACCTGCTCGCGCAGCACGTACTTCTTGCTCGGCCGGCCCACGCCGCCGCTGCGCACGAAGTGGGACTCCAGCACACCGCCGGCCACCAGCTGGTCGACGTGGAAGCGGATCGTGGTGGTGTGCAGCCCGAGGCGCAAGCCCAGCTCGGCGGCCGTCAGCCCGACCGGACGCGTGGCCTCGTCGAGGGCGGCGAGCTCGTCCACGACGGCCCTGCGCACCGGCGAGACGAGCAGGGCCGCCCCGGCGGGCGGCTCCGGCCGCGTGGGCTGGATGGCTGGAACGGGCACCTTCACCTCCTCACAAGGGCCGTCCGGCTCGTCGCATCGATGAGCCGGTCACGTTACTGGGTGGTGGCGGCGAGCTCCTTGCGGAAGCCCACCAGGGTGAACAGGCCACCCCCCACGGCCACGACGGCCAGGAGCAGCAGACCGAGGGTGTAGCTGCCGAAGGCACCGTAGATCGCGCCCATCAGCAGCGGGGGGACGAACCCGCCCAGCCCGCCGGCCGCGCCGACGACACCGGTCACCGCGCCGACCCGGGCCGGCTCGACGAGCGCGGCGACCAGCGCGAAGACGGCACCGGCTCCCGCACCGAGCCCGGCAGCCATCCCGAGGAAGGCCACGGTGCCGACCGGCTCGAGGGCCACCGGGTAGGTGTTGTCCCCGACGATGACCGTGGTGCCCGCACCGACGAGGGCGGCGAGCAGCGCGAAGAGCCCGGTGACGATGAGCAGGGAGGCCAGCACGAGGGTCTTGGAGTAGCGGTCGCACAGCCAGCCACCGACGGGCCGGGCGACGACGGAGACGACGACGAAGCCGGCCATCCGCAGGGCCCCGTCGCCCTTGTCCATGCCGAAGTTGTTGACCAGGTAGGTCGGCAGGTAGACGCTGAACGCCACGAAACCGCCGAAGGCGATGGCGTAGAGCATCGCCAGCTTCAGGGCCACCGGCTGGGCCAGCGTGTGCAGGGCCGCGGACAGCCAGTTGCCGCCGCGGGCACCCCCGGCGCGGCCCGGGGGCACGCGCAGGACGAACCAGGCCAGCACGGCATACCCGGCGAGGAGCACCGCGACCAGCACGAAGGGGGCGGGGCGGCCGAAGGCGTTGGCCAGCTGGAGGGTGGTGAACGCCGCGACCGCGGTGCCACCGGTGCCCATGCCGAAGATGCCGAGCGCCGCGCCGCGCCGGGCCGGGGGGTGCCAGGCGTTGACGAAGGGCACACCGACCGCGAAGGAGGTGCCGCCGATGCCCAGGAAGAAGCCACCGATCAGGAGGGCGGCGAGGTTGTCGCCGAAGAAGCCGAGGAAGAGCACCGGCAGGATGGTCAGGACCGCGACGGCCGGGAACATCACCTTGGCGCCGAGGCGGTCGGTGAGCGCGCCGGCCGGGATCCGGCCCAGGGAGCCGACGATCACCGGCGTGGCGACGACCAGCGACTGCTGCAGCGAGGTCAGGCCCAGCTCCTCGCGCAGGGTGACCGCCAGCGGGGAGAGCAGGGCCCAGGCCCAGAAGCAGATGGCGAAGCCGAGCGTGGCCATCAGCAGCATCGTGCGCGCGGTGCGGGGGTCGGGCTCACCCGTCGCGGCGGTCGCGCCGGCCCCGGCGGGGGCGGCCGCAGGAGCGCCGAGGTCGGGAGCGGGCGTGCCGACGTCGCGGCTCGGGGAGTCGGTCATCAACAGTTCTCTTTCGGCGTCGGTCGGTGCAGGACTGGGGCAGGGATGGTGCCGGGTCCGTCGAGAGCGGACACTACGGAGCATAGTGGACGACGGACTCCGTTGTTTAGTTTATATTGGATCTGTCCGTCAAACTCCTCCCGACCCGCGAAGGACTCCTCATGAGCGACTCCACCGCCCCCGCCGGCACCACCGCGCTGCCCCTCTCCGACCGCAGCGGCTGCGCCTGCGGCTGCACCGACGAGGGCGTGCCCGCGCTCGACGCCCGCGAGATCCCCCACGCGATCCGGCACGCGACGATCTTCGGCGCGCTCTCCGGCCTGCGCCCGGGCCAGCAGATGGACCTGGTCGCCCCGCACGACCCGCTGCCGCTGCTCGCCCAGATCACCGACCGCGAGGGCGAGGCCATCACCTGGGACTACCGAGTCCGCGGCCCCGAGGCCTGGACCCTGCGCTTCACCCGCTCCGCCTGAGATGTGCACCTACTGCGGCTGCGAGTCTATCGGGGTCATCGGCCGGTTCATGGCCGAGCACACCGACATCATCAACGCCTCCGGTGAGCTGCGTCGGGCCTGCGAGGGCGGCAGTACCCCGCAGGTCGTGGCGGCCGTCGACCGGGTCGAGGCGCTGCTACACCCGCACACCCGCGACGAGGAGACCGGGCTGTTCGCCGTACTGCGCCGCCAGGAGCAGTTCACCGACCACATCGACAGCCTCTGCTCGGAGCACACCACGCTCGATGCCCAGCTCGAGGCGATCCGGCGGGCCGGCGCGGACGTCGACCCCGTGCTCGTCGACACCTTCCTGCACGACCTGCGTCACCACATCGACAGGGAGGACAACGGCCTGTTCCCCGCTGCGGCGATCGCGCTGGACTCTCCCGACTGGGCTGAGGTGGACGAGGTGACACCGGCCCTGGCACCCGCGTCCGGGGCCCCAGGACAGGCACCGGGCCGAGGATGAGCAGCAGCGCGGGCCCCGCCGGCCGCAGTCCGCGCTGGGCCCCGCTGCTCATCGTCGGCGGCGGGCTGGCCCTGCTGGCCGGCCTCGACGCCGCGCTCACCCTGGCCGGCCTGCCCGCCCCCGTGGGCAGCGCGCGGCTCGCGGTCCTGCACGGGCCGCTCATGGTGCTGGGCTTCCTGGGCACCGTCATCGCCCTCGAGCGTGCCGTGGCGCTGCGCACGACCTGGTCCCTGCTCGCCCCCGCCCTGCTCGGGGCCGGGGCCCTCGCCCTGGTGGTGCTGGCCCAGCCGCTGCTCGGGCGCCTGCTGCTCGTGCAGGGCATGCTGCTGCTCGTCGTGGTCTACCTCGCGCTGTGGCGGCGCAACGGCGACCTGCTCGTGGCCGTCCAGGCCCTCGGCGCGGTGCTCGCCGCCGCGGCCGCGCTGCTGCTCACCCGCGTCGAGGTCGCGACCGTGGTGCCGCTGCTCGTCGGCTTCGTCGTGCTGACCATCGGGGCCGAGCGCGTCGAGCTGGCCCGGCTGGCGATGCCCGACGGCTCCCGGCGCACCCTCACCACCCACGCCGCCGGCCTGACCGGCGCCGCCCTGGCGGCCCTGCTGTGGCCGGTGCCGGGCGGGCGCCTGCTGGGCGTGTCGCTGCTGCTCCTGACGGCCTGGCTCGTGCGGCACGACGTCGCCCGCCGGCTGGTGCGCACGAGCGGCCTGCCGCGCTTCGCCGCCGCCGCGCTCCTGGCGGGCTACGCCTGGCTGGCCGTCGCCGGCCTGGGCCTGGTGCTGCTGGGGTCGCCGGCCGTCTCCCCCGCCGGCTACGACATCGTGGTCCACGCCACCTTCCTCGGCTTCGCGATGTCGATGATCCTGGCCCACGCCCCGGTGATCCTGCCCGCGGTGCTCCGGGTGCGCCTGCCCTACACCGCCGTGATGTGGGGCCCGCTGGTCCTGCTGCACGTCACGCTGCTGGGCCGCGTCCTCACGGTGGCCGCCGGCACCACGGCCGGCTGGCACGCCGCGCTCATCGGCAACGTCGCAGCCGTCCTGCTCTTCGTCACGGTGTCGGCCATCACCTCGGCCGGCGCACGGCGCCACCGAGCCGCACGCACCCGCCATACCCGCCACCGCTCCCCCACCCCAACGACCGAGGAACACGAGCCCGCATGCCTGCCCTGACCAGCCCTGCCGTCCCCGACGCCCCGCGACCGACCGGTCCCGCCCGTCCGGGCGGCGCACGGGGCAGGTGGCCGCTGCGCGACTACCCCGGCGTGCTCTGGATGGTGCTCGCGGTGATCACGACCCTGGTGCACCCCTTCGTGCCCGGCTCCCGGTGGCTCATGGTGCACCTGGTGCTGCTCGGCGCCCTGACGCACTCGATCATGGTGTGGAGCACCCACTTCAGCCAGGCGCTGCTGAAGACCGCACCCGGCCTGGACGACCGTCGCCGACAGAACCACCGCCTGGTCCTGCTCCTGGTCGGCACCACGACCACCCTGGTCGGCGTGCCCACGGTCCAGTGGTGGGTCACCGCGACGGGCGCCGCGATGGTCACCGCCGCCGTCGTCTGGCACGGCGTTCAACTCTCCCGCCGACTGCGCTCGGCGCTACCGGGCCGGTTCCGGGTGACCGTGCGGTACTACCTGGCCGCGGCCGTCTGCCTGCCGGTCGGCGTCGCCCTGGGCGCCACCCTCGCGCTGGGTCTCGACGACACGACGCACGGCCGCCTCCTGCTGGCGCACATCACCGTCAACGTCCTCGGCTGGGTCGGGCTCACCGTCACCGGCACCCTGCTCACCCTGTGGCCCACGATGCTGCGCACCCCCATCGGACCCGAGGCGGAACGGCGCGCGCACCAGGCCCTGCCCGGACTCGCCGGCGCGATCGCGCTGCTCGTGGCCGGTGCCCTGGCTGACCTGCGGTGGGTCACCGTCGCCGCGCTGAGCCTGTACGCCCTGGCGCTGGCGTGGTGGGCCTCCGCGGTCCTCGCGCCGGCTCGAACCGCCCGCCCGCGCGAGTTCGCCCCGGCCTCGGTCGGTCTGTCGCTGGGCTGGTGGCTGGCCGGCATCGTGGTCGTCCTCGTGCGGCTCTCGACCACGCAGACATGGGCCGAGTTCACCGACGGCTTCGGCCCCACCACCGCGATCCTCGTCGTCGGGTTCGCCGCCCAGCTGCTGCAGGGAGCGCTGTCCTACCTGGTCCCGTCGGTGCTCGGCGGCGGCAAGACCGTCGTGCGCGCCGGGCAGGCGTGGTTCGACCGATGGGGCACCGCGCGGCTCGTCGTCGTCAACGCCGGCCTGCTCCTGTGCCTGCTGCCCGTCCCGAGCATCGTGCGCGTGATCCTGTCCGTGCTCGTCCTACTCGCCCTTGCCGCCTTCATCCCGCTGATGCTCGCCGGGATCCGCGCCGCGGTGCGCGCGAAGAAAGAAGTGGAGACGGCCCGCGCCCGGGGAGAACGCCCGGCCGGGGCGGCCCCCACGCCGAGGGCCCCCGCCGGCGAGCCCGACCGCATGCCGTCAGTCTGGTCCGGCGGGCAGCTGGTGGCTGCGGTGTCCGCGCTCGTGCTGGCCGTGTCTGTCGGCGTCGCGCTCGACCCTGCCGCAGCCGGTCTGGCGGGGGGCACGTCGACCGGTCGGGCGGTCGCGGTCGCCCCCACCGGCGCCACCACCACCGTCCAGGTGGCCGCCGTCGACATGCGCTTCCAGCCCGCCCGTATCGAGGTGACCCGCGGTGATCGTCTGGTCGTCGAGCTGACCAACACCGACCCGACCACCGTGCACGACCTGCAGGTCCTCGGCCAGCGCACGCCCCGCCTGTCCCCCGGCGAGTCCGCCACGCTCGACCTGGGTGTCGTCGGTGAGCCGGCGCAGGGCTGGTGCACGATCGTGGGCCACCGGCAGATGGGGATGGTCCTGGACGTCGTGGTGACCGGGGACGACCAGGTGTCCGTCGCCGCTGAGGACCACACCGGCCACGACACCGAGGGAAACGACACCGACGGCCCAGCCTCGATGCACCTCGACCCGCAGACCCCGGTGACGGACCCGGTCGACCCAGCTCTGCCGCCGGTGACGACGAAGGCGGGCACCACGCACCAACTCACCCTCAGGGCGACCGAGGAGGAGCTCGAGGTCGCCCCCGGCATCACCCAGCTCCGCTGGACCTTCAACGGTCGGGTCCCGGGTCCGACGCTGCGCGGCAAGGTGGGGGACGTCTTCGAGGTTACCCTGGTCAACGACGGGACGATGGGCCACTCGATCGACTTCCACGCCGGGGCCTTGGCCCCTGACGAGCCGATGCGCACCATCCCACCCGGGGAGTCGCTGGTCTATAACTTCACCGCACAGCGGGCCGGGATCTGGATGTACCACTGCTCGACCATGCCCATGACCAGCCACATCTCGGCCGGCATGCACGGCGCCGTCATCATCGACCCACCCGAGGGCCTGCCACCGGTGGACCGGGAGTACCTGCTCGTCCAGTCCGAGGTGCACCTCTCCCCCGCCACTGTCCAGGACGGCGCGCCCGCGGCGGAGGTCGACGCCGTGGCAGCCGCGTCGGACCGGCCAAGCTTCGTCACCTTCAACGGCATCGCCAACCAGTACGACGAGCACGTTCTCGACGCCGTGGTCGGAGACCGCGTGCGGCTCTGGGTGCTGGACGCTGGCCCGAACCGTTCGACGTCCTTCCACGTCGTCGGCGGCCAGTTCGACACCGTCTACGCCGAAGGGGCCTGGCGTCTCGGGAGCCCCGAAGGTCCGACCGAGGACGCAGGGGCACAGACCCTGGGCCTCATGGCCGCCCAGGGCGGCTTCGTCGAGCTGACCTTCCCCGAGGCGGGGTCCTACCCGTTCGTCTCCCACGCCATGGCCGACGCCGAGCGCGGCGCCCACGGGGTCATACGGGTCACTGCGCGGACCGACGAGTGAACACCCACCGTCGCCGGGGTGATCGCTGCGCAAGCCGAGCCCACCCCGGTGTCCGTTCGTGGCTGAGGGCAGCTCAGCACCTGGGCCTAGCTGTACTGACCACGGAGGTTGGGTACGGGACCGGGGTGTCGACGTGACATGAGGAAGACCTCCGAGTGAGGTGTGGGGCTGTCTAGGAACACACCCCTCACGCCGGAGGTCTTCAGTCCCACGCTAACGCCTCGTTGTCCCCGACCGGCCGCCTGCGACTGGCTCGGTGCGTCGTCGACGACGGTTGGACCCCGGCGCGCGCGGCCGAGCGGTTCAACGTCTCGATCACCACGGCCAGGCGGTGGGCCAGCCGGTACCGCACCGAGGGCCCAGCGGGGATGGTGGACCGCTCCAGCCGGCCGGCCAGCTGCCCGCACCGCACACCACAACGGCGGGAGCGGCGCGTGCTCGGACTGCGGGTGTCCCGCCGATGGGGACCGGCCCGGATCGCCTACCACCTGGGCATGCACCCCTCGACCGTGCACAAGATCCTGACCCGCTACCGGTGCCTGCGACTGTCCTGGACCGACCCAGCCACCGGCGCCCCTGTCCGCGCGCAGCGGCGCAAGATCCGCCGCTACGAGCATCCCGCGCCCGGTGACCTGGTCCACGTCGATGTCAAGAAGCTGGGCCGCATCCCCGAGGGCGGTGGGCACAAGGTGCTGGGCCGGGCCCAGGGCAAGAGGGACCGCCGCCGCGGGATGGGGTACTGGTTCATCCACAACGCCGTGGACGACCACACGCGCCTGGCCTATAGCGAGTTGCTCACCGACGAACGGAAGGAGACCGCCGCCGGGTTCTGGGCTCGCGCCCACGCCTACTTCGCCACTGCCGGGATCACCGTGACCCGGGTGCTGACCGACAACGGGGCCTGCTACCGCTCACGCGCCTTCGCCGCGGCCCTGGGCGAGGACATCGCGCACAAGCGGACCCGCCCCTACCGGCCGCAGACCAACGGCAAGGTCGAGCGGTTCAATCGCACCATGCTCGAGGAGTGGGCCTACGCCCGCCCGTACACCAGCGAGACCGAGCGCGCAGCGGTCAAGCCCCGGGTAGTGGTGTAGCGCTGCGTTGTCTACGCGCCTAGCAAGTGTGAAGCCCCCACCCGGACAAGACGGACGGGGGCTTCACGGTTCGTGGGCGGCTCAGGCCTTCTTGTCGTCGTCCTTGCCCTCGACGTCGCCGAACTGGTCGGCCCGGTCGTTGGCGAACGCCTGCGCCTTGTCGACCTGCTCGGAGTGCTGCCCCCCGGTCTTGTCGTCGACGAAGTCACCGCCCTTCTCCACCCCCTGGTCGACCTTCTCATCGTGCTCGCCGGCCATGTCCTTGGCCTTGTCCATGAACCCCATGACGTGACTCTCCTTCCCATCGGGTCCGGCACCCCAGCCGAGGTGCCCGTTCTGCCCATACAAACACACCGCGACACCACTGTCGACACCAAGCACCACGCCGTCGCGGCCACCACCCACGCGACATGTCCGAGCAGTCAACCACGACGTACCCGGCTCGAAAACGGTCGTCACTGAGCCAGCCAGTTCAGAGAGGGTCTGTCCGATGAACGGTGTTTCTGGCGTTCATCTCAGAGGTTCTCCGCGGCCGGCATGCGGTCGGCGAAGGTGACGGCGAAAGCGTTGAGCGCGGGCTTCCACCGTATGGTCCATCGTGCCTGGCCGGTGCCCTTGGGGTCCAGCCCCCGGGTGACCAGGTAGAGGCACTTCAGGGCGGCCTGCTGGGTCGGGATGTGCCCGCGCACGGTGACCGCCTGCCGGTACCTGGCGTGCAAGGACTCGATGGCGTTGGTGGAGAAGGCGGATCTGCACGTCCTAGGCCAGGAAGGGGATGAACTCCTCCCACGACGCTCTCCACATCTTCGGCATCGCGGGGTAGGGCTTGCCCCATTTCTCCTCCAGCTCCTCGAACGCCACCCACGCCGCCCCCACCGAGGGTGCGGTGTAGATGCGGCGCAAGTCCTTGGCCAGCTGGTCACAGTACTTGCGGCTCGCGTACCGCAGGGTGGCCCGGATGAGGTGGATCACGCACGCCTGCACGATGGCCTGCGGGAACACCGCGTGCACGCTGTCGGGTAGTCCCTTGAGCCCGTCGCAGTCGATGAAGAAGACATCCCGCACGCCGCGGTTCTTCAGGTCCGCCAGCACGTTCATCCAGAACTTCGCGGACTCGCCGCCGCCCTGCCCGGCCCACAGGCCGAGCACGTCACGCCGCCCTCCCAATTCGACGCCGATCGCGGCGTAGAAGGGTTGGTTGCCGATCTGCCCGTCACGGACCTTGACGTAGATCGCGTCGATGAAGATGGCCGCGTACACGCCCTGCAACGGGCGGCTGGCCCAGGCGGCCATCTCCTCGAGGACCTTGTCGGTGATCCTCGAGACAGTGTCCTTGTAGATAAATGCGCCATACACCTCATGGAAGTGCGCGCTCATCTCGCCGGTGGTCAGCCCTTTCGCGAACAGGCTGATCGCGACGGCGTCCACGTCCGACAGGCGCCGTTGTCGCAACTTGGGCGATGACCGGCTCGAACGTGCCGGCCCGATCCCGCGGGACCGCGATGCTCACCTCCCCGGCGGCGTCGGTGAGCACCGTCTTGGGGCGGGTGCCGTTGCGGATGTTGCCGCTGTCCGCAGAGGGTGCCTGATGTTTCTCGTGGCCGAGGTGCTCGGTCAGCTCCTCTTCCAGCGCGGTCTTTAGGACAATCGCGGTGATCGACTTGAGCAGCCCGTCCGGGCCGGTCAGGTCCTCACCGCGGGCCCGGGCGGCCTTGACCAGCTCCCGGACCGCGGCCTGCTCGGCCTCGCTGCGCGAGGCCGTCTTCTTCACCTTCTTGGGCATCGAGCTCACGCTCGTGATCTTCTCGGTCATCGCATGACCTTCCCCGCCAGCCGTGCCGGCGTGTCAGGCCAGAAACACCATTCAGCGGACAGTCCCTGCCTTCACCGCAGTAGGCTGGAGTCGCGTGCAGAAGCGACGGCGGCGGTGCGGGAGGAGACGCCGAGCTTGGTGTAGATGTGCACGAGGTGTGATTTCACGGTCGCGTCGCTGATATGCAGTCGTGCCGCGATGTCGTTGTTCGTTGCGCCGTCTGCGACGAGTCGCAGCACTTCGGTCTCACGGGCGCTGAGGTTGGGTTGCGGGGAACGCATTCGGGCGAGCAGTCGTCCCGCGATCGCGGGGGCGAGGGCGGTCTCGCCTGCGGCTGCGGCGCGGATTGCAGCGAGGAGCTCCTCGAGTGGGGCGTCTTTGAGGAGGTAGCCGCTGGCTCCGGCTTCGACGGCGCCGAGGATGTCGCTGTCGGTGTCGTAGTTCGTGAGCACCAGCACGGCAGGCGGATGGTTGAGTGCGCGAATGCGGCGGGTCGCGTCGGCCCCGGTCTGGTCGGTGCCGAACTGCAAGTCCATGAGCACCACGTCCGGTACCAGATCGCTCGCGAGGGCGACGACATCGTCAGGGGTTGCCGCTTCCCCGATCACGTCGAGGTCGGGGTCGCCTGAGAGCATCGCCCGCAAGCCCGTGCGGACGACGGGGTGGTCATCGGCAAGCACGATCCGGATCACGATGCCGCCTCGCTTCCGGTGAGAAGCGGCAGTCGCGCGGTGACCGTGGTGCCCTGTTGAGGGGCCGAGGCGATGGTGAGGGTGCCGTCGAGTTGTTCGAGGCGCTCACGCATGGCGTGCAACCCGAAGGAGTCAGCCTCGTGCGAGTCGGCGACCGCGGAGGACACCTCGAAGCCGCGGCCGTCATCGCGTACCACCAGCGATACCGTGGCGTTGTCTCGGGTGAGTTCGGCGGTGATCCGGGTGGCGTTCGCGTGGCGGATCGTGTTCGAGAGGGCGCCCTGAAAGATGCGCAGCAGCGCGATCTGGGTTCCCATCGGCAGGTCGAGTTCCTCGGCACTCACCTCGACTGGGATGGACGCGCGGTCGGACTGTTCCTGACCGAGGCGGTGCAGGGCGGGGGCCAGTCCGTCGCCGAGGCGGGTCGGGGTGAGCTCGCGGATGATCTGCCTCGTGTCCGCGAGGCTGTCGGCCGCGGTCTCACGGGCGAGTCGCACGTACCCGGCACCGGGTTCGGGGGTGTCGCGTTCAGCGGCACGCAACAGCATCTGGATCGAGGACAGGCCCTGGGCGACGGTGTCGTGGATTTCACGAGCGAGCCGGGCGCGCTCCGCCAGTGCGCCCTGTTCGCGTTCGGTCTGGGCGAGTTGCTGCCGAGTGCGGATCAGTTCGGCAACGAGCCGTTCGCGCTCTTCGGCTTCACGCCGAAGCGCACGGTAGGCGAGCCCGATCAGTAGGGCGACGCCGGCGCCCACCAGTGGGCCGATCACCCCGCCGACGCTGAACCCGAGATGGAGGCCGAGGGCGAGGATCGCGAACGCGGTCGTGGCCACGATCGCCGCGACCCCTCCACGTCCGGGCAGGACGTGAAGGTAGAGGAAGAACAGCGGGAAGACGAGGTAGGCCCCCTCGGGGCTCAGCCACGTCAGCACCGCCCACAACAGCGTGAGCGCGGCGATCCAGCCGACGGCGTCACCGCGCCGGGAGACTCCTGAATCGCCTTGTGTCCGCGCCGCCCAGGCACCGGCGAGATACACCGCGACGAACGCCATCCCCATGACCAGCGTCCATGTCGCAGCCGGCGAGGAGACGACGTATGCGCGCACCACCGTGAAGCCCGCGAGCCCGATCAGGAGGGCGTGCAGGCCAAACCGGAGACCGGTGAACACCGGGGCGAGGGTCGAATGCGACATGACGCTCCAAGCCTATGCGAGCGGTGTTGCCCGGCCATCAACCGAAAGTTGGACCGTGAATCCCACGGTTTGGGCGATGCCCGGCCCTGCCTGCGCGAAGGAGGGTTGAAGGGTAGCTCGGGCAGAGTGCGCGAGCGGAAAGGCATCATCGTGTTCGTCGCGTGGAGAGAGTTGCGGTTCGCCCGCGGCCGGTTTCTCCTCATCGGGGCCGTCGTCGCCCTGATCACCCTGCTCGTCGGCTTCCTCTCCGGCCTCACCGGGGGTCTGGCCGCCCAGAACATCTCCTCCGTGCTGCAGTTGCCCGGGGATCGTCTCGTGCTGCAGCAGCCCGAGAACAGCGACCCTAGCTACGCAACCTCTTCCCTTGACGAGAACACAGTCACAGCATGGGAACAGGCGGACGGGATCGAGTCGGTGACACCGATCGGGATCGTCCAATCGCGGGCCTCGGCCAGCCGCATCGACGACCCGACCGGGGTTGCCCTCTACGGGCTGCCACAGCATGCCCCCGATACCCAGTCGAACCCCCTGTTCGACCTCGCCCCGGTTCACGACGACGAGGTCGGTGTTTCCTCCGGGGCCGCCGATTATCTCGGCGTCGAGACTGGTGACACGATCTCGATCACCGGCACTGATTTCACCGTCAGCGTCGTCGGCGATGATCTTTGGTACAGCCACACACCGGTCATCGCCTTGACCCCAGAGGCGTGGAGCGAGGCAAGTAAGCGCGTCGGCGGCACAGGCGAAGCGACGGTGCTCGCCGTCACCGCCAACGCAGACTGGGAGGCCATAGGTGCAGCAACCGGCACGGTCGCCGAAACACCGCTGGCGAGCCTGACCGCCCTGGAAGCGTTCCGATCCGAGATCGGGTCGCTCGGGCTGATGATCGCGATGCTGTTCGGGATTTCCGCCCTCGTCGTAGGCGCGTTCTTCACGGTCTGGACGATGCAGCGTGCCAGTGACATGGCCGTGCTCAAAGCCCTCGGTGCGACCACCGGGTCGCTCGTGCGCGACTCACTCGGCCAGGCGTCTATCGTTCTGGTCGCCGGGATCGGTGTCGGCCTCGCCGCCGTGATCGGGCTCGGCGCCCTCGCGGGGCAGGCGCTGCCGTTCATCATGAGCCCGATCACCACTCTCGCCCCAGCCGTCGTGATGGCGGTCCTCGGCCTCGCAGGAGCCGCGTTCGCGCTGCGCTCCGTCACCAAAGCCGACCCCCTCACCGCCCTTGGGAGCAACCGATGATCCAACTACAGAACGTCACCCTCACCTTCCCCGACGGGGAGAACCGCATCACCGCCGTAGACAACGTCACCCTCCGCGGGCACAACGGCACCGTCACCGGCATCACCGGCCCCTCCGGGTCGGGCAAGTCCAGCATCCTCGCCGTCGCCGCGACCCTTATCCGCCCCGACTCTGGCGGAGTTCTCATCGGCAACGGCAGCGACATGATCGACGCCGCCCAGCTCTCGAAGCACGAGGCCACGCAACTGCGCCGTGAGCGCATCGGCATCGTGTTCCAGCAGTCCAACCTACTGCCCGCGCTCACGGCGCGCGAGCAGTTGCAGGTCATGGCCAGACTCGGCGGCGGCACCAGCCGGAACAAGCGAGCGAAGATCGACGCCCGAGTCGACGAACTCCTCGACGCTGTCGGCCTCACCGAGCACGCAGGCAAGCGCACGCACCAGCTCTCCGGCGGGCAACGGCAACGGGTCGCGATCGCCCGCGGCCTCGTCCACGAACCCGAAGTCCTCCTCGTTGATGAGCCGACCAGCGCTCTTGATCAAGAACGCGGAGCGAAGATCATGGAACTCATCTCCCGCCTCACCCACGAACGCGACACCGCCACCCTGCTCGTCACCCACGACCTCGCGCACCGCGACACCCTGGATGACCTCGTCACGGTCCTCGACGGTCGTATCACTACCCCAATCGCTGGGCGCGCGCTTACACGCTGAACTGGACGGCCGAGCAACGAGAATAGGAATATTGGGAAGTTGGGGACCGCTGGACGGACCGGTAACAACCGCATGTCGACCTGAGCGATGCTGAAAGACTGTGCGGTGTCCCCCACTGCAGGCTCGGGCCCCTGCCCCCGCCCCGTCGCGCGTGCAGCATACGTGCATCAGTAACTCAAATGGAGCAAGCACCCCCGCACTGTACTGGGTCAAGAAATCGCAGGTCAGAGATGCCCGGCTGCCGGACCCACCTGTTTTTCGAACAGCAGACTGAAGTGCAGACCGTAGAGCCCAGATCGCTTGCGGCACAAGCGATCTCAGAGCTGACGAAGGGACTCGAACCCTCAACCACCCATTTACAAGACTACCGAGCGCAGCGCGCTGACCTGCACATATAGCATGAAACAGAGATGTTTGGACCGTTTCGTGCAGCATACGTGCATCAAGGATGGCCCGTCTTGGCCACCGTGCGACCGGCCACGTGAGGCGCCGAGAGTCTCGCGCACCCCCGACAAGCGGGGCAAAGCGGACAGCCCTTGCGGTGGTGACGCCCTACACGCTTGGAGCCTCCAGGTCGGCTTCCACCCCTCCGCAGTGCCCACGCCGTTCACTCGACCGGCCGTGGCGACATCGAGAAGTCGGACGCTAAATGGGGCAAGCGGTCGTGACATTACCCGCATGCGATGAGCGGACGCCTGCCAGCCGGTTCCTGGGCGACTCATTCCGCCCACAGTGACGCAATAATGCCTTGCGGTTCCCGGTGTCTGGCCCGATGGGCCCCACGCTCTGCCCAGCGGTACTGACGCGAAGGCTCAGTCGGCCGGCGCTGGTGCCCTCGACGCCGATCATCCGTACCGCGCCGAAGACTCGCGACGAAGTCGATGAGCTGTCGATAACCGACCGGTGTGGCCGGGACTTCGAGGTTACCCAGTCTGGCGCCCGTCGAGGACACAACCGCGACCTGGCGGTAAGAGTCCCGCGGAGTGGTGGGGTTTGGGGAGTGGGTGTGGCTCCCTGACGTAGGGAGGTCATCGGCGAGATGCTCGGTGTGTACCGCCAAGTACTCACCAGAGGAGATCTCACCGATGACCCTTTCCCAGTCTGCCGTGTCCGACCTGCTGGACGCACTTCGCACCGGTGACGGCGTAGATCTGGTGCGCGAGTCCGTGCGCATGGTCCTGCAGGAGCTGATCGAGGCCGAGGCCACCGAAGCCATCGGCGCCGCCCGCTACGAACGCACGCCCGGGCGGGTGACCGAGCGCAACGGGACCCGCCCGAAGCTGTTGACGACCAAGGGCGCGCGACGTCACGGTCGCGCTGCCTAAGCTGCGCCAGGGCAGCTTCTTCCCCAGCATCTTGGAACCGCGTCGGCGGATCGACCAGGCGCTGTACGCGGTGGTGATGGAGGCCTACGTCCACGGTGTCTCGACCCGCTCGGTCGACGACCTCGTGGTCGCCCTGGGCGGGACCGGGATCTCCAAGTCCGAGGTGTCGCGGATCTGCGCCGGCCTGGATGAGTCCGTGGGGGCGTTCCGCACCCGCCGCCTGGACCACGCCCGCTTCCCCTACGTCTACCTCGACGCGACCTACCTGCACGTGCGCACCGAGGCCGCGATGGTGGTGTCCAAGGCCGTCGTGATCGCGACCGGTGTCACCGAGCACGGCCGCCGGGAGATCCTGGGCCTGGACGTCGGCGACAGCGAGGACGAGGTCTTCTGGCGCGCGTTCCTGACCGGCTTGCGCAAGCGTGGGCTGTCCGGTGTGCAGCTGGTGATCTCCGACCAGCACGCCGGCCTGGTCGCCGCGCTGAGGCGGGTGTTCCAGGGCTCGGCCCACCAACGCTGCCGGGTCCACTTCATCCGCAACGTCCTCGCGCACGTACCCAAGGCCGAGACAGAGATGGTCGCCGCGGTCTTCCGGACCATCTTCGCCCAGCCCGACCTGGCCTCCATGGCCCGGCAGTGGGACAAGGTCCGCGACGACCTCGCCGGCCGGTACCCCAAGACCGCCCCGCTCATGGACGCCGCCAAGGCCGAGGTCCTCGCCTTCGCCGTGTTCCCACGGGAGCACTGGCGCAAGATCTGGTCCACCAACCCCCTTGAGCGGCTCAACAAGGAGATCAAACGCCGCTCCCGCGTCGTCGGAATCTTCCCCAACGAGGCCGCCGTCATCCGCCTCATCGGCGCCGTCCTGGCAGACACCCACGACGAGTGGCAGGTCGACGACCGCCGCTACCTCTCCGAAGGCTCCATGGCCAAGCTCTACCCCACCAGCGATACTGAAACCGTCGCCCTCCAAGAAGGCGACCGGTAGGCAACGAGCATCACCTCAAAGCCCACCACTCAGCGGGGCTCAGTCACCTGGCGCGTGTTAGCGTGCGTGTCGAACCGGCGACGACTTCGCCTACCCCTCCTCGCGATAGTCGTAATGGACCGTGACTGCCATCGTTGCTGTTGTCATGCTGGACCCGTGCCCTTCTTCTATGGGCACATCGGTCAGTCGTGCAGACAAGACGTTGATGGTGCGGACCAGGCTCATATGAAGTCATGCTCGCCTCTGGCCGACATGCATCGGAGGAACGCCCACGCCGCCCGACCCGTGGACGCTCAGATTCCAAGACATGCCGCAAGAACGTCAGTCACCCGCAGGGTCACACGCGCCGGACAACGAGAACCCCTTCATCATCAACGTCACCCGATCGTGCATGAACCCCGCTTCTGGGAGAGCCCTACGACTTTCAAGGTGCCGATGTTCTTCGTGCGCTTATGAACTTCGTGGGTGCCGTGGGCCCTTCGAGGAGTGGTACGCCATCGTGGAGGCACTGACGAAGGACCTCGTTGTGCTCGACAGCTCCGGTCACCGCCCCTTGTGGGAGCAGCTGGAGGAGTTCGTGGACTATCTGGTAGAGACTGTCCTGCAGCCCGGTGCCTAGGAGCGAGTCAGCGCGACGGTGAGCAGGACCACGGAGCTCTCCACCGCCTCGAGTGCGTGGCGCGCGTCAGGGATGGTGAGCAGGTCGCCGGGCGAGCCGTTCCAGCGGTCCTCGCCCGAGACGAGGGTGACTCGCCCGTGCAGCACCTGGAGGGTGGCTTCGCCGGGGTTCTCGTGCTCATCCAGGCGCGAACCCGCCCGCAGCGCGACGAGGGTCTGGCGCAGGACGTGCTGGTGACCGCCGTAGACGGTGTCCGCGCTCCGCCCGCTGGAAGCAATCGATGCTGCCTCCAGGTGGTGACGGACGAGCGCGGTCAGCGATTGCTTGTGCATCGTTCTCCTTCGGGGTGAGGGGCGTACGAGCCAGTTCGGTATCTCAGCCGACACGGTCCCAGCCGCGCCGTTTCTGGTGGCTACCGAGCTGCTGGTCGTCGCGGCTCCGATAGACGATGTAGGGCCGGGTCAGGTACCCCAGGGGCGCGCTGAAGACGTGGACCAGCCGGGTGAAGGGCCAGAGGGCGAACAGCGCGAAGGCGACGAGCGCGTGCAGCTGGAATCCCAACGGGGCCTCGGACATGAGGCGCGCGTCGGGTTGGAAGGCGAGGAAGGAGCGGAACCATACAGACACACCTTCTCGGTAGTTGTACTCATCGCCGATGGTCAGGATCGAGCCGGCGACCGTGTTCCACATGCCCAGGAAGATGGCTGCGGCCAGGAAGGCATACATGACCTTGTCCATCACGGTCGTCGCGGAGAAGACCGGGCCGACGGTACGCCGTCGATAGATCAGGATCACCATCCCGACCGTTGTCGCCAACCCTGCCGCGAGGCCTCCGACGACCGCACCTACGTGGTACGCGTGGGCACTCACTCCGACCGCATCCGTCCACGACTGCGGAATCAGGAGGCCGACCACATGACCGCCGATGACACCCAGCATCCCGAAGTGGAACAGCGGGCTGCCGATACGCAGGAGCCGGTTCTCGTACAGCTGGGACGAGCGGGTGGTCCACCCGAACTTGTCGTAGTGGTACCTCCAGACGTGTCCGACGACGAACACCGTCATGCAGATGTAGGGGTAGATCACGAACAGGAAGATGTCCATCAGCGGGCCCCCGGGAACGACGGCATGGGTAGGTGGATACTCGCCGACGTGGAAGTGGCGTCGCCCCCCGGGCTGAACCGAGGATGAGCGAACGGAGCGAGGCCGACCTCCTCCTCGGGAGGGCCTTCCGCCGCGAGCCGCCGGACGGCGTCCCGCTCCTCGCCGTCCAGGGGCGGAAGGGTGGAGGCGACGGCGTCGATGAGAGAGGCCCAGGGCGAGGACATGTCCCGGAGGGAGAGGCGCAGCAGCTCCAGCCCGGCGCGGTGGTCGAGCATCAGCTGCCGTCCCCGGTCGGGGTCGATCGTGGCTGCGAACTCCAGGACCACGCAGAGGTGGTCGGGCAGCTCGGTCTCGTCCAGCTCGACGCCGGAACGCAGGTAAGTCTGCTTGAAGCGCAGGAGAGCCAACCCGCGTTTGCGGGTGTCGCCGTGTGCGAAGTAGGTGAGGAAGAGGTTGCAGCGTCTCCGACTGTCGAACGTCTCGACGTAGTCGGCCTGCAGGACGGACAACGGGGTGCGCTCGAGGTGCCCGACGAAGCGCAGGAGGTCGTCCGCGGCAGCGGGTGGCAGGTCCAGCGCGGCGCGTCTGATCAGGTCGACACGGGTTAGGAGCGTCGCGTCTGGGTAGTCCAGGAGCAAAGACACCGACTGCCAGATGATGGTCAGCTCATCCGGGGACAGCGTGGGCCCGGACCGTCGGCGGCTCATGCGTCCGTCTCCTTGGCCGGGGGGAACAGCCCCGGTGGGGAGCCCTTTCCGTCCCAGTTGAGGAGATTGACGCGGGACTTCTTGTCGGTGGGGCCGGACAGGGAGTCAGAGGTCTGTCTGTCCTGGAGCATCTGGAAGTTCTCGACGGCGATGGGCGTCGGTACGCCGGACCCCTCGCCGAAGAGGTCGTGCTGCCCACCGCCGTACTCGGAGACGGAGCATTCCGTGGACAGCTCTTCGAGGGAGTGCGCCTGCTCCGTGTGGGCGGGTGGAATGACGTAGCGCTCCTCGTACTTGGCGATCGCGAGCAGCCGGTACATGTCGTACATCTCTTCTTCCCCCATCCCGACCGCGGCGGGGATGGATGCGTCGGGGTCCCGGCCCATGTTGATGTCGCGCATGTAGCACCGCATCGCGGCCAGCTTCTTGAGGACCGCGTCGACCGGTCCGACGTCCCCGGCCGTGAACAGCTCCGCCAGGTACTCGACCGGGATCCGCAGCGCGTCGATCGCGGCGAAGAGGTTGGCGGTGTCCTCGGCGTCCTCTCCTGTGTCCGCGACCACGTCGACGACCGGTGACAGCGGCGGGATGTACCAGACCATGGGCATGGTGCGGTACTCCGGGTGCAGGGGCAGGGCCACCTTGTAGGTGTTGATGAGTGCGTAGATGGGCGAGCGTTGTGCGGCGTCGATCCAGTCGCGGGCGATACCGGCCTTCTCGGCCGCGCGGATGACGGCGGGGTCGAACGGGTCGAGGAAGACGTCGCGCTGTGCCTCGTACAGGCCCTGGTCGTCCTCGGTGGACGCCGCCTGCAGCACCTTGTCAGCGTCGTACAGGACGAGGCCAATGTAGCGGAGCCGGCCGACGCAGGTCTCGGCGCAGACCGTGGGCAGACCTACCTCGATGCGGGGGAAGCAGAACGTGCACTTCTCGGCCTTGCCGGTGCGGTGGTTGAAGTAGATCTTCTTGTAGGGACAGCCGGAGACACATTTGCGCCACCCGCGGCACCGGTCCTGGTCGACCAGGACGATGCCGTCCTCCTCTCTCTTGTAGATCGCACCGCTGGGACAGGAGGCGGCGCAGGAGGGGTTGAGGCAGTGCTCGCAGATCCGAGGGAGGTAGAACATGAAGGTCTGCTCGAACTCGAACTTCACCTTCTCGGCGATCTTGGCCAGCATGGGGTCGCGGTGGGCGGTCTCCGTCGAGCCACCGAGATCGTCGTCCCAGTTGGCGGACCACTCGATCTTCATGTTCTTCCCTGAGATCAGGGACTTGGGGCGTGCCACCGGCGTGTGCTCCTGGGCCGGGGCATCGGTCAGGGTCGAGTAGTCGTACGTCCAGGGCTCGTAGTACTCACCGATCGAGGGCAGCTTGGGGTTGGAGAAGATGGTCATCAGGTTCTTGAACCGGCCACCACCTTTGAGTTTCATGCGGCCGCGCTTGTTCAGCTCCCAACCGCCCTTCCACTTCTCCTGGTCCTCGTACGTCCGGGGATAGCCCAGGCCCGGGCGGGTCTCGACGTTGTTGAACCAGATGTACTCCGTCCCCGACCTGTTGGTCCACGCCTGCTTGCACGTCACCGAGCAGGTGTGGCAGCCGATGCACTTGTCGAGGTTCATCACCATCGCCATCTGGGCCATGACACGCATGTCAGTACTCCACGTCTTGAGAACGTTTCCGGATGATGGTGACCTCGTCGCGCTGGTTACCGGTCGGGCCGAGGTAGTTGAACGCGAAGGTGAGCTGGGCGTACCCACCGATGAGGTGGGACGGTTTCACGAGCAGCCGGGTCAGCGAGTTGTGGATGCCACCCCGTTTGCCTGATGTCTCGGCGATCGGGACGTCGATGAGCCGGTCCTGTGCGTGGTACATGTACACCGTCCCCTCGGGCATCCGGTGGGACACGATGGCCCGGGCGACCACCACGCCGTTGCGGTTGACCGCTTCGATCCAGTCGTTGTCCCTGATCCCGACCTTGACTGCGTCCCGGTCGCTCATCCAGATGTTCTGGCCCCCGCGTGACAGGGAGAGCATGAAAAGGTTGTCCTGGTACTCGGAGTGGATCGACCACTTGTTGTGCGGTGTCAGGTAGCGGACCGTCAGACCCTCCACCTCCCCCGCAGAACCGTCGGAGACGGTCCCGAGAGCCGGTTCTGCGAACAAGGACGCCATGTTCAGCGGAGGCCGGTAGACCGGGAGACCCTCGCCCAGCTCGGTCATCCAGTCGTGATCGAGGTAGAAGTGCATCCTCCCGGTGAGCGTGTGCCAGGGCTTCTTGCGCTCGACGTTGATGGTGAACGGCGAGTAGCGCCTCCCACCCGTCTCAGTACCCGACCACTCCGGTGAGGTGATCACCGGCACGGGGGGCCCCTGGGTGTCGGCGAAGGTGATCTGCTTTCCCTCGTGCTCCTGCGCGAGGTCCACGAGGGACACTCCGGTGCGTTTCTCCAGGGTGGCGAACCCTTGGGTGGCGAGGTGACCGTTGGTCGTCCCCGAGAGGGCGAGGATGCTCTCGCACACGTCGACGTCACGCGTGAGGGAGGGCCGTCCGTCGGCGACGCCGCCCCGCACCGAACCGTTCTTGTGCTTGAGGTAGTCCACCTGTGCGCTGAGCTCGAAGGTGACGCCCTTGGTGGTCGCGCCCAGGGTGTCGACCAACGGGCCGAGAGCGTTCATTTTCTGCGCGACGGCACCGAAGTCGCGCACCACGGCCGTCAGCTTCGGCATGGTGACACCCGGAACCGGCTCACACTCGCCCTTCTTCCAGTCACGGACGACGCCGTGCGGGTTCGCCATCGCGTCCGGTGTGTCGTGGGTCAGGGGCGTCGCCACGACATCGGTACGTATACCGAGGTGTGTGGTCGCGAGCTCGCTGAACTTCGCGGCGATGGTCTGCCACGCGTCCCAGTCGGTGCGGGTCTGCCAAGGCGGTGCGATCGCGGGGTTGAAGGAGTGCACGAACGGGTGCATGTCGGTGGTGTTGAGGTCGTGCTTCTCGTACCAGGTCGCCGCCGGGAGCACGACGTCGGAGAAGATCGTGGTGCTCGTCTGGCGGAAGTCGATCGTCATGAGCAGGTCGAGCTTGCCCTCGGGAGCCTCCTCGCGCCACGTCACCTCGACCGGACGGTGCGCCTCCGGCGTCTCGGTGGCCCGCACCGAGGAGTCCGTGCCCAACAGGTGCTTGAGGAAGTACTCGTTGCCCTTGCCCGAGGAGCCCAGCAGGTTGGCCCTCCACACCGACAGGATGCGCGGGTAGTTCTGCGGCGCATCGGGATCCTCGCCCGCGAACGAGAGGTCTCCCCCCTTGAGCTGCCCGACGACATACTCCCCGACCGAGGTCCCCGATGCCGCGGCGTCGTCGCCGAGGTCCAGGGGATTGCGGTCGAAGGTGGGATAGGAGGGCATCCATCCCATCCGGGCGCTCTGCGCGATCACATCGGCGGTGGACCTACCGGCGAGCTGACCGGTGCCGGTCGTGGCGGACAGGGTGTCGGCCCCGAACTGGTCATACCGGAACTGGTCGCTGTGCAGGTACCAGTACGCCGTCTGGATCATGTTCCGCGGGGGACGGCTCCAGTCCAGCGCGTTGGCGACCTGGGTGTAGCCGGTGAGCGGACGCACCTTCTCCTGACCCACGTAGTGCGCCCATCCCCCACCGTTGACCCCCTGACAACCGGTGAGGTTGGTCAGGGTGAGGAAGGCCCGGTAGATGGTGTCGGAGTGGAACCAGTGGTTGGTTCCTGCCCCCATCACGATCATCGACCGCCCACCAGACTCCGCCGCGTTCGCGGCGAACTCGCGGCCCACCCGAGCGGCGGTGCTGGCCGGCACTCCGGTGATCTGCTCCTGCCAGGCCGGGGTGTACGGCGCTGCCGCGTCGTCGTAGCCGTAGGCCCACGCCCCCGGCAACCCCTCCCGTCCGACGCCGTACTGCGCCAGCAGGAGGTCGAAGACCGTGGTCACCAGGTGGCCGTCGATACGTCGGACAGGCACACCGCGCGGTAGGTCTTCGGCGGAACCGTCCGGGGTGTCGAAGCGGGGCATCCGGACCAGTACCGAGCCCTCGGCACTGTCGAGCAGGGACAGCTGCGGGTCGACGGACCCCAGCTCGAGGTTCCACCGACCGACCCCCTGATCCCCGAACCGGTGCCCCAGCGACCCGTTCGGCACCACCGGCTCCCCGGTACGCGCGTCGACCAGGACGGTCTTGAACTCAGGATTCTCCTCATCCGGATCGGTGGTGGCCAGGTCGGAGGCCGTCAAGAACTTGCCGGCGGTGAAGTGGCCATCGTCTCCCTCGTCGAGCTTCACCAGGTACGGCAGGTCGGTGTACGTCTTCACGTACTCGGTGAAGTAGGGCGTCTGCGCGTCGACGAAGAACTCCTTCAGCACGACGTGCCCCATCGCCATGGCCAGGGCGGCATCCGTCCCGGGTCGGGCGGGCAGCCACTCGTCGGCGAACTTCACGTTGTCGGCATAGTCCGGAGCCACCGCGACGACCTTCTGCCCCCGGTACCTCGCCTCGATCATCCAGTGCGCATCAGGGGTGCGCGTGACCGGGAGGTTGGAGCCCCACATGATGAGGTACCCCGCGTTCCACCAGTCCCCCGACTCGGGCACATCGGTCTGGTCGCCGAACACCTGGGGCGAGGCAACCGGCAGGTCGGCGTACCAGTCGTAGAAGCTCAGCATCGAGGCACCGATGAGGTTCAGGAACCGCGCGCCGGAGGCGTGCGAGACCATGGACATCGCCGGGATGGGTGAAAAGCCCGCGACCCGGTCCGGGCCGTACCGCTTGATGGTGTGCACATGCGCGGCAGCGATGATCTCGGTCGCCTCCTCCCAGCTGGCCCGCACCAGACCTCCCTTGCCCCGGGCGCTCTTGTACGCCTTCGCCCGGTGCGGGTTCTCGACGATGTGCTCCCAGGCCAGCACGGGGTCACCGCCGTGCTGGGCCTTCGCCTCCCTGAACATTGTGAGCAGCACCCCACGGACGTAGGGGTAGCGCACCCGCGTCGGTGAGTAGGTGTACCAGGAGAAGGCCGCCCCACGCGGGCACCCCCGGGGTTCGTACTCCGGAGAATCCGGGCCGACGGACGGGTAGTCGGTCTGCTGCGTCTCCCAGGTGATGATGCCGTCCTTGACGTATACCTTCCACGAGCACGACCCCGTGCAGTTCACCCCATGGGTTGAGCGCACCACCTTGTCATGGCTCCACCGGTCCCGGTAGAAGTCGTCGGCCTCCCGCCCGCCGGTATGCGTGAGCGTCCGCAGATCCTCGGAGAGGTGGCCGCGCGTGAAGAACCGCCGGCTGCGCACGAGGGCGTCGGCCACCGGGCCGTCCATACCAATGTCGCTGGTCATCGTGATACCTGTCTGTGTGCTGTGCGGCGGACGACGGTCAAGGTGAGCGCAAGGGTGAGGGCAGCGGTGATCGACAGCAGGAGCAGCCCGATGGCGTACGACTCCGTGCGGCCGTAGACGAAGCCCATGAGCAGGGGAGGCAGGAAGCCGCCCAGGCCACCGGCCGCTCCGACCAGTCCCGTCACTCCACCCACCCGGCTCGGATCCGTCACGGCGGCTATCAGGGCGAAGGTGGCCCCACTCCCCGCCCCGAGCGCGGCCGCCATGGCCAGGAATGCCACCGTCCCGACCCCGTCGAGCGGTGGGGTCGCCGCCGAGATCGCGGCACCGACGACGATGACTCCGTAGGACCCGGCCAGGACCGGGATCGCCCCGAACCGGTCGGAGAGCCAGCCACCGACCGGCCGTAGGACGACGGCGACCAGGACGAAGCCCGCCATCCTGCTGACGGCGTCAGCAGCAGTGAGTCCGTGGGCGACCTTGAGATAGGCAGGAAGGTAGACCGAGAAGGCGACGTATCCACCGAAGGCGACCGCGTACAAGATGCACGCCTGCCAGGTGATGGGGAGCCTGGCGTTCGCGCTCAGCCGGGTGAGAAGACCCGTCGTCGGCACTGTTCTGCCCGGGGCGTCGCGGAGCACTCCCCACGACACCGCGGCGTAGACCGCCAGCACAACCGCTGTGATCACGAAGGGGGCCCGCTCGCCCTGCTCCGTGAACAGTTGCACCGTGGTCAGCGCACTGATCGCTGTCCCTCCCATGCCGGCCCCGAAGATGCCGATGGCCAAGCCGGGCCGCTCCGGCGGGAACCATGCGTTCACGAACGGGACCCCGACGGCGAAGACGGTGCCGGCGACACCCAAGAAGAAGCCGCCGAGAAGCAGCAGCGCGAAGGAGTCGAGGGCGAAGAAGGCGATGAACAGCACCGGCAGGATCGTGACCCCCGAGACGGCCGGGAACATGACACGACCGCCATAGCGGTCGGTGAGGGCTCCGGCGACGATGCGCCCGAACGACCCGACCAGCACCGGAACGGCGACCAGCAGGGCAACGTCCGACTCGTCCAGGACCCCCAGCGCGCCGGTGTCCCGGAACATGGGGCCCAACGGGCTGAGCAACGCCCAGGCCCAGAAGTTCACCGCGAACCCAGCCGTCGCCACGACAAGCATCAGCCAGGGACGACCCCGCATCTCAGCCGGCGCCGCTGCCGTCATCCGTCCACCCGAACCAGCGAGGTGTGCAGTACCCACGGAGCCGCCTCACATCACTGATCGCGACGTCGCCGGGGTCCAGGGCAACCTGTGCCGGCAACTATGCCACAGCGCGGTGCGAGCCGCGGGGCACGACGCTCACGGCTCTGAGCGACGCTCACCTCAGCTCATGGAGCTACTGTGGCACCAGCGGCCCCAGACTCCGGTCGTTCTCTCAGTCGTCACGACATCACCGGAAGGCCCCCCATGACATCGGACGACGCCCACTGTCCCGGACCACCCCGGGCAGAGCCCCGCCTCGGGGTGTGGGAGAACGAGGGCGGTCTGCTCGCGACGCCACTGCGGCTGCCCGCCGTTGACGATGCGGCGGGGCAAGCCCCCCGGCCCTGGAGCGCCACGGTGGCCCTGGCCGGTCTCCCTGCCGAAGGAGCCATTCGTCTCGTGGTGCGCGACGTGACGCTGTGCATCGCCCGCAGTCAGGGGGCTGTCTATGCGCTGCTGGACGAGTGCAGCCATGGCCGGGTCGCCCTGTCCGCGGGAGATGTCGCTGGTGGTCTGGTCGAGTGCTGGTTGCACGGGTCGTGCTTCGACCTGGCCACCGGCATACCCACCGGGCCACCGGCCACCACACCGGTCCCCGTCTATCCGGTCCGAATCGTCGATGGCGTCGTCGAGGTCGCCCTCCCCTGACCAGGCTCGGGTGAGGCGCCGACAACCGATCACGTGAGCGCCCCACCGATGAGCTGGCCGACGGCATAGGTGGCCACCATGGCCAGCGCACCGCCGCCCACCAGGCGAAGTGCCGCCACGCCACGCTTCGCGCCACCCAGCGAGGCGCTGACCGTCCCGGTCACCCCCAGCGCGAGGATGACGACGACGAACGTCGTCAGCGCGACGAACGCTTGAGGGGCGAGCAGGATCGCCAGGAGGGGCAGGAGCGCACCCCCGGTGAACGACAGGGCCGAGGCCAGCGACGCCTGCCAGGGGCTGGTCAACGCGTCCGGGTCGATGGCCAGGTCGGCGTCCGCGAGTGCGGCGAAGGCGTCATGCGTGGTCAGCTCCTCGGCGACGGTCCATGCTGTTGCCGCCGACAGGCCTTTGCCCTCGTAGATGGACGCGAGCTGGGCGCACTCGTGCTGGGGGTCCGCGGCGAGGTCACGCTGCTGCTCCAGCAGCAGCGCCCGTTCGGTGTCGCGTTGGCTGCTGACGGACACGTACTCGCCCAGAGCCATGGAGACCGCACCCGCGACCAGTCCGGCGGTTCCCGCTGTCAGGATGGGGCCCCGGTCGCTGGAGACACCAGCCACGCCAATGACCAGTCCAGCGGTGGAGATGATGCCGTCGTTGGCTCCGAGCACGGCAGCGCGCAACCAGTTCATCCGTGAGGCCGCACCCCCTGGGTGTGGCGTGGGGTCGAGTGCCTGCTCCTTCCAGGGCGCGAGCATCAGTGGCCCGGGGCGTGGTGCCCCGACGTTCCGTCGCCGTGGGGTCCGGCGTGCATCGCCAGGAACATCGTGTGCGTGAACACCTCGAAGTTGAGCAAGGCCTCGACATGCGCGCGTGCTGCCCGCACCGAGGCCTCGGCGCCGACGGCGAGCGCCTTCACGTTCTCGAGGCGTGCCGTCAGCTCCCCCTGCAGCTCCTCGGCGAGGAAGGCGAACACCTCTGAGGTCGAGCCACTCTCCACGGCTCGTTCGGAGAGCGGGATCACCGGACCCTCGGACAGCCCGGCAGGCTTGACTCCGGTGTAGGTGGCCCCCTCCCCGCGCGGTGGATCCGGACGACGTTCTCGAAGAAGTACAGGTCGGCCAGGTCATCGGCCGACCGGCCGGCGCCGCGCGCGCCCGAGGCACGGTCGAAGGCCGCCCTGACCTCCGACTCCCCGGACTCGTGCACGTAGGGGAGAACGAGGTCGACCTCGTTCATCTCCAGCGCGCGGCGCGCGGCTGTGACGACGGGTCCATCCAATGTGTCGCAATGCGGAGGCATGACTTCTCTCGTGAGCGGTGAAGGTGGGTCGACACAGAAGTACTCCGTACCGACACCTCACTCTGTCCCGGAACATCGCTGCCGCCCAGTGCCGAAGGTCCCTGATACGGAGGGACGTTTCGTCGGGCCCAGGTGCACCCAGGAGCAGCAGAGCGTGGCCGAGGGTAGACGGGCGCGCGCGCTTCGGGTGGTCGTGACACAGTCACAGGGCGGGTGCACACTCTCAGTACCGTCACCCACCGAGCACCCTGGAGGGAGCCGAGCATGACCCACACCGACCGCACCGACGTGAACGTTGCCCAGATGCTCGGGAGCGGCTGCCGACGAGGAGGCGACGTCAAGATCCCCGCCCTCGCGCGGCAGATTGCCCAGAGCAAGGGGACCGCCGTTTCGCACCCGTACTGCGAGAACGGCCCCGAGGCGTGGACGCTGCGCTCTACCCTCAGCGCCTGATGTGCACGTACTGCGGTTGCGAGTCGATCGAGGTGATCGGCAGGTTCATGGCCGAGCACACCGAGATCATCAACGCCGCGGGCCAACTGCGACGGGCCGTCGAGGGGGGCGACCAGGGGGCGGTGCGGGGCGCGTGCGACAAGGTCGCCGCGCTGCTCCACCCACACACGAACGCCGAGGAGGCCGGGCTGTTCTCCGTGATGCGCCGCCAGGACGAGTTCACCGAGCACATCGACAGCCTCTGCGCCGAGCACACCACCCTGGACGAGCAGCTGGCCGCCGTCCGAGCCGGCGACTACGGCAGGTTCCTGGAGTTCCACCATCTCCTGCGCCACCACATCGACCGCGAGGACAACGGGTTGTTCCCGGCCTCGGCCATAGCCCTAGACGGTCCCGACTGGGAGGAGATCGACGAGGCTACGCCTACCCCGTGAAGCTCAGGCCCACCCATTGGCTAATCGCGGGCAGTGTGCTCAGGTCCCCTCGGCGACCGGCCGAACCCTCGCAGCTCAGCCGCGATACGGGGCATTGCGCAACACCCTGGCCACCCAGGCCATCAACCGCGGCATGCCCCTGGAAGCGATTGCCGCGACGCTGGGGCGCAAGTCCATGGACATAACCCTGTGTCGCGTACCGGTTTCAGTGGAGGCTCTGAACTGACGCGTCGGCGATGGCCGGTGCCGGGTTGTGATGAAAGTACGTGTTGTCGAACTCGACGGGTGGCATGAGTCCGATCTGTCCGTGCAGGAGTCGGTGACTGGAACCAGTCACGAGCTAGCGCCAAGGTCGAGGCGCATGGCAACCATTGGACTAGCCCGCTGGAAGAACCTCGGCGAGCCAGGCGGGGACGAGTAGACCATCATCGCCCCCCTCCCCGCAGTTCCTGCACCGGTACCGCCGCCGACTCACCGACCGCCCTTACGTCTCGACACCCAGCACGAGCGAACCCGCCGCGCTGCGCTCCGCCCGAACGTCGGACCCAAGACATGCAGAACTCTGGACGGCGGGCCGTGCAGCATACGTGCATCAAGACCTGAGGGTCTCCAGGAAGTCGTACGGGCCCTTCATCAACAAAAGCGCAGGTCAGGAGCCCGGCAAGGCATAGGCCACCTGCTCTTGCCGCAGATGCTTCGACTGGAGGCAGTCAGGCCTAAATCCGTTGCAGCACAGTGTGTTTCAGAGCTGACGAAGGGACTCGAACCCTCAACCACCTGTTTACAAGACAGGTGCGCTACCAATTGCGCCACGCCAGCGCGTCCGGCCCGGAGGCCGGACGGCGCGTCTATGCTACCCGTCTCAGCCGATGACGTTGCTGTTGAGCCACTTCTGCAGGCCGACGACCGTGCGGTGGTTCATGTAGGTCGAGCCGTCCCGGGAGACGCCGATGTAGTTCTGCAGCGCTGCCTGCGACTTCGGGCCCCACACGCCGTCGACACCGGTGCCGACCTTGGCCTGCACGGCCTTGATGGTCCGGGTGTCCCACGCGCCGGTCTCGGCGACGCCGACCCAGCGCTGGACCGCCTTGGTGGTCAGCGGGCCGCGGATGCCGTCGGTCACGAGCGGCGCCATGTCGGAGGCGCTGCCGCCGCCACCGCCGCCACCCCCGCCGCCGTTGTCGCCGCCCGGGCTCATGATGCTGGCGCTGATCCAGCCGGAGCGCCCCTCGAGCTTGACCCAGCCGTTGCTGGCCGCGCCCTGGAAGCGGGTGCCCTTCGCGGCGCCGCCGATGACGCCGTAGCTCGTGCCCGGGCCGGAGCGGATGTTGGCGCCGGCGCCGGCGGTCACGGTCCACGTGGTCGCCGCACCGGGGGGCGGGGTGGGGTCGGGCTGCGGCTCGGGGTCCGGTGCGGGCGCCGGCGAGGGAGCCGGGGAGCTGCCTCCCCCGTAGGGCTCGAGGCCGTTCTGCATGGTCAGCCCGGCGCGCACCGAGCACACCGGCCAGGCGCCCGGCCCCTGCACCCGCAGCACGCGCTGCGCCACGGTGATCTGCTCGGCCTTGCTGGCCTGGTGGGCGTAGCCGGCGAACTCCTGGCCGCCGAAGCCCTTCCACGTCGGGTGCCAGAACTGCAGGCCGCCGTAGAAGCCGTTGCCGCTGTTGATGCTCCAGTTGCCGCTGGACTCGCAGGCCGCGACCCGGTCCCACACGTTGTGGTCGTCGGCGGCGGCACCCTGGGCGGTGAGCCCGACCGAGGCGAGGGAGGCGGTGCCGGCGAGCGTGGCCTGCCCGGCTCGACGCAGGGCGGCACCCGTGCGGGCGGCGCGGTGGCGGGCGTGGCGGGCCATGGAAGGGTCCTTCCGTCTGGGGCGAATATGGCACCTGGGACGAGGCGCCCGGTCCACGTTAGGTCAAGGCGACACGCCTGGGAAGCCCAATGTGACGAGTCTCACGTGACGCAATGAGTCACGTGTGACGCAAGTGGCGGTATACCGCTGCTCGCCGGAGCCCCCTCAGCGCACCCCGAACGGCAGGTAGTCCCACGGGCTCGCCCCGCCGGGCAACGGCCACCAGGACACCATGTCGCCGTCCACCAGCGACCAGTACGCCAGGCCGGCCCCACCCACCAGGCACAGCGTCACGAGCACCATCGTCGGCACCCCCAGCGGCACGATCCCGCGCACGACGGTCCGCGACCCGCGCCGCAGCGAGGTGCTCCCGAGCCCCCACCAGCCGAGCCAGCCGCCGACGAGCGAGCCGGCGCCCACGGCCACCGGGTGGGCGAAGCCCACCCCCGGCGCGATCTCGGTCGTCGTCAGCAGCCCGGACATGACCATCGCCACCACCCCGGCGATGGCGAGCGGCAGCAGCAGGGACAGCATCGTCGCGAGGACCGCGGTGAGCAGGTGCCACGGCGAGGCCAGCACGGCCATGGGCACGTCGCTGGGGCGCGGGCCCGTCTGGTGCCGCCGCAGGACGAGCCCGGTCAGCGACCGGTCCACGGTGCGCGCGACCACGCCCCACGCGGCATACAGCCCCCAGGCCAGCAGAGGCGCCGCGGCGGCGACCGCGGTGAAGCCGACGAGCATCGCCGCGAGGGTCCCCCGCCGCGCGCTGCGCCCGATGCGCGGGTCGGGCTGGCGCTGCGGGTCCAGCGGGCTGGGTCGCTCCGCTCCCTCGGGGTATGCCGTCACTTCACCCCCGGCGCCGCCGTTGGGGTAGGTGCTCGGCTGGTCCGGCGGCGGGTAGGCGCTCGGCTGGTGCGGCGACGGCTCGGCGGAGGAGGTCCGGGGAGAACCGTCCCGCTGGCCGTTCCGGGCCCAGCGCTGCGCCTCGCGCTGGTCCGCCGGCCACTGCTGCGGCTCCCGCGTCCGAGCCTCGACGCCTGCCGCTCCGGCGTAGGCACCGGCCGCCCGGCCGTCCCACTCCCGGGTCTGCGGGCCGCTCGGCGCGGCCCGGGTCGGGTCGAGCCGGCGCACCGGGGCCTGCCGGGTCTGCGGCCCGCGCGGCGTCGCCCGGGTCGCGTCCGCAGCAGTCGCGTCCGCGGCAGGCCTGGCCGCGGCAGGCCCGGTCACGGCAGCAGCGCCCGCGGCCGGCGCGGCCCACGACGCCCCGGGGACGCGCTGCACCTGGGTCGCGTCGGCACCCCGGTCAGCACCCCCGTCCCCCGCCGCGTCCTGCGGCACCCGGGGCAGCGCACCGGTGACGTCCTGGCCCCGGGCATAAAGCTCCACCGCCTCGAGCACCTCACCGGCGTCCGGCCGCCACGAGGGCTTCGGCGACAGCGCCAGGGCGAGCAGCGGCGCGAGATCGGGGTCCACCCCGTCCAGCTGCACCCTCCCCCGCACGACGCGGTCGAGGACCACGGTCATCGGCCCGCGCCCGAAGGGCGGGTGCCCCGACGCGGCGAAGGCCAGGCACGCGGCCCAGCCCCACCAGTCCGTCGCCTCGGTGATGTCGCCACCGTCCACGAGCTCGGGCGAGAGATAGCCCGGCGTCCCCATGACGAGCCCGGTCGAGGTGAGCCGCACGTCGTCGGCCACCTGGGCGATGCCGAAGTCGATGACCACCGGGTCCAGCTGCTCGCCCTCCCCCACCAGCAGGACGTTGCCCGGCTTGAGGTCCCGGTGCACGATGCCGACCCCGTGGATCGCCTGCAGCGCGTCCGCCAGGCCCCGGGCCAGCCGCAGCAGCGGCTCCCGCCCGAGACCGCCGCGCTCCTCGATGACCACGTCGAGAGGTCGCCCGGGGACGTACTCGGTGACGATGTAGGGCGCCGGCCCGTCGACGTCGGCGTCGATCACCGCCGCCACCCGCGGGTGGTGGACCCGCGCCAGCGTGTGGACCTCGCGCCGCAGCCGCTCGCGAGCGCCGTCGTCGTGGGCGATGTGGCTGCGCAGCACCTTGATGGCGACCTCGCGACCACGCTCGTCGCTCGCCCGCCAGACGACCCCCATACCCCCCTCACCGATGCGTTCCTGCAGCGTCCACGGTCCGAGCCGTCGCGGGACGACGATCTGCTCGGTGCTCGCGGAGCCGCCGCGGGAGGGCACCGGGCGGGTCAGGTCCGGGTGGCTCGAGCGCGGCATCTCGGTGGTCACAGGTTCCACGGTAGGGGCTCTTCCTGGATCTCAGATGTCTGGCGGGCGACCCCGGTGTGGCGCACGCGCGCGAAGCCGCCGGCGCCAGGGCCGGTTCCGGGGAAGAACGTGCGAGGGTGGGGTCTGGTTCCCCCGGCGTGCGGTCCGCGCACCTCGTAGGCTGACCACGACCACACGGACCACGCACCTGGAGGTATGTCCATGGGCTCGAGCGCCAGGTACGACTTCGTCATCGCGGCCAACCGGCTGCCGGTGGACCAGCACACCAACCCCGACGGCAGCACCGAGTGGCGCACCGCCCCGGGCGGGCTGGTGACCGCCATGGACTCGGTGATGCGCGGCTGGGAGGGCAGCGCCGCCTGGGTGGGGTGGGCCGGCTTCCCCGGCGAGGCACCCGAGCCCTTCGACGAGGGCAAGCTGCGCCTGCACCCGGTGCCGCTGTCGACCAAGGAGCTCGCCGACTACTACGAGGGCTTCTCCAACGACACGCTGTGGCCGCTCTACCACGACGTCATCGTCCCGCCGACCTTCCACCGCTCCTGGTGGACCTGCTACCGCGAGATCAACCAGCGGTTCGCCGAGGCCGTGTGCGAAGTCGCCGCCGAGGGCGCGACCGTATGGATCCACGACTACCAGCTCCAGCTCGTCCCGGCCCTGGTCCGGGACCGACGCCCCGACCTGCGGATCGGCTGGTTCGACCACATCCCCTTCCCGCCGGTCGAGCTCTTCGCCCAGCTCCCGTGGCGGGAGAGCATCCTGCGCGGCCTGCTCGGCGCCGACTTCCTCGGCTTCCAGCGGCCCGACGACGCCCGCAACTTCGGCCGCTCCTGCCGCGCCGTCCTCGGCGCCACCACCAAGGGGGAGAAGATCGAGTGGGCCGGTGCCGACGACGACCGCCTGGGCGGCGCCCCCCGGACGGTGCGCGCGGCCGGCGTCCCGATCTCCATCGACGCGGCCGGCTTCCGCGAGCTCGCGGACTCCGAGGTCGTCCAGGAGCGCGCCGAGGAGATCCGCGCCTCGCTCGGCAACCCGAAGGTCGTGCTCCTCGGCGTCGACCGGCTCGACTACACCAAGGGCATCCGGCACCGGCTGCGGGCCATCGGCGAGCTCTACGACGACGGGTCCATCTCCCCCGACGAGGTGACCTTCATCCAGGTGGCCACCCCGAGCCGGGAGCGGGTCGAGGCCTACCGCACCCTGCGCGAGCAGATCGAGGGCACCGTGGGGCGGATCAACGGCGACGTCTCGCACCTCGGCGCGACCGCGATCCACTACCTGCACCAGTCCTACCCGCGCGAGGAGATGGCGGCGCTCTACCAGGTCGCCGACGTCATGCTCATCACCCCGCTGCGCGACGGGATGAACCTCGTCGCCAAGGAGTACGTCACCGCCCGTCACGACGGCAAGGGCGCCCTCGTGCTCTCCGAGTTCACCGGTGCCGCGCAGGAGATGCCGCAGGCCTACCAGTGCAACCCGCACGACATCACGGGACTCAAGGAGACCATCCTGCGGGCGATCAGCGACGAGCCCGCGGAGAAGGAGCGCCGAATGAAGGCGCTGCGCCGCCGCGTGCGCACGCACGACGTGCAGACGTGGGCGCAGGACTTCCTCAGCAGCCTGGAGTCGGCGCCGGAGCGTCCGTCGCGCAGCGCCGCCAGGGGCGAGGCGTGAGCGACCCGGCGGCGCTCGACGCCGCCCTCGTCGAGGCGCTCGCCGACTTCGCCGCCCACGACCGGGTGCTCGTCGCCACCGACTTCGACGGCGTCCTCGCGCCGCTGGTCGTCGACCCGATGGACTCCCGCCCGGTCGACGGAGGTATGCCCGCCCTCACCTCCCTCGCCGAGCTCCCCGGCACGACGGTCGCCCTGGTCAGCGGGCGCGCGCTCGAGCCCCTGCGCGAGCTCTCCGGGGCGGACCACGACGGCCCGCTCGTGCTCGTCGGCAGCCACGGCGCCGAGGACTCCCGCGCCGAGGGCGGCCTGGCGCTGGACGACGACCAGCAGGCGCTGCTGGCGACCCTCGACGACGAGCTGGCGACGCTGCGCGAGGAGCACCCGGGCCTGCGCGTCGAGGACAAGCCGGCCGGCCGGGTCGTGCACACCCGGGGCCTGCCCGAGGACGAGGCCCAGGCCGCCCTCGACGCGGCCCGGGAGCTGGGCGCACGGCACACCTCGCTGGAGGTGACGCCCGGCAAGGGCGTCGTCGAGCTCGCGGTCGCGCACGTCGGCAAGGGCGTCGCCCTGGTGGCCCTGGCCGACGAGGTGGGCGCGGAGGCGGTGTTCTACGCCGGTGACGACCTCACCGACGAGCACGGCTTCGAGGCCCTGGCGGACGACGCGGACGCCGACCGTGCGGCGCGCCGGCTGACCGTGCGCGTCGGCGACGGCGAGACGCAGGCGCGCTTCCGGGTGGCGGACGAGGAGGCCATGGTGGGCCTGCTCGAGGCCCTCGTCGCCGCCCGTCGCGAGGCCACCGCGCGCTGAGCCGCCCCCCGGCCCACCGAGCGCCGCACATGGTTGCCCCCCGGCCCACCGAGCGCCGCGCATGGTTGCCCTCCGACCCACCGAGCGTCGCGCATGGTTGCTCTCAGCGGTCGGTGAGCGCTCTCACTGCCGGACCGGCCCGGTGGACTCCCGCAGGATGAGCTCGGGGTCGAAGAGGTACTCCCGGCGGTCCACCGGCTCCCCCGCGATCTCCTCGAGCACGGCGGTGACCGCCGCCGCGGCCATCCCCATGACGTCCATCCGCACCGTCGTCAGCGGCGGGTCGACGAAGGTCATGAACGGCACGTCGTCGCCGCCGACCACCGACAGGTCCCCTGGCACGCTCAGCCCCAGCTGCGTCGCCGCGCGCACGACACCGAGCGCCATGACGTCCGAGCCGCAGACGATCCCGGTCGCCCCGGCCTCAATGAGGTGACGCCCCGCGGCCGCACCGCCCTCGACCGAGAAGAGCGTCGTGCAGATGAGCTCGTCGAGGTCGACCCCGTCGTGCCCGTCGAGGTCGGCCATCGCCTCGCGGAAGCCCTCGATCCTCCGTTGCACGGGGACGTAGCGCGCCGGCCCGGTCGCGAAGCCGATGCGGGTATGCCCCAGGTCGCGCAGGTGCCGCACCGCCAGCCGCATCGAGGCGTGGTCGTCGTGGCTGATGAAGGTCGCGTGGATGCCCTCGCGGTAGCCGTTGACCAGCGCGATGGGCAGCCCCCGCTCGCGCAGCGCGGTGTAGCGGTCGACGTCGGCCCGGGAGTCGGCGTGGTAGCCGCTGACGAAGACGATGGCCGAGACGCCACGGTCCAGCAGCATCTGGACGTACTCGTCCTCGTGCACCCCGCCGGGCGTCTGCGTGCAGAGCACGGGGGTGAAGCCCGCCGCCGCCATCTGCGTCTCGATCGACTGGGCGAACATCGGGAAGACCGGGTTGGTGAGCTCGGGGGTGATGAGCCCGACCAGGCCGGCGCTGTTGCGCGACAGCTTGCTGGGCCGCTCGTAGCCGAGGACGTCCACCGCGGTGAGCACCGCCTGCCGGGTGGCCACCGCCACGCCCGGCTTGTCGTTGAGCACCCGGCTGACGGTCGCCTCACTCACCCCGGCGTAGGCCGCGAGGTCGGCGAGGCGGCCGCGCGAGCTGCCCGTGCCGTCACCGGCCCCGGGGCGCACGGGGGTAGATGTGCTGCTCACCAACCACCTCGGTAGGTCTCGGGCACCGGCTCCCAGGCCGGTGCGTCGGTCGCCCAGGTCCACACCTGCACGGTCGGGCCGGGCGCGCTCAGCCGCACGCCCCTCCCGGTCACGTCGAGCCCCGCGGTCTGCGGTGTCCGGCCCTGCGCGGCCCCTGCTCCGGCCACCTGGGCGGCCGGGATCTCGACGTCGTCGTGCGCCGCCCGCGCGACGTGCACGAGGGCCGTCTGCTCCGGGTGCTCCCGCAGGAAGACCATGACGTCACCCTCAGCATAGAGCCAGCGCATCCCGCCGCCCCAGAGCGCGGGGCAGTCGTGCCGCAGGGCGATGAGGGCGCGGTAGTGCTCGGCGAGCCTCGCGTCCCACAGCCCGTCGTCGGCGTCGCGCGACCCCCAGGGCATCGGCCGGCGGCCGTCCTCCCCGAAGTCGCCGGGCATCCCGATCTCGTCGCCGTAGGTGATCATCGGGATCCCGGGCAGCGTCAGCAGCAGCCCTGCAGCGACCTGCACCTGCTCCCTGTCGTCGCCGACGAGGGTGCGCACGCGGGTGGTGTCGTGCGAGCCGACGAGGGTCATCGAGTGGGTCCACGCCCGCCACGACACGATGGAGCAGAAGTCGCGCATCGTCTCGGCGACGAGCTCGGCCCCGAGCCGGGGCACCTGCAGCGGGCTGCCGAGGAACTTCGGCGCGAAGTCCGCCGCCCGCAGCCAGGTCCAGACCGGCCGGGTGAAGCCGGAGTAGTTCATCACCCCGTGCCAGCCGTCGCCGTCGACGTCCCGGCTGTGGTCGTGGGTGTGCTCGGCGACGAGCAGGCCCTGGCCGCCGGTCGCCCGGTCCACCGCGGCCCGGGTCTCCCGCGCCACCTGGTGGGTGAGGTCGCTGCCCTTGTAGCGCCCGGTCATGTTGGCCACGTCGACCCGCCAGGAGTCGAAGCCGCGCCCCTCGCCCAGCCACCGCTCGATGACCGACTCGGGCCCCTCGGTGAGCCGGGCCCGCAGCGCGGGGTTGGCGTGGTCCAGCTTGGGCAGGCTCTCCACGCCCAGCCAGGTCACCCACTCCCCCGGTCGGCCGCCGTCGCGGACGTACCACGACGCGAACTCGCCTTCGGGGTCCTGGCGCGCGGCGGCATACCACTCGTGCGCGTCGCCGGTGTGGTTGGTCGTGATGTCGCCCATGACCCGGATGCCGCGCCCGTGCGCCGCCTCCTGCAGCCGCAGCAGCGCCGCGTCGCCGCCGAGCACGGGGTCGACCGCCTCGAAGGTCGAGGCGTCGTAGCGGTGGTTGGAGCGGGCCGGGAAGACGGGGGTGAGGTAGAGCACGTCGACGCCGAGGTCGACGAGGTGGTCCAGCCGCTCCCGGGCGCCGTCGAGGGTCCCGCCGAAGACCTGCGCCGGGTTCTCCCCCCGGCCGGTCGCGACCGGGTCGTCCCAGCGGGCCGGGACCGCCCAGTCGGGCAGGTCCGTGCGGGGGCCGCCGGGGTCGCCGACCGGCTCCACCGCCTCGTCGCGGGCGAACCGGTCCGGGAAGACCTGGTAGACGACCGCGCGCTGCGCCCAGTCCGGCGGCGGCGCGTGGGTGACGAGGCGGAAGTCGCTGGTGTCGGGCACGTCGCGCAGGTGCACGCCGGTGCCGTTGAGCCAGCGGTATGCCGGCACGCCCTCCGCGTCGCTCTGCAGCAGGAAGCGGTAGGTCGTCACCGGGTTGTGGCAGGTGACCTCGCCCTGCCACCACTCCTCGTCCTCGGTCCGGTGCACGACCCGGGCGTCGGTGAAGAACTGCTCGCCGTCCGGGGTGGTGCGCACGTGCACGGCGCCCACCGCCGCGGCACGGGGCACCCGCACCCGCACCGACACCACCGCGCCGGGCGCGGGGTGCTGGTCGCTGACGTAGAGCGGTGACCCGTCGTGGTGAGGATCGACCGCCCGGCTCACTTGACCGAACCTGCGGTCATGCCGCCGATGAGCAGGCGCTGGAGGCTGAGGTAGACCAGCACCACCGGCAGGGAGGCGAGCAGGGCGCCGGCCACGAACTGGCCGAAGTACCTGTTCTGGTCGGCGTTGCGGGTGGCGTAGAGGCCGACCGCCAGGGTCTGGTTGTCCGCGTCGGTGAGGAAGATGCTGGCCAGCAGGAACTCGCCCCACAGCCCGACGAAGGCGAGGATGCCGACGGTCGCGAGGATGGGCGTCACCAGCGGGAGGATGATGGTGAAGAACACCCGGGCGTGGCTGGCGCCGTCGATCTTGGCCGCCTCGTCCAGCTCCTTGGGGATGGTGTCGAAGTAGCCCTTGAACAGCCAGATGTTGGCGCCCATCGCCCCGCCGAGGTAGACGAGCAGCAGGCCCCACAGGGTGTTGAGGCCGATCTGCGGGATGACCTCGCCGACGGTGGCGAAGGTGATGTAGAGCGCGACGAAGGCCAGCAGCGCGGGGAACATCTGCACCAGCAGGATGAAGAGCAGGCCGAACCGGCGGCCCGTCCAGCGCAACCGCGAGAAGGCGTAGGCCGCCGCTGCTCCCAGGACCAGCGTCGCCACGGTGGCGACCCCGCAGATGATGAGCGAGTTCTTGTACCACGTCCAGTAGGGGCGCGCGGCGTCGTTGAAGAGGGCGTCGAAGTTGCGCAGCCCGAACCGGGTCGGGAGCAGGCCCGAGGTCGACAGGGTGCCCGCGTTGTTGAACGCGGAGGACACGATGAAGACGATCGGGAAGAGGGCGAAGGCCAGCGCCAGCAGCGCCAGCGCGTGCCGCCACCACACCGCCCGGAAGGAGGTGCGCCGGGACTTGCGGGTCACGGTGTAGACGTCGGACGCGGCTGTGCCGAGCCGTCCGCCACGGCCCCGGTCGCTGCCGTGCGCGTCGACCGACCCGAGGGTGCTGCTGGTGGGGTCCTGGGGAGAAGTCATGTCAGTTCACGTCCTCGAGCGCCGCGGTACGGGTGAAGCCGAAGTAGCTGATGGTGGCCACCAGGAAGAAGATGACCACCGAGATGGCCGAGGCGAAGCCGAAGTTGGGCGAGGCCCCGCCCAGCGCCAGTCGGTAGGCCAGGGTGATGAGCAGGTCGGTCGAGCCGATGGAGCTCTGCCCGCCGACGAACGGCCCGCCCTCGGTGAGCAGCCAGATGAGCCCGAAGTTGTTGAAGTTGAAGGCGAAGGACGCGATCATCAGCGGCCCGACCGCCACCAGCAGCAGCGGCATGATGACCCGCCGGACCGTGGCGAAGGCCCCGGCGCCGTCGATGGCCGCCGCCTCCTTGACGTCGCTCGGGATGGCCTGGAGCGCGCCGGTGCAGACGATGAACCAGTAGGGGAAGCCCAGCCAGAGGTTGGTGATGAGCACCGCGACCCTTGCCCACCACGCGTTGCCGAGCCAGTTGATGTCCAGCCCGAAGAGGTTGTTGATGAGGCCGAAGTCCTGGTTGAACATCGACGCCCAGACCAGCGCCGTCACGTAGATCGGCAGGGCGTAGGGGAGGATGAGGATCGAGCGGTACAGGCCCTTGCCCTTGAGCCGCTCGTCATTCATGAGCAGCGCGATCGCCATGCCCAGCAGGAAGGTCGCGACGACGGTGAAGGCCGCGAAGAAGACGTTCCAGACGAAGACCTTGGTCAGCCCCTCGCGCAGGGTGGCGTTGGTGAAGGCGTTGGTGTAGTTCTCGAACCCGACGAACTCCCGCCACCCCTGCGGCAGCGCAGCCCCCTCGCCGCCCTCCGGGACGAAGTTGGCGTCCTCGGCGACGTAGACCGTGCCCGTCACGGTGTCGGTGATGGTGTCGGCCTCCTCGTCGTAGACCCGGGTCGGGGTGCCGATGAAGGCCTCGGACAGCCCGACCTGCCGGATGCCGGCCGTCTGCTCCCCCGACTCGTCGAAGACCGGCACCCCGAAGTCGGCCAGGTCGTCGGACCGCTCGTTGACCTGCTGCGGGGTCAGCGTGGTCCAGCCGGGGGCGGAGATGATGCGGCCGGTCGGGCTGGCCTCGACCCCCTCGGCAGGCAGCTCCTCCAGGCCCTCGAGGGTGCCGACGTAGTAGGTGCCCTCGGCGTCGGTGAGCAGGTAGGCGAGGTCCCCGGTGGCCACGTCGGTGCCCTCCGGGACAGCGATGTTGAGGGCATACCGGCTGCTGCCCTCGACCTCCCGCACCGAGTTGGCGACGATCGAGGCGACCGCCTCCTCCTTGGTGCTGATGTGTCCGTCGCCGAAGTTGGTGAAGGAGATCTGCACGGTGTAGAGCAGCGGCCAGATCTGCAGCAGCAGCATGAGCAGGACACCGGGGAAGAGGTACTTCGCGGGGATGGCGCGCCTGGTGGCGTAGACGGCGATGACGCACAGAGCGATGAAGCCGATAAGGCTGACCATGATCCAGTAGCCGGCCTCGATGACCTGCTGGGCCATCCAGCCCAGCACGGCGAGGGTCAGCAGGATCAGCCCCCACTTGACCACCTGCACCCAGATCGGGGTGCGCGAGCTGAACTCGAGGTGCTCACCGCTGGGTTCGAGGTTGTGCAGCGCGGCATCCACGTCGCTGCTCCGTGTCTCGGACATCGTCGTCCCTCTCTGACTGCGGCCGTCGGCCGTTCGGGGTGCTCGGGAGCGTGGCGCTCAGGGTCGTGCTGGGGGTCCGTGCTGCGGGTTCGTGCTGGGGGCCTCGGCCCGGCGGCGGGACAGCGTCCGCGCCGCCGGACCGAGGGTCGAGGGACGGCTCAGCGGCCGATGTTGGAGACGATCTCCTCCTGAGCGGCCTCGAGGCGCTCGGCGGGGTCGGCGCCACCGACGATGTCGGAGGTCGCCTGGCCCAGGGGCTGCCACACCGCGTTCATCGCGGGGATGTTCGGCATCGGCGTGGCACCCTCGCCGGCGTCCGCCCAGGCCTGGATGTCGTCGTCCTCGGCGGCGACGGTCTCCAGAGCCGACTTCAGGGCCGGCGGGCGCTGGCCGGCCTCGAAGAGCGCGAGCTGCATCTCCTCGGTCGGCACGTAGGTGTTGACGAACTCCTGCGCCAGGGTGGGGTTCTGCGCGCCGGAGGCGACGTAGAACATCTGGACGCCGAGGAACGGCACGGTCTGGCCGCCGTCCTCGAAGTCCGGGATCGGGTCGATGGCGTAGTCGATCTCGGCGCCCTCGACGTTGGGGATCGCCCAGGGGCCGGCCACCATGTAGGGGGTGCGGCCCTCGGCGAACAGCGACTCCATGGTCGGGAAGTCGACGTTGACGTTGAGCAGGCCCTCCTCGGCCATCCAGGCGATCTTCTCGCCGCCCTGGATGGTCTCCTCGGAGCCGACGATGACGTTGTCGGGGTCCCAACCGCCGTCCTCGTTCTTGCCGAAGATGCCGCCGCCGTAGGCGGACAGGTAGGGGTAGGCGTGGTAGGCGTCACCGACGTTGCTCACCGGGGTGACGAAGGCCTGGTCGGCGTCGCCGGCGTCGACGAGCTCGTTGCCGAAAGAGGCCAGCTCCTCCATGGTGGCGGGGGCGTCGGGGGCCAGGGCGGTGTTG
Source organism: Serinicoccus chungangensis (assembly GCF_006337125.1). GTDB lineage: Bacteria > Actinomycetota > Actinomycetes > Actinomycetales > Dermatophilaceae > Ornithinicoccus > Ornithinicoccus chungangensis. The sequence continues at coordinate 2,757,768 of NZ_CP040887.1, forward strand.
CGGATGAGGCCGAGGGACTCGGTGGCGTAGGGCACGCCGTAGATCTGGCCGTCGAACTGCGTGGCCTCGATCGACTCCTCGGTGAACAGCTCCTGGGTGTCGGAGGACATCTGGACCGGCTCCACGATGCCGTTCTGGACGAACTCGCCCAGCCAGTCGTGGGCGCCGACGACGATGTCCGGGCCCTGGTCGACGTTGGCGGCGTCCTTGAACTGCTGCCGGACGTCGGTCGCGACCTGCACCTGCGTGGTGATGCCGTACTCCTCGCCGAACTGCTCGGCCCACTCGGTGAGGATCGGGGCGCGGACGTCGTCGGACCAGATGACGAGCTCGGCGTTCTCGTCGCGGACGGGGGCCTCGGTGGAGGCGGCGTCGTCGCCCGCGGCCTCCTCGTCCTCGGCGGCCTCATCCTCGGCTGCGGCGTCGTCCTCCGCGGCGGTCTCCTCGGCGGACGAGCCGGCGTCGGCGGTCTCCTCGCCCGAGTCGCCGCCGCAGGCGGACAGCAGCAGCGCCGCCGCGCTGGTGATGGCTACAGCACCGGTGGTGCGCTTCATGGTTCTCCTTCGAACAGTGGTGAGGTCACCGGCCCGGCGCTGCTCGAGGAGCGGCGACGATGCCGCGGTCGTCATCGTGCAGGGTGGGGGTCGACGACCGTTGCGGCAAGTATGCAAGCACGCGCCGCATCTTTGCAAGAACTTGCAAGGGATGGGCAGATCACGATCTGCTAACGTGACGCCCGTCACCGGCAACGGCGCCTGCTGACGGCATACCACCGCCACCCCGCCGCCCGGAGATGATCCGGTGCCGACCGGCGCCGGGTCCGTCCTTTACAACGGATCGTCCGGCACGTACCTGCCGGTGAAGGAGCTGATCATGGCAACGGTGACCTACGACAAGGCCACGCGTATCTACCCCGGGGCGGACACCCCCTCGGTCGACGAGCTCGAGATCGAGATCGCCGACGGCGAGTTCCTCGTCCTCGTCGGCCCGTCCGGCTGCGGCAAGTCCACCTCCCTGCGCATGCTCGCCGGGCTGGAGGAGGTGAACGGCGGTCGCATCCTCATCGGCGACAAGGACGTCACCCACATGCCGCCCAAGGACCGTGACGTCGCGATGGTGTTCCAGAACTACGCGCTCTACCCGCACATGACGGTGGCCGACAACATGGGCTTCGCGCTCAAGATCGCCGGCAAGTCCAAGAGCGAGATCCGCGAGCGCGTCGAGGAGGCGGCCAAGATCCTCGACCTGGAGGCCTACCTCGAGCGCAAGCCGAAGGCGCTCTCCGGTGGTCAGCGTCAGCGCGTCGCCATGGGCCGCGCCATCGTCCGCCAGCCGCAGGTCTTCCTCATGGACGAGCCGCTGTCGAACCTCGACGCCAAGCTGCGCGTGCAGACGCGCACGCAGATCGCCTCGCTGCAGCGCCGCCTCGGCGTCACCACCGTCTACGTCACCCACGACCAGGTCGAGGCCATGACGATGGGCGACCGCGTGGCGGTCCTCAAGGACGGCATCCTGCAGCAGTGCGACAGCCCGCGGCACATGTACGACCACCCGAACAACGTCTTCGTCGCCGGCTTCATCGGCTCCCCGGCCATGAACCTCATGACCGTGCCGGTCGCCGACGGCGGCATCAAGCTCGGTGACTACGTCCACCCGGTGGAGCGCGACATCCTCGCCAAGGCCGGCAACGAGCTGGTGCTCGGGGTCCGCCCGGAGGACGTCGACCTGTCCGACTCCGGCCGCGGACTGCCGATCGAGATCGACGTCGTCGAGGAGCTCGGCGCCGACGCCTACATCTACGGCGAGCTGCCCGGCGCCGGCGCCACCGACAAGCCGTTCATCGCCCGCGTCGACGGCCGCACCCCGCCGAAGAAGGGCGAGATCGTGCACTTCACCCCCAAGGGCGACCACGTGCACCTCTTCAACGCCGAGTCCGGCGAGCGCATCAGCGGCTGACCCGCCCGCGACGAGCCGCACGGCATACCGAGGCCGTCCGCCCCACCCCGGGGCGGGCGGCCTCGCCGCGTCCGGGTCCGGGCGCGCCCCCTATCCCCACCGAGCGCCGCCAATGGTTACCCACCACCCCACCGAGCGCCGCCAATGGTTACCCACCACCCCACCGAGCGCCGCGAGTGGTTGCCCACGCTGTCCACACGGTCCGTGGCTGCCCGCACCCGTCCACAGATCGTCGCGCGTCCCTGGCGAACGGAGTGCCGACGCCCCCAACGTGACCGGATGGCGACGCTCACCGACCTCCCCCTGACCCCTTTCCGGTATGCCGATGCGCTGGGTCTCGGCCTGTCGCGTCAGCAGCTGCGTCACCTCGTCGGCAGCGGTCGGGTCGTGCGCCTACGCCGCGGCTGGTATGCCGCGGCCGGAGTCGCCCTTCCCGAGGGGGAGCGCTGGGAGCTCACGCGGCGGCACCACCTGCAACGACTGCGGGAGGCTCTGCTCGATCACCCCGGGTGCGTCGCCAGCCATGCGAGCGGAGGGATGGTGCACGACCTGCCGCTGGTCATCTCCCCGCACGCCGACGTGGAGCTGGTGCGCGTCGAGGACGCACCGAGCTCGCGGCGGCTCCCTGGCGTGACGATCCACCACACGGACACGATCGACGTCCCCGTCACGACCGTGGACGGGATGCGCACGACCACGATCGCCCAGACCTGCGCCGACATCCTGCGCACACGACGCCTCCCGCACGCTCTGGCCATGCTCGACGAGGCGGTGCGCGCGTCGACGGTCACAGCCCGGGAGGTCCGGGCCGTCCTCGACACCCAGCGGCGCTGGGTCGGCCGACCCAGGGCGCTCCAGGTCATCGACCTGCTGGACGAGCGTCGCGAGAGCTGGGGCGAGGCATACTCCGCCGGCGTCATCCACCTGGCCGAGCTTCCGCAGCCCATCCCCCAGGTCGAGCTGTATGACGAGCAGTTCCGTTTCGTCGCCCGGCTCGACGGCCTCCTGGACCACGAGCAGGTGGCCACGGAGTGCGACGGTCAGGGCAAGTACCGACTGGGAGCGACGGCGGAAACCGGTGAGCAGGTGGCCCGGTCGGTCCTCGCGGCCGAGGCGGTTCGCCAAGGACGCATCGAGCGGCTGGGTCTGGAGGTCGCGCGCTGGATGACCGAGGAGGCCATGCACACCCCGGAGGTCGTCGCCCAGCGCATCAACGCCGCCCGGTCCAGAGCGCTGTCGCGGCCCTTCACCGGCTGGGTCAGGTGGGAGGGAGAGTTCCGCAGGCTCCCGCTGCTGCCACGCGCCGAGTGACGGTGTGCGCGGCTCGGAGCGACGTGAGCAACCACTCACGACGCCCGGTGGGGAGGAGAGCAACCACCCACGACGCCCGGTGCGAACCAGAGCAACCACCCACGACGCCCGGTGCGAACCAGAGCAACCACCCACGACGCCCGGTGCGAACCAGAGCAACCACCCACGACGCCCGGTGCGAACCAGAGCAACCACCCACGACGCCCGGTGGAGAGGAGAGCAACCACTCACGACGCCCGGTGCGGGGGGAGACACGACGGGCCTACGCTTGCTGGTATGCCGCTCGACATCAGCGCGATCAAGCTCGACCCGGCGATGCTCGACCTCCCGTGGGAGGTGCCGCTCGAGGAGTGGCCGGAGAAGCACCTGGCCGCGCTCCCCCGGGGCATCTCCCGCCACGTGGTGCGCTTCGTGCGGTTCCAGGGGGCGGTCATCGCCGTCAAGGAGATCTCCGAGCCGCTGGCCCGGCGCGAGTTCCAGACCCTGCGCAACCTGCGCCGCCTCGACCTGCCGACCGTCGAGCCGCTCGCCGTGGTGTCCGGCCGCACCGACGCCGACGGCGAGCCGCTGGACGCCTGCCTCGTCACCCGCCACCTGAAGTTCTCGCTGCCCTACCGCGCCGTCTTCAGCCAGCGCATGCGCCCGGACACCGCCCGGCGCACCCTCGACGCGCTCGCCGTCCTGCTCGTGCGGCTGCACCTGGCCGGCTGCTTCTGGGGCGACGTCTCGCTGTCCAACACGCTGTTCCGGCGCGACGCGGGCGACTTCGCGGCATACCTCGTCGACGCGGAGACCGCGGAGCTGCACCCCCAGCTGTCCCCCGGCCAGCGCGAGCACGACCTCTTCGTCGCGCACGGCAACATCGCCGGCGAGCTCATGGACCTCGAGGCGGCCGGCGCCCTCGAGGGGGAGGACCCCATCGAGATCGCCAACCGGATCATGCACCGCTACGACCTGCTGTGGAACGAGCTGACCGGCGAGGAGCGCTTCGAGCGCGGCGACCGGTGGCGGGTGGACGAGCGCATGCGCCGCCTCAACAACCTGGGCTTCGACGTCGACGAGCTGGAGATGACGACCGACATCGACGGCGCCTACATCCGCATCCAGCCCAAGGTCGTCGACGCCGGTCACGCCTCGCGCCGGCTCATGCGGCTCACCGGCCTGGACGTGGAGGAGAACCAGTCGCGCCGGCTGCTCAACGACCTGGACGCCTACCGCGCGGCGACCGACCGCCAGGAGGACGACGAGGAGCTCGTCGCCCACGACTGGCTGTCCCGGGTCTACGAGCCGGTCACCCGGACGGTCCCCCGCGAGCTGCGCACCAAGCTGGAGCCGGCCGAGCTCTTCCACGAGATCCTCGAGCACCGGTGGTACCTCTCCGAGCGGGTCCGCCACGACGTCGACCTCGTCGACGCGGTCCAGGACTACGTCGCGACCGTGCTGCCGAAGAAGCCCGACGAGATGTCGATCCTCGGCGTCGACACCGAGGAGATCCCCATCCGGGCCCGCCTCTCGGAGTGAGGCGCTCAGGTATGCCGCGCACCAGTCACCCGACCGGGGCACCTCGCATACCCGTGCGCTGTCTCGTGACACAGGCGTGCTCCGAGGCACGCCCGCGACACGAGGTCAGGCACGACCACGCGCACGAGCGTGCGCGTCTCAGCGGGTGCGGGTGCGAGCGATCTCGTAGAGCGTGACCGCGGTGGCGATGCCGGCGTTGAGCGACTCGGTCACCGCCGCGATGGGGATCGAGACGATCTGGTCGCAGGTCTCCCGGACCAGCCGCGACAGCCCCTTGCCCTCGGACCCGACGACCACCACGAGGGGCTGGTCGGCGAGCTCGAGCCCGGGCAGCTGCACGTCCCCGTCGGCGTCCAGACCGATGACGAAGAAGCCCGCCTTGCGGTATGCCTCCAGCGCCCGGGTGAGGTTCGTCGCCTGCGCCACGGGGACGCGGGCGGCGGCACCGGCCGACGTCTTCCAGGCGGCGGCGGTCATGCCGGCCGAACGCCGGGCGGGGACGACGACGCCGTGCGCGCCGAAGGCCCCGGCCGAGCGGACGATCGCGCCGAGGTTGCGCGGGTCGGTGATGCCGTCGAGCGCCACGACGAGCGGGACGCCCGGCAGCTGCTGGCTCATGAGGTCCTCGGGGTGGGCGTACTCGTAGGGCGGCACCGCGAGGACCAGGCCCTGGTGCACGGCACCGTCGGTCATCCGGTCCAGCTCGCCCCGCGGCGACTCCATGACCGGGATGGCCGACTCGGTGGCCAGCGTGATGCTCTCCCGGACCCGGTCGTCGGACTCCATCCGGGACCCGACGTGCAGGGCCGTCCCGGGCACCCCGGTTCGCAGCGCCTCGAGCACGCTGTTGCGCCCGGCGACGAGCTCGGTCGAGCCCTTGGCCCCGCCGCGTCTGCCGCCCTGGGAGCCGCGCGCGCCGCTCCCGCCCGGACGCCCGCCGGCCTTGTCGGCCGCGGCGTCGGAGCCACGGTTGGCCCGGCGCGCGGCCGGGTGACCGACGCGGTCGGCCGCCCGGGGCGTGGGGCCCTTGCCCTTGAGCTGCTTGCGCCGCTGCCCGCCGGAGCCGACGACGGCGCCCTTCTTGTTGGTGGTCCGCGCCGCGCGGCGCCGCTGGTTGCCTGCCATGTGTGCTCCTCCTCAGCGCAGGGCCCAGCGGGCCCCGGCCGGTGTGTCCTCGATGACCACGCCGAGCGCGGTCAGCTGGTCGCGGATGGCGTCCGCCGTCGCGAAGTTCTTGTCCGCCCGGGCCTGCGCCCGGGCGTCGAGCCGGTCCTGCACCAGCGCGGCGAGCACGTCGCCGGCGTGGTCGTCGGCGCCCGGGCCGCCGCCCCAGCGCTCGTCCAGCGGGTTGGCGCCGAGCACGTCGAGCATGGCCACCACCTGCAGGACGGTATGCCGCAGCGCGTCGCCGCCGCCCGCTCCCGTGTCGCCGGCGGCACCGCTCCCGGCACCGCCCTCGAGCATCCGGTTGCCCTCGCGGATCGCCCCGAAGACGACGGCCAGCCCCTCGGAGACGTTGACGTCGTCGTCCATGGCGGCCCGGAACGCCTCGGGGAAGGCCTCGTCCACGGGCAGCGCCCGCGACTGCGCGACCACCTCCGCAGCCGTGGTGACCAGCTCCTCCAGCGCCCGGGCGAGGAAGCCCTCGATGCGCTCCACCGAGGCGGCGGCCTCGGTGAGCGAGCCCTCGGCATACTCGATGACGGAGCGGTAGTGCACCGCCCCGAGGTAGAAGCGCAGCACCAGCGGCCGCACCGTCCTCGTCAGCTCGGTGACCGCGAGCGCGTTGCCGAGCGACTTGCCCATCTTGGCGCCCTTGACCGTGACCCAGGCGTTGTGCAGCCAGACGTTGGTGAAGCCGAGCCCGGCGGCGTGCGACTGGGCCTGCTCGTTCTCGTGGTGCGGGAAGCGCAGGTCGACGCCGCCGCCGTGGATGTCGAAGGCGTCGCCGAGGTACTTGCGCGCCATCGCCGAGCACTCCAGGTGCCAGCCCGGGCGGCCACGGCCCCAGGGCGTCGGCCAGCTCGCGGTCTCCGGCTCGCCGTCCTTGTGCCCCTTCCACAGCGCGAAGTCCCGCGGGTCGCGCTTGCCGCGCGGGTCCGCGTCACCGGCCGGCTCCATGTCCTCCAGCCGCTGCCGGGTCAGCGAGCCGTAGTCCGGCCAGGACCGCACGTCGAAGTAGACGTCGCCGGAGCCGTCCTGCGCGGCATACGCGTGGCCCTTCTCGACGAGGGTCTCGACGAGCTCGACCTGCTCGGTGACGTGCCCGGTCGCCCGCGGCTCGTAGGTCGCCGGCAGCACCCCGAGCAGCTCCAGCGCCCGGCCGGTCTCCTGCTCGTGCTGGTAGGACCAGGCCCACCAAGGCCGGCCCGCGTCAGCGGCCTTGGTGAGGATCTTGTCGTCGATGTCGGTGACGTTGCGCACGAGGGTGACGTCGTAGCCGTGACCGCGCTCCAGCCAGCGCCGCAGCACGTCGAAGGCGACCGCGAAGCGCACGTGCCCGATGTGCGGGCTGCCCTGCGTGGTGAGCCCGCAGATGTAGATGCCGACGCGGCGACCCTCCGGGTCCAGCGGCACGAACGGCCGCAGCTCGCGGGTGGCGGTGTCGAACAGGTGCAGGGTCACAGCAGTCAAGGTTACGGGTCGGTCAGGGTATGCCGTGCCTCCCCGCCGCGACGCCGTCCGCCTCCGACGCGATCCGGGCGGCGACCGCGGCCGCGGCGACGGCCGTCGCGGCAGGAGGGGCCGCCGCCTCGAGCGGCTGAGGTCCCGGGCCGGCACCAGGAGGAGCACGACGTGCCGCATAGGGTTGCGGTATGCCGATCGTGCACCAGAACGACCGCTGCCGTCTCACCGCCCTCACCCCGCACCTGCTGCGGATCGAGTGGTCCCCGAGCGGCACCTTCACCGACGACCCCACCCAGGTGGTGGTCGACCGCGACCTGTGGGGCGCCGACCGCGGGGAGCTGCCCCTGCAGGTCGAGCCGTGGCGCGGCGGGGTCCGGGCGGTCAGCGACGGGTTCGAGGTCCGCTACGACGGCGCCGACCCCTCCGCCGCAGGGCTGAGCGTGCAGGCGCGCGGCGGGCTCACGTCGTACCACTCCACCTGGCGCTTCGGGGAGCCCGTCGACGCCCCGCTGCCGGGCACGACGCGCACCCTCGACGACGCCGACGGGCCGGTCCCGCTCGAGCCGTCGATCCTGTCCCGCAGCGGGCTGGGTGTGCTCGACGACTCCCGCTCCCTGGTGCGCACCGGCCCCGAGCTCACCGACCTGACCCCGCGCGAGCCCGGCGCGGTCGACCTCTACGTCTTCACCCACGGGCTGGACTTCCGCGGTGCGCTGCGCGACTTCCACGCGCTGACCGGGCCGGTGCCGCGGGTGCCGCGCTTCGTCCTCGGCAACTGGTGGAGCCGCTACCACCCCTACTCCGCGGACGAGTACGCCGCGCTGCTCGACCGCTTCGCCGCCGACCGGCTGCCGTTCTCCGTCGCGGTCATCGACATGGACTGGCACCTCGTCGACGTCGACCCGCAGATCGGCAGCGGGTGGACGGGCTACACCTGGAACCGCGACCTCTTCCCGGACCCGCAGGCCTTCCTCGACGACCTGCACCGGCGCGGCCTCAAGGTCACCCTCAACGACCACCCGGCCGACGGGATCCGGCGGCACGAGGACGCCTACCCGGCGATGGCGCGGGCCATGGGCATCGACCCGGCCAGCGGCGAGCCGGTGGAGTTCGACCCGACCTCCGAGCGCTTCTGGCAGGCCTTCTTCGCCCACGTCGCCGGCCCGCTCGCCGAGCAGGGCGTCGACTTCTGGTGGATCGACTGGCAGCAGGGCACGCACACGGCGCTGCCCGGGCTCGACCCGTTGTGGCTGCTCAACGAGCGGCACTTCGCCCAGCAGGAGGCCGACGGGCTGCGCCCGCTGGTCTTCTCGCGGTATGCCGGGCCCGGCTCGCACCGCACGCCCATCGGCTTCTCCGGCGACTCGCTCATCAGCTGGGAGTCGCTGGCGTTCCAGCCCGAGTTCACCGCGAGCGCGGCCAACATCGGCTACGGCTGGTGGAGCCACGACATCGGCGGGCACTGGGCCGGCGCCAAGGACGTCGAGCTCGCGGTGCGGTGGGTGCAGCTCGGGGTCTGGTCGCCGGTCAACCGGCTGCACGCGAGCGCCAGCCCCTTCCAGGGCAAGGAGCCGTGGCGCTTCGGGCCCGAGGGCGAGCGGCTCATGGGCGAGGCCCTGCGGCTGCGGCACCGGCTGCTGCCCTACCTCGCGACGATGGCCGAGCGGGCCGCGGTCGAGGGGATCTCGCTCGTCGAGCCGGTCTACCACCGCCACCCCGGGCGCCCGGAGGCGTATGCCCACCGCGCCACCTTCTTCTTCGGCGAGGACCTGCTCTGCGCGCCCGCCGTGACGCCGCGCCTCCCGGGCGTCGGGCTCTCGGCGACCCCGGTCTGGCTGCCGCCCGGCCCGTGGTTCGACCTCCAGACCGGCCGCCGCTACGACGCGGGCGAGCACGGACGCGAGCTGACGGCATACCGCGACCTGGGGCAGACGGCGGTCTTCGCCCGCGCCGGCACGGTGCTGCCGCTCACCGGCGGCGAGCCGGTCAACGGCGTCGACCTGCCCGAGCACCTGGAGCTCGTGGTGTTCCCCGGTGCCGACGGCGGACACCTGCTCGTCGAGGACGACGACGGCCCGGAGGCCACGCGCTCCCTCGCCCGCACCCCGCTGCGCTGGGACGACGCGGCCCGGCGGCTCGTCGTCGGACCGGCCGAGGGCGACCTGGGCGTGCTGCCCGCCACCCGCACCTGGAGCGTGCGCCTGGCCGGGTCCTCCGAGGTGCACACGCTCGGTGACGTGCCCGTCGGCGAGCAGGTGTCGGTGGAGCTGCCCGACCCCGGCGCGCCCGACGTGCTCGGCGAGTGCTTCGCGCTGCTCGACGCGGCGCAGGTCGAGCACGCCGCGAAGGAGCGGGCCTGGGCGGTGCTCCGGCGCGGTCTCGGCGACGGGGGCGCCGGCCCGGCCCGGGTTGCCGACGAGCTGCGCTCGGCCCGCCTCGACGACGCCCTCGTCGGCGCGCTCACCGAGATCGTCACGGCGGGCTAGCCGGTCGCCGGCGGGGGCACCGCGCTGATCCGCCGCAGGCTCGCCCGCTCCAGCAGACCCCAGACCGAGCTCGTGACGAGGTAGAGGCCTGCCGCGAGCGGCAGCGACACGACGGCGAGCACGGTGAGGAAGGACATCATCGGCAGGACCTTGGTCATCTGCTCCATGGAGTCCTGCATCGCCCGCTGGGCGTCGGTGAGCCGCTCGCGGGCACCCGGGTCGAGCGCGGCGGCGCGCTCCCGGTCCTGCGCCATGTGCCGGCGCATCTGCCGGGCCGCGAACGCCGCGACGACGAGGGTGAGACCGATGAGCACGAGGAAGACCCAGCGGTCGCCCGGGCCGGCGGTCAGCAGGTGCTCGGACAGCCCGACGCCGAGGAACGTGTGGTCCAGCAGCTGGTTGTGCTCGCCGTGGATCTCGGGGGCGGTGAACAGCCGGTAGACCATCGAGAAGACCGGGATCTGGATGAGGATCGGCAGGCACCCCGGGAGCGGCGAGACCCCCTCCTCGCGGTGCAGGTCGAGGATCGCCTGCTGCAGCGCGCGGGGGTCCTCGCCGTGCTCGGCCCGCAGCGCCGCGATGCGCGGCTGCAGGTCCCGGCGGCGGACGGTGCCGTGGGCGAGGCCGCGGTTCATGGGGTGCAGGGCCAGGCGTACCGCGAGGGTCAGCGCGATGATGACGAGCGCGGGCGGCACCCACGCGTCGAGGGCGGCGAGCAGGTCGTGGACGTGGATGAGCAGGGGGTCGAGGAAGGCGAACACGCGGGTCTCCAGGGGCGCGGGCACACCGCGGGGGTATGCCGTGGGCAGGGGCTGGCGTCAGCCCGGCTCCTGCCGACGGTCAGCTGCTGACCAGGCCGGAGCCGGGGTCAGGCCTGCCCGGGTGCCCGCGGCCGGACCCAGCCGGAGCGGTCCGGGTCGCTGGAGCGCACGCCGGCGCCGCGGCATACCTCGCTGTGGTGCTGCACGGAGACGACCTGTGCCCGCAGCGGCAGCGCCCCCCGGTCGGCCGCCAGCGCGACCACGGCCGCGGCGGCGAGCCCGACGAGGAGGTGGTCGGGGGTCGCCGTGGCCGAGAGCAGCACGACGACCGCGAGCAGCGGCAGCAGCACCCCGAGGAGGGGCAGCCGGTCGCCGCGGGAGGTCATGGCACGCAGCCTACTCCGGTGCCGCGGTCGTCGCCGTGACGCCACGGGGCCGGCAGGCGCCGACCCCGCGGCCCCGCGGGCTCACTCGCCCCGGTCGAGCCACTCCTGGCGGTGCGGCTTCTCCTCACCGATCGTCGTCGTGTCGCCGTGGCCGGTGTGGACCACCGTCTCCTCCGGCAGCGTCAGCAGCCGGTCGGTGATGGACTCCACGATGACGTCGAAGTCGCTGAACGAGCGGCCGGTCGCGCCCGGCCCGCCCTGGAAGAGCGTGTCGCCGGAGAAGACGACACCGAGGTCGGCCACGCGGAAGCAGCAGGCGCCCGGCGCGTGGCCGGGGGTGTGCAGCACCTCGACGGTCACGCCGGCGACCTCGATGCGCTGGCCGTCGGCGAGGTCCTGGTCCCAGCGGGCCTCCGGGTGGGTCAGCTCCCAGACCGGGGCCTCGCCCGGGTGCAGGAGCAGCGGCGCCCCGGTGCGCTCCTTGAGGTCGAGCGCGGCGTCGACGTGGTCGCTGTGGGCGTGGGTGAGCAGGATGGCGCGCACCTGCCGGTCCCCGACCACCTGCGCGATCGCATCGGCGTCGTGCGGGGCGTCGATGACCACGCACTCGGTGTCGTCGCCGAGCACCCAGACGTTGTTGTCGACGTCCCAGGAGCCGCCGTCCAGCTCGAAGGTGCCGCTGGTCGTGGTGTGGTCGATGCGCGCGCTCATGCGCCCACCTCCGCGCCGGTCGCCGCGCCGGTCGCCGCGCCCTCGTCGAGGACCACGACCGAGCGCAGCACCTCGCCGCCGTGCATCTTGTCGAACGCCGCCTCGACGTCGCCGAGCCCGATCGTCTCGGTCACGAAGGCGTCCAGGTCGAAGCGCCCCTGCCGGTAGAGGTCGATGAGCATGGGGAAGTCGCGGCTGGGCAGGCAGTCGCCGTACCAGCTGGACTTCAGCGCTCCGCCCCGGCCGAAGACGTCGATGAGCGGCAGCGAGATCTCCATCTCCGGCGTGGGCACGCCGACGAGCACGACGGTGCCGGCGAGGTCGCGCGCGTAGAACGCCTGCCGGTAGGTCTCCGGCCGCCCGACCGCCTCGACCACGACGTCGGCGCCGTTGCCGCCGGTGAGGGCCTGGATGGCCTCGACCGCGTCGGTCTCCGTGCTGTTGACGGTGTGCGTCGCGCCGAACGTCCTCGCCGTCTCCAGCTTGCGGTCGTCCACGTCGACGGCGATGACCGTCGTGGCCCCGGCGAGGGAGGCACCGGCGATCGCCGCGTCCCCGACCCCGCCGCAGCCGATGACGGCGACCGAGTCGCCGCGGGTGACGCCGCCGGTGTTGACGGCCGCGCCGAACCCGGCCATGACGCCGCAGCCGAGCAGCCCGGCCGCCACGGCGGAGGCCTCCCGGTCGACCTTGGTGCACTGGCCCGCGTGGACCAGCGTCTTCTCGACGAAGGCGCCGATTCCCAGGGCGGGCGTCAGCTCGGTCCCGGCCATCTCGTCACCCTCGGCGAGGGTCATCTTCTGGCTGGCGTTGTGCGTGGCGAAGCAGTACCACGGCTTGCCCTTGGCGCAGGCCCGGCACTGGCCGCAGACGGCGCGCCAGTTGAGGATGACGAAGTCCCCCGGCTCGACGTCGGTCACCCCTTCGCCGACCGCCTCGACCGTCCCGGCCGCCTCGTGCCCGAGCAGGAAGGGGAACTCGTCGTTGACGCCACCCTCGCGGTAGTGCAGGTCCGTGTGGCACACCCCGCACGCCTCGACCTTGACGACGGCCTCGCCCGGCCCCGGGTCGGGGACGACGATGTCGACCACCTCGACGTCGGCCCCCTTGCTGCGGGCGATGACACCCTTGACGGTCTGCGGCATGCTGCGGTCCTCTCTGGCGGCGGGTCACGGTGCTGCGCCCACGGTATGCCGTCCCCTCCCCTCCCGCAGCCGCACCCCACGCGCGCGCAGCCGCACCCTCTCCGCCCGGTCGCCCGGCCCCTGCCCGCACGGTCGCCGGACCCCGGTCCGCGCGCGGGGTCGCGCCGCCGATCCTCGCGCGGGGTCGCGGCGCCGATCCGCGACCTCGGGGCGCCACTGGGAGCCGGTGCGTCATCTGGCAACCGGTCTGTCAGCTGGCAGCCTGTTCGAGGGGGCTGTCAGATGACCTCGAGGCTGTCAGTGGACGACGCGGCTGGCAGAGGGGCAGGTCGGTGGTCCCTGAGGTCGGTGGTGCGTGAGGCCGCCGGTCGGTCAGGCCTGGACGACCAGGGCGGTGGCGATGCAGGCGACGCCCTCGCCGCGCCCGGTGAGCCCGAGCCCGTCGGTGGTGGTGGCGCTCACCGACACCGCGGCGCCGCCCAGTGCCGCCGACATGGCGGCGGCCGCCTCCTCGCGGCGCGGCCCCACCTTCGGCCGGTTGCCGACGACCTGGACCGCGACGTTGCCGACCCGCCAACCGGCGGCCTCGAGCAGCCCGCGGACGTGCTCGAGCATCTGCCGGCCGCTGGCGCCGGCCATCTCCGGCCGACCGGTGCCGAAGACCGAGCCGAGGTCGCCGAGCCCGGAGGCCGACAGCAGTGCGTCGCACGCCGCGTGCGCCGCGACGTCGCCGTCGGAGTGCCCCTCGATGCCCCGCTCCCCCGGCCACTCCAGGCAGGCGAGCCACAGGGTGCGGTCGTCGTCGGCATACCCGTGGACGTCCACCCCGATCCCGGTGCGCGGCAGGGTCGTCATCGGCAAACCTCCTCGATGAGCGCCGCGGCGTCCTCGACGGACGTCGTCGCAGTGTCGATGGTCAGCTCGGCGCCCGTCCAGGCGCTCCAGTCCTGCCCGCGGACCTCGTCCCAGGTGGGGACCCGGTGCCCGTCGATGTCCGCGGCCCGTCCCTCGACCCGGCTGCGGTGCACCGCGGCGTCCGGGCACACCAGCTCCACCCGGACCAGCCGAGCACCGGTGTCCTCCGCGAGCTGCTCCCAGGCCGCCCGCGCCTCGGGCACCGCGTTGACCAGGTCGGCCACGACGGGTCGCCGGACGGCGACCTGGTCGGCGGCCACGGCGAGGGCCACGGCATACCCGCGCGCCCCGACCTCGGGGGCGGGCAGGCCGGCACGCACCAGCGCCTGCTCGACGGTGTCGACCCGCACGTGGGCCGCGTCGAGGCGCCGGCACAGGGCCCGCGCGACCGACGTCTTGCCGACGCCGGGCAGCCCGGCGAGGACGACGAGCACGGGCTCACCCGCGGAGCGGTCCTCGCCCGCCCACCGCGCGGCGAGCTGGAGGTCGCCGGGCGTGGTGACCTTGAGCGCCCGGGGGTCGCCGGGACGACGGCCACGTGCCCGCCGAGAGCCTCGACCATCCCGCGTCGTCGGTATGCCGCGCCTCGCCCCGCGCCTGCCCGTGCGCGCGCTCCAGGGTCGCCCGCCGGAAGCCCTGCGGCGTCTGCACCGCGCGCAGGCCGGCGCGGTCGGGGGTGGCCGTGACGACCTCGACGTCCCCGTCGGTCGTCACCTGCTTGACGGTGTCCGTGACGGGGAGGGCCGGCACCACGGCGTCGCGGCCGGAGCGCACCGCGGCCACGACGCGGTCGAAGACGGCGGCGGGGGTGAAGGCGCGAGCCGCGTCGTGCACCAGCACGACGTCGAGCCCGGCCGGGAGGGCGGCCAGGCCTGCCGCGACGGAGTCGGGGCGCTCGGCCCCGCCCGGCACGACGGTCACGGCCACGACCTGGTGGCCCTGGGGATCCGGCCCAGCTGCACCGTCCGCAGCACGAGGGGTGCCAGGGAGCGCGGGAGCAGGGGCGGAGACGGCGTCGACCATCTCCTGCAGACCGGCCTCGTCGGCGGGCGCGACGACCACGACGTGCCGCAGCCCCCGAGTGCCCAGCACGCGGGAGAGCGCATGGACCACGATCGGGCGGGCGTGGACGCCCGTCCCAACCGTCACGAGGCCCTTGGGCCGTCCCGCGGCGAGCCGGGTGCCCCGGCCGGCGGCGACGAGGATGACGCCGACGTCACCCTCGGCGACGTCCGCCTCCATCGTCAGGAGGCGAGGACCTCGTCGAGGGTGGCCTCCGCGGTGTCCTCGTTGGTCTTCTCGGCGAGCGCGAGCTCGCTGACGAGGATCTGGCGGGCCTTCGACAGCAGGCGCTTCTCGCCCGTGGACAGACCGCGGTCCTTGTCACGGCGCCACAGGTCGCGCACCACCTCGGCGACCTTGATGACGTCGCCCGAGGCGAGCTTCTCGAGGTTGGCCTTGTAGCGGCGCGACCAGTTGGTCGGCTCCTCGGTGTGCTCGGCACGCAGCACCGCGAAGACCTTGTCCAGGCCCTCCTTGCCGACGACGTCACGCACGCCGACCAGGTCGCAGTTGTCCGCGGGCACCTCGATCGTCAGGTCACCCTGGGCGACCTTGAGCTTGAGATAGAGCTTCTCCTCGCCCTTGATGGTTCGCGTCTTCATCTCTTCAATGAGAGCGGCCCCGTGGTGGGGGTAGACAACCGTCTCTCCGACCTTGAACGTCATCGTGGTTAAGCCCCTTTCGGCGGACTCCCAGAATACCACGCGTGGCGCAGGTCACGTAATCTTGAGAGCGATGTTTTCGCAGGTCACAGGGTTGACAAGCACCAATCCATGTGCATCGCGGGGCCCCCGGATAGCCCCGGGGGTATGCCCTCGCGCCCCTCCTCCGCCGGCCGCCGAGGGAGCCTCGCGGCGGGTCCGGCGGAACGGTCCGGGAGCGCGTTCGCGCAGGTGACGAGGGAGGTCCGACCGGTCCTGCGGCCCGGACGATAGGCTATCCCCGTGACGACTGCACGTAGCTCCCGCACCCGCCGCACGGCGGCCCTCGCGACCGGCGCGCTCGCCGCCCTGACCCTGGCCGGCTGCTCGGTGAACTCGCCCCAGGCGACCACCTTCGTCTACGCCCCGGCCGACGGCGTGCAGATGAACGGCGAGAGCATCGACGTGCGCGACCTGCTGCTCGTCAGCCACGGCGACGGGGCGCCCGCGGTGGTCTCCGGCGCGGTCGTCAACCAGACCTCCGAGCCGGTCACGGTCACCGTCAGCGTGGCCGGGGAGGAGCTCACCCCCGAGGTCACGGTGGAGCCGCAGTCCGCGGCCCGGCTGGACGGCGGGATGCCCGACGGCACCGTCGAGGGCGAGCGCATCATCGTGCCCGCCCTGGAGGGCCCCTCGGGCCAGCACGTCGAGGTCCGGATCAGCGGGGCCGGCGAGACGCTGTCGACGACCGCCCCGGTGCTCCTGCCCCAGGGCCCCTACGAGATCTTCGCCGACGACGCGGGCGGGCCGCTGGAACCGGTCGAGGAGGACGGCGAGGACCACTGAGCCGCCGCTGGACGTCGACGACGGCCCCGGACCGAGGAGGTCCGGGGCCGTCGTCGTGCCGGGGGCGGCCGCGGGCGCCGCGCCCTGCTCAGCTCTCGCGCGGCACGCTGCCGGGGTAGCGGTCGTCGTCGCCGGGCAGCTGCTCGTCGTGCCACACGCCGGTCACGAGGTAGACCACGCGCAGCGCGATCGACACGGCGTGGTCGGCATACCGCTCGTAGTAGCGCGAGAGCAGTGTCGCGTCGACCGTGACCTGCGCCGGCTGCGCCGACGACGGCTCGAGCAGCACGCGGAAGACCTCGCGGTGCAGGCGGTCCATGGTGTCGTCGGCCCGGATGAGCTCGCTGGCCCCGTCGGCGTCCTTGCTGTCGATGATGTCGCCGGCGCGCAGGATCATCGCCTCGGCGGTCGTGGCCATCTCCGCGAAGGTCGGGCGCAGGTCGTCGGGGAGGGCGTGCGCGGGGTAGCGCAGGCGGGTGAGCTTGGCGACGTGGCGGGCCAGGTCGCCGCTGCGCTCGAGGTCCGAGCTCATCCGGAGCGCGGTGACCATCTGCCGCAGGTCGGTCGCCACCGGCTGCTGCCGGGCCAGGACGTCGATGGCCCGGTTGTCCAGCTCACGGCGCAGCGCGTCGATGAGCTGGTCGTCGGAGATGACCTCCTGGGCCAGGGCGAGGTCGGTCTCCATCAGCGACGCGGTGGCTCGCCGGAGCGCCGTCGCCGACAGCCGGCTCATCTCCACCAGCTGTCCGCTGATGAGGTCGAGCTCCTCGGTGAACGCGCTGCGCATGCCTGCCTCCTCGGGGGTCGGGAACGGGGACGGGGCGACGCCCCAGTGTCGGGCACCGGGGACAGGTGCCACCAGCGTGCGACGGTGACAGACCGATGTGAACGCCGCGCGACCCCCGGATGAACTCTCGCCGGACAGGTCACCCCTGGGGCCCCCGTCGTGCACGGGGTGGTCACCGGCAGACCCTAGGCTGGTCATCGTGAACCCGCTCACCGCCGGGCTCCTGGGGCTCGTCCTGGGGCTGTTGCTGGCAGCGCTGGTGTGGTCGCTCGCGCGATCCGCCGGGCGCGCCGCCGACGACCCCGGGGGCGCCGCACCGGTCGAGGTCGTCCCGGAGGGCGCCACGCAGGTGCTGTCCGTGCTGCGCTCGGGCGCCATCGTCGCCGACCGCTCGGCGCAGGTGCACGTCGCCACCGGGGCCGCGCTGGCCTTCGGGCTGGTCCGGGGCGACGACCTCGTCAACACCCGGCTGCGCGAGCTCGTCGGCGAGGTGCTGACGCACGGGCGGGTGACCGAGGACGAGCTGGAGTACGTCCGGGGTCCCCTCTCCTCCGGCAGGGTGCTGCTGGCCGTGCGGGTGGCGCCCTTCGGCGACGGCCTGGCGCTCATCCTCGTCGACGACCGCACGCAGGCGCGCCGGGTCGAGGAGGTGCGCCGCGACTTCGTGGTCAACGTGAGCCACGAGCTCAAGACGCCGGTCGGCGGGCTGGCCCTGCTCGCCGAGGCCATCTCCGGGGCCGCGGACGACCCCGAGGCCGTGAGCCGCTTCGCCGGCCGGATGAAGGTCGAGACCGAGCGGCTCACCCGGCTGGTCGCCGAGATCGTCGACCTGTCCCGCCTTCAGGCGGGCGACCTGATGGCCGACATGGTGGTCGTCGACGTCGCGGCCTGCGCCGAGGAGGCGGTCGACCAGGCCCGGGTCGTCGCGGGGTCGCGCACCGTGGTGGCCGCCCCCGCCGGCCGGCCGGAGAACCTGCGCATCTACGGCGACCACGACCTCGTCACGACCGCCATCCGCAACCTCGTCACCAACGCGATCGCCTACTCCGACGACAAGACCCGCGTGGGGGTGGTCACCCGCCGGGTCGACGACCTGGTCGAGGTGTCGGTGTCGGACCAGGGCCGTGGCATCTCGGCCCAGGACCAGGAGCGGATCTTCGAGCGCTTCTACCGCGTCGACCCGGCCCGCTCGCGCCGTACCGGCGGCACCGGCCTCGGCCTGTCGATCGTCAAGCACATCATCGCCGGCCACGGCGGCGACGTGTCGGTCTGGAGCGAGGAGGGCCAGGGCTCGACCTTCACCCTGCGCTTCCCCGCGGCCGTCGGCGAGACGCGCGCCGTCGGCACCCCCGCGCCGTACCGTCAGGGGCGCCCGGTCCAGGTGTTCGACCCGGCCCACGGCGACACCCCGCCCCCCGCCGCGAAGGCGGACCGACCTGACCGAGGAAAGGTGACCCGATGACCCGGATCCTGGTGGTGGAGGACGAGGAGTCCTTCTCCGACCCGTTGGCCTACCTGCTCGAGAAGGAGGGGTATGACGTCACCGTCACCGAGACGGGGACGGACGGGCTGTCGGAGTTCGAGCGCAACGGCGCCGACCTGGTCCTGCTGGACCTCATGCTGCCGGGCATGTCCGGGGTCGACGTGTGCCGGGCCCTGCGCCAGCGCTCCAGCGTGCCGGTCATCATGCTCACCGCCAAGGACTCCGAGGTCGACAAGGTGGTCGGCCTGGAGCTGGGGGCCGACGACTACGTCACCAAGCCCTACTCCGGCCGCGAGCTGCTCGCCCGGATCAAGGCGGTGCTGCGCCGGCAGACCGAGCCCGAGGAGCTGCTGCCCTCCACCGTCGAGTCCGGGCCGGTCCGGATGGACGTGGAGCGGCACACGGTGTCCGTCGACGGCAAGTCGGTGTCGCTGCCGCTCAAGGAGTTCGAGCTGCTCGAGATGCTGCTGCGCAACGCCGGGCGGGTGCTGACCCGGGGCCAGCTCATCGACCGCGTCTGGGGCAGCGACTACGTCGGGGACACCAAGACCCTGGACGTGCACGTCAAGCGGCTGCGCGCCAAGATCGAGCCCGACCCGTCGCACCCGCAGCACATCGTCACGGTCCGGGGGCTGGGCTACAAGTTCGAGACGGCCTGACCCGGTCGGCGTCCTACTTCTTGCCCTGGTTGGCGACCGCCTGGATGGCGTCGGCGGCCGCCGCCGGGTCGAGGTAGCGCCCGCCCGGGGTCGTCGGCGCCAGGTCGGCGTCCAGCTCGTAGAGCAGGGGGATGCCGGTGGGGATGTTGAGCCCGGCGATGTCCTCGTCGCTGATGCCGTCGAGGTGCTTGACCAGCGCCCGCAGGCTGTTGCCGTGGGCGGCGACCAGCACCGTCCGGCCCTCGCGCAGGTCGGGCACGATCGCGTCGTCCCAGTAGGGCAGCATCCGGGTGACGACGTCCTTGAGGCACTCGGTGCGGGGCAGGTCCGTGCCGAGGTCGGCGTAGCGGGGGTCGCCGGCCTGGGAGTACTCGGCGTCGTCCTCGATGGGCGGCGGCGGGGTGTCGAAGCCGCGGCGCCAGGCCATGAACTGCTCCTCGCCGTACTTCTCCCGCGTCTGCGCCTTGTCCAGGCCCTGCAGCGCGCCGTAGTGGCGCTCGTTGAGCCGCCAGTGCCGGTGCACCGGGATCCAGTGGCGGTCGGCGACGTCCAGGGCCGTGTTGGCGGTGGTGATGGCCCGGCGCAGCAAGGAGGTGTGCAGGACGTCCGGCAGCAGGTCCTCCTCGCGCAGCAGCTCGCCGGCCCGGCGCGCCTCCTCGTGGCCGGTCGGCGTCAGGTCGACGTCGACCCACCCGGTGAAGAGGTTCTTCTCGTTCCACCGGCTCTCGCCGTGGCGCAGCAGGATCAGGGTGTATGCGGCCTCGCTCATGCCGCCCACCCTACCGATCAGGGCCGACCGGCCTGCCCCTCGGTCGAGGACTCCAGCTCGGCGCGGAAGGCCTCGAGGTTGGCGGTGGACTCGCCGCGGTCGACCCGCCAGGCCCACTCACGCCGGATCGAGGTCCAGAAGCCCAGCCGCAGCAGCTCGTTGAAGGGCTCGTCACAGGCGGCGAGGACCGCCCCGAGCAGCTCGTCGAGCACCCCCTCGTCCGCGAGCCCGGCCAGCGGGACGCGGCCGGTGAGGTAGACGTCCCCGCTCGCGTCCACGGCATACCCGACACCGGGCAGCCGCAGCGCCCGCCGCAAGAGGTAGCGGTAGAACGCCTCGTGGTTCTCGTCCGGGTTGCGGATGACGAAGGCGCGCAGCTCCAGCGCGCGCTCGCCCACGACGAGGGACAGGACGGTGCGCAGCTTGCGCTCGCCGGGCAGGGCCACGGCGGTCTCCCCCGGCCGGGTGCCGACCTCCCAAGCGACGCCGAGGGCGTCGAGCTGCTCACGGAGCCGGGTCTGCGCGGACTCGTCCATCCGGTCCTCCTCGCCGACGTGCGTGGGTGTCCTTCGCGGCAGCATAGGCCGACAGCAGGGCGTCGACCGTGCGCTCCCACGAGTAGCCCTGCGCGTGCGCCACCCCCTGCGCCGACCACGCGGCCCGCTCCTGCGGGTCCTCGAGGCGCCGCAGCGCCTGCTGCAGGGCGTCCGCCCAGGCGCCCGGGTCGTGCCCGTCGACCAGGACGCCGGCCTCCCCCACCGCGAGCGGCAGGCCGCCGACGCGCGCGGCCAGCACCGGCGTGCCGCAGGCGAGGGCCTCGATCGCGACCAGGCCGAAGGACTCGTTGTGGGAGGGGACGACCACGAGGTCGGCGGCGCGCATCCGGCGGGCCAGCTCCTCGCGGGTGACGGGCGGGGCGACGTGCACCAGCCCCTCGACGCCCTCGGCGACGGCCAGCTGGTGCAGCGCCCCGGGGGTGGCGGTGCCGCTGCCGGAGAGACCGCCCAGCACCGAGACGACCAGCCGGTCGCGCAGCGCCGGGTCGCGCCGGACCAGCTCGGCGGCGGCGCGCACGAGGACGTCGGGGGCCTTGAGCGGCTGGATGCGGCCGACGAAGAGCAGCACCCGGTCCTGCGGCGCCAGACCGAGGGCGCGGCGGTCGGCGGCGCGGTCCCCGGGGCGGAAGGTCTCCAGGGCGACCCCGGGCGGGACGACGTGCACGCGCGCGGGGTCGGCGGCGTAGTGCTGCACGAGGTCGCGGGCCTCGGCCGGGGTGTTGGCGACCAGGGCATCCGCCCGGTCGACGAGCTCCTGCTCGCCCGCCGCCCGCGACGGCGGCTCGGGGGTGTCCCCGGCGGCGAGCGCCGCGTTCTTGACCCGGGCCGTCGTGTGCATGGTCTGGACCAGCGGCACGGCGAAGCGGCGGGCGGTGAGGCCGCCGGCCTGGCCGGAGAGCCAGTAGTGCGCGTGGATGACGTCGTAGTGCCCCTCGGCCAGCCCGGCGACGTGCCGCGACAGGTCGTCGGCGAAGGCGCACAGGTGGCCCGGGAGCTCGTCCTTGGGCACACCCTCGCGCGGCCCGGCGGGGACGTGGTGCACGGTGACGTCCAGGCCCGGCTCGAGCTCGACGCTCCCGGACCCCCCGGAGTCGGCGCGCGTGAAGATGTCGACCTCCACGCCGCGACGGGCGAGCCGGGTCGCGGTCTCGACGACGTAGACGTTGAGGCCGCCCGCGTCCCCGGTGCCCGGGCGCTGCAGGGGTGAGGTGTGCAGCGAGACCATCGCGACCCGGCGGACCGGCAGGTCGGCGGGGGTCGTCGTCACGCCAGCAGTGTGGCACGCGGCGCCCGGGGTCGACCTAGTCTGGGTCGGTGCCCGCCCGCCCCACCCGCCGACCCGTCGGCACCGTGACCCGCGGCACGACCAACCCCAACCGGCTGCGCAAGGTCGACCGGTGGATGGGGTATGCCCTGGGCGGGCTCCTGCGCGCGGCGCCGGAGCCACCCGTGGTGGTCGACCTGGGCTTCGGCGCCTCTCCCGTCACGGTGCTGGAGCTGGCGGCGCGGCTGCGCCGGGTCCGGCCGGACGTGCGCCTGGTCGGGGTGGAGATCGACCCGGAGCGGGTCGAGCGGGGTCGCCTGCTCGCCGACCCGCCGGGCGTGGACTTCGCGCTCGGGGGGTTCGAGGTGCCGCTCCCGCGGGCGCTGGGGGCGGACGCGCGACCGACGGTGGTGCGGGCGCTCAACGTGCTGCGGCAGTACGCCGAGGAGGAGGTGGCGCCGGCGTGGGGGCGGGTCGTGCGGCGGCTGGCCCCGGGCGGGGCGCTCGTCGAGGGCACCTGCGACGAGCTCGGCCGGCTGGCGAGCTGGGTCGACGTGCGTCGCGGGCCGGACGGCGCCCCGGTGCCGGTGTCCCTCACGCTGTCGCTGCGGCTGGCCGGTCTCGAGTCGCCCTCGGTCGTCGCCGAGCGGCTGCCCAAGGCGCTCATCCACCGCAACGTCCCGGGTGAGCGCGTGCACGACTTCCTGCTGGCCCTGGAGGCCGCGTGGGCGCGGTCGGCGCCGATGGCGAGCTACGGCGCCCGCCAGCGCTTCGTGGCCACCGCCCGCACCCTGCGCGAGGACGGCTGGCCGGTGAGCGGCGGCGTCGCCCGGTGGCGCCTCGGCGAGCTCACCGTCGCCTGGCCCGCCGTCGCCCCCACCTCGGCGACCTCCACCCCTGCACCGGACGCGCGGTAGGCATACACCGGACGTGCGGTAGGCACACACCGGACGCGTGGTAGGCATACACCGGGCGTCGCCCCGCTGCCGACAGGCCGCGTCCAGCCAGGCGGCGTAGGCTGCGGTCATGCCAGCGATCTACGAGGCCCAGAACCTGCTGCAGCTCGTCGTGGGCGTCGCGGTCTTCGGGATGATGCTGTGGGCCCTCATCGACTGCGCCCGCACCCGCGGCGACGCGTTCGCGGCGGCCGGCAAGCGCACCAAGCAGTTCTGGCTGCTCCTCACCGGCGGCGCAGCGCTGATCGGCTTCATCTTCATGTTCAGCCCGTTCTCGATCTTCAACGTCATCGCGGTGGTGGCAGCGGGGGTGTACCTCGCTGACGTCCGCCCGGCCGTGAAGTCGGTGCAGGGCCGGGGTGGGTCGTCCACGCACATGGGTCCGTACGGCCCCTGGTGAGCTCCCCGAGTCGGGGGTATGCCCGGAGCGGCCTGAGCACACGTCCGGAGCGGCCCGAGCACACGTCCGGAGCGGCCCGAGCACGCGTCCGGTGCGGCCCGAGCACGCGTCCGGTGCGGTGGTGACGGGCCGTCGGTCAGGTCAGGTGTCGACGAGGAGCGTGAACGGCCCGTCGTTGACGAGCTCGACCTCCATCATGGCGCCGAAGCGTCCGGTCGCGACCTCGACGCCGCGCTCCCGCAGCGCCGCGACGACCGCCTCGACCAGGGGCTCGGCCACCGGCCCCGGCGCCGCGTCGCCCCAAGACGGCCGCCGACCCTTGCGGGTGCTGCCGTAGAGCGTGAACTGGCTGACCACCAGCACCGGCGCCCCGGTCTCCAGCACCGACCGCTCCTCGCGCAGGATGCGCAGCTCGGCGATCTTGCGGGCCATCGTCTCCACGTCGGCGGGCCCGTCGTCGTGGGTGGCGGCGACCAGCGCCACGAGGCCGGGCCGGTCGATCTGGCCGACCACCTCGCCCTCGACCCTCACCGACGCCCGGGTCGCCCGCTGCAGCACCGCCCGCACTAGCCCTCCTCCGGCCGGCCGGCCCCGCGCAGGACCGCCGGCATCAGCCCACCTCGGGCAGGACGGCGCGCACCCCGCCGACCCGCTCGCCGTGACCGCGCACCACCGCGCGCCCGTCGAGCGCGTCCATCGTCTCCGCCGCGCCCTCCCCGAGCTCGTGGACCCCCGCCCGGCGCAGGGCCGCCGTCGCGACGACCACCCGCGCCCGCTCACCGCCGTCGGTGATCTTCACGGACAGGCCGCGCCCGTCCGCCAGACCCACGGCGTAGACCGACTCCGCGCCGTCCTTGGCGATGAGCCCGGGCACCGCCCCGATGAGCTCGGTCACGTCCCGGCCGGTGCCGCCGAGGAACTCGGGGTGGCTCCGGATCGCCCCCGCGACCCGGCCCGCCTCGGTCGAGGCGTCCGCGGCGGCGATCCGCCCGAAGGCGCGGGCCAGCCCGGTCGAGGACACGCCGAGCGCGGGCGCCCCGCACCCGTCCACCGTCGTGACGGTGACCGGCTCGCCGGTGAGCTCCTCGACCACCTCGAGGACGAGCCGCTGCAGCGGGTGCCCGGGGTCGAGGTAGCTCGCGGTGTCCCAGCCCGCCGCCACGCAGGCGGCCAGCATGCCGCTGTGCTTGCCCGAGCAGTTCTGGGCCAGCGAGGTCGCGGGGTTCCCCTCCCGCACCCAGCGGCGGCGCTCGTCCTCGTCCAGGGGCAGGTCGGGGGTGTTGCGCAGCGCCGACTCGTCCAGCCCCACCGCGGCGAGGATGCGCCGGGCCCCGTCGAGGTGGCGCGCCTCCCCGGAGTGGCTGGCGCACGCGAGCGCGAGCAGCTCGCCCTCGAGGGGGGCGCCGGCCCGCAGCATGGCGATCGCCTGGAGCGGCTTGAGCGAGGACCGCGGCAGGATCGGCGCGTCGACCGGCCCGAGCGCGAGCTCCAGGGAGCCGTCCGGGGCGGTCAGCGCGACGACGCCGTGGTGCACCGACTCGACGAAGTCGTTGCGCACCACCTCGGCGACGACCGGCGCGGACGCCAGCGGTGAGTCGGAGGCCTGCGGGACGTGGGGTGCCATGCGCCAGATCCTGCCAGCCGCACCCGCGACCCCTGCACCCCGGGACGCCCCGGTATGCCCTCGCTCAGCCGCCGACGACCACCGTCTGGGCGGCGGAGGTCTCCTCGGCGAGCAGCGTCATACCGGGGTCGAGGTTGCGCTTGACCAGCGCCAACGCGATCGGCCCGTCCTCGGCGTGCCGCGCCACCGTGGTGAGCCGGCCGACGGCGCGGCCCCCCTCCAGGGGGGTGAGCTCGGTCCCCGCCTCCGGGATGACGTGACCCGAGCCGTCGAGGTGCAGGAACACGACCCGCCGGGGCGGGCGTCCGAGGTTCTTGACGCGGGCGACCGTCTCCTGGCCGCGGTAGCAGCCCTTGTGCAGGTGGACGGCCGTGCGCAGCCAGTCCAGCTCGTGCGGGATCGTGCGGTGGTCGGTGTCCACGCCGGCCCGGGGCCGCCAGGCGGCCACCCGCAGCGCCTCCGCCGCCCAGGTGCCGGCCAGCGGACGGTCTCCCACCGCCGCGGCGAGCTCGGCGCGGGGCACGAGCAGCTCGCGCCAGGCGCGGTCGTGGCCGGGGTGGTCCGCCCCCTCGGGTCCGTAGCAGAAGGTGTCGCCGACGGGGCCCGGCCAGGGGTCCACCCAGGCGACCGGCTCGCCGTCGGCCGACTCGCGGGCGACCGGCTCGCCGAGGACGGCGTACGCCTCGCTGACGTCCGTGACCTCCACGCGCAGCATGAACCGCATCGAGTCCAGCCACCCGGCGACGGCCGGGGCCGCACCCGGCTCGGTGGTGATCCAGGTGGTGGTGCCGTCGTCGACCACGTGCAGGGCGTGCTCGACGTGCCCCTTGGGCGACAGCACGAGCGTCTCGACCGAGTGCCGGGCGGGCAGGTCGACCAGCTGCTGGGTGGTCAGCGAGTGCAGCCAGCTGAGCCGGTCCGCACCGGTGACGGTGACCACGCCGCGGTGCGAGAGGTCGACGACGGCCAGCCCCTCGGCGAGCAGCCGCTGCTCGCGGTGCGGGTTGCCGTAGTGCGCGGCGACCCCCGCGTCGACCCCGGTCCCCTCCACGGCACCGGGCCGCTCCAGCAGCACGCTCATCGTCTCCTCCTCGCGTCCGGGCCGGTCATCACTCCCACGGTACGCGCCCGTCGTCACGGAGAACATGCAGGCTGCAGGCATACAATCCCGGCCATGCCGGCTCACGACACCTCCCGCCACCGCGAGGACCAGCCCACCCGCGACCGCGGCCCGCGCCACCCCGTGCGCGCCCTCGTCGTGGTGGTGGGCCTGGTGGCGCTCGTGGGCGTGCTCGCCCTCGGCGGCTACGCGTTCTACCTCCAGCGGACCGTGGAGGGCAACATCGAGCGGGAGAACCTCAACGCCGACGACAACTCGGTGGTGACGATCTCCCCGGACCGCGTCGGCTCCACGCAGCCCGGGGACGACGAGGCCGCCGCCGAGGACGACGGCTCGGTGGACCTCGACGGCGCCGTCGAGACCGACGGCGAGACCGGGGAGGAGCAGCTCGAGCAGGACGACGGCACCGCGCCGCTCGTCGGGGACGACGGCCAGCAGATCGAGGTGCCCCGCAGCGAGTTCGTCGCCACCAGCCCGGAGCGCCCGGCGGAGGCCGGCGAGGCCATGAACTTCCTCATCATCGGCTCGGACAGCCGCGACCTGTCGGTGGAGCGCGGCCGTTCGGACGTCATCGTCCTCATGCACATCAACGACGAGCGCGACCGGGTCGACCTCATCCACTTCCCGCGCGACCTCTTCGTGCCGATCGCCGGCACCGGCGGCTCGTCCAAGATCAACGCGTCCTACTCCTACGGCGGGGCTCCCCTGCTCGTCCAGACCCTCCAGCCGCTCATCGACGTGCCGATCGACCACGTCGTCATCGTCAACTTCGAGAGCTTCCGCGCGATGACCGACGCGATCGGCGGGGTCGACGTCAACGTCGCCGAGGCCTCCCCCGGCTTCCCCGAGGGCGTCATGCACATGGATGGCACCACCGGTCTGGAGTTCGTCCGCGAGCGCTACGCCCTGTCGCAGGGCGACATCTCCCGCGGGCAGCGCCAGCAGGCCTTCATCCAGGCGATCATGACCGAGGCGCTCTCCCGGGAGACGCTGACCAACCCGGCCCGGCTGGCCGCCTTCGTCGACGCCGCGACGACCAACCTCACCGTGGACGCCGACCTGCAGGTGGGCGACATGCGGGACCTCGGGTTCGCCATGCGCGGGGTGCGCGGCGACGACATCTACTTCGAGACCGCACCGTGGAGCGGCATCGACATGCACCCGGTCGCCGGCTCCATCGTCCTCATGGCCGAGGAGCAGATGCAGGTCCTGTCCGACCACCTCAAGAACGACACGATGGAGGACTACACCGACCCGGTGTCCCCGCGCACCGGCTTCGGCGGCTAGTCCCTACCATGGGCGGGTGCCCATCGAACTCGACCCCACCATGCACCCGGACAACGCCCCCCTCGCCTGGCTGCTCGGCACCTGGGCCGGCGCGGGCGTCGTCGGCTACCCCACGATGACGTCGCGCAACTTCGGCCAGGAGGTCGAGGTCACGCACGACGGCCGCCCGTTCCTGCACTGGACCTCCCGGACCTGGCTGCTCGACGAGCAGGGCGACAAGGACGAGATCTTCGCCGTCGAGAGCGGCTACTGGCGCCCGCAGCCGGACGGCGAGGTCGAGCTGCTGCTCGCCCACCCGACCGGCGTCGTCGAGATGTACTACGGCAAGACCGGCCAGGCCAAGGTCGAGGTCGCCACCGACAGCATCGTGCGCAGCCCCAGCTCCCCGGAGTACGCCGCGGCGCAGCGGCTCTACGGCTACGTCAACAGCAACCTCATGTGGGTCATGGACATGGCCGCGCACGGGCACGAGATGCAGTCCTACATGTCGGCCGAGCTGCGGCGGGTCTGAGGCGCGCTCAGCCGGGGAAGGACGAGGGCACGAAGGCGAGGCCCACGAGGTAGGGCGTGACGCCCACGACGAGCACCGAGAGGATGCCCGTCACCAGCCGGGGACGCGGGTGCGCCAGCGTCGGCAGCCCCACCAGCACGGCCCGCAGGGCGTGGCTCACCGCCCCGGCCGCCACGCCGAGGAGCACCCAGGTCTCCCACGGCGCCCCGAGCGCCAGCGCCACGCCGAACGAGGCGGCCCCGCCCCCGGCCATGGCCAGCGCGAACAGCCACCCGCCCAGGGCGGGCCAGCGGACCGCCAGGTCCGTCACCGAGGACGCCGCGGACGCGGCGAGGGCCCCCAGGAGCAGGCCGATGCCCCCGGCGGTGTGGCTCGCCGGGACCATGAGGATCCCGCAGCCCACCAGGGCCAGCCCCAGCACCACCGCGCTGACCGACTGCACCACCCGGGGCCGGCCGTCCCGGCGCAGGATCTGGTGCAGGAAGGCGGTGATCATCGCGAGCGCCAGGGCCGCCGGGGCCCACTCCAGCCACGGCTCCTCCTGCCGGACGCCCACCGAGACCACCAGCGACACCCCGCCGATGAGCAGGACCGTGGCGGTGCCGCGCGGCGAGGGCAGGCCCAGGGTGCCCGACCAGCCCCAGGCGATCACCACGGCGCACGCGCCCAGGGTCACGGCGAGCAGCCAGGGCGCGGCGGCCGCCGACACCGCCAGCAGGGCGGCCACGGCGCACGCCACCACCGCCAGGGCGCCCACCAGTCCTGGCGTCGGCGCGTCGGCGACCCGCGCGCTGGAGGTGGGGTGCGGCATACCTCCATCTTGCCGCACCCGTCCTGGTGGAGGCCGCAGGCGGGCCGACTCCTTATCCTGGGTCCGTGGCCGACCTGGTCCTGCTCACCCCGCGCCCCGCCGAGGACACCTCGGCGGCCCTCGTGCTGCCCGGCCTCGCGCTGCTGCCGCACCGGGTGACGGTCGTCGGCATGGACGTCGGCACCCTCGTGAGCCGCGGTGACCCCGACCTCGTCCTCGTGGACGCGACCGCCGACCTGGTCCAGGCGCGTGGGGTGCTTCGCTCGCTGTCCGCCCTCGGTCTGGGGGTGCCGGTGCTCGCCGTCGTCGGCGAGGGCGCGCTGGCGGTGCTCGACGGCCAGTGGCCGATGGACGACCTGGTCACCGCCACCGCGAGCCCGGCGGAGCTGTCCGCGCGGCTGCGGCTGGCCCTGGGACGCGGCCCGCGGCAGGCCGGCCCGGCGCCGGACGCGGCCGACGGGGCGGGGGGCGCGGAGGAGCCCGAGACCATCCGGGTCGCCGACGTCGTCGTGGACGAGGCCAGCTGGACGGTGCGGGCGGGCGGCCGGGCGCTGGACCTGACCTTCAAGGAGTTCGAGCTGCTGCGCTACCTCGTGCAGCACCCGGGCCGGGTCGTGACCCGCGACATCCTGCTCCAGCAGGTCTGGGGCGGCGACTACTACGGCGGCACGCGGACCGTCGACGTCCACATCCGCCGCCTGCGCGCCAAGCTGGGCCCGGAGCGCGAGTCGCTCATCGGCACCATCCGCGGCGTCGGCTACCGGTTCACCGGGGCGCGCGGGACCGAACGCTGATCTGCGTGCCACACTGACCCCCATGCCTGGAGATCGCCCCCAGCCCGACATCGACGAGCTCCCCGCACTGCCCGGCCGCGTGTCCGGCGACGTGCTGGCCCTGGCCGTGCGGGCCGCGGGCCACGACGGGGTCAGACCGCTGTCCGAGCAGACCGTGCTGCAGGCGCGTCGGCTGCCGGAGAGCAGCGCCAGCCACGAGACCGGGGTGCACCTGGTGGTGCGGGACGGCGCGCAGGGGCCGGTCATCGGCTACGGCCACGTCGACACCAGCGACCCGGAGGCGCCGTCCGCCGAGCTCGTCGTCGACCCCGAGCACCGGCGCCGCGGGGTGGGTGGCGCCCTGCTCGACCACGTGCTGCGGCGCTGGCCGCAGGTGCGCCTGTGGAGCCACGGCGACCTGCAGGACGCGCGCACCCTCTACTCCTCCCGCGGGCTGCGCGTCGTGCGCGAGCTGTGGCAGATGGCCCGGCCGCTGGCCGGCGAGTGGGCCGACCTGCCCGAGCAGGTGGAGCTGCCCGAGGGCTTCACGGTGCGCGCCTACCGGGTCGGCGCCGACGACGAGGCGTGGCTCGCGGTCAACGCGCGGGCCTTCGCCGACCACGCCGAGCAGGGCCGCACCAGCCTGGCCGACCTCCAGGACCGTCAGCACGAGCCGTGGTTCGATCCCTCGGGCTTCCTCGTCGTGGAGGACACCACCGAGGTCGACCCCGACGGCCGCGCCCGGATGGCCGCCTTCCACTGGACCAAGGTCGAGACCGACCACCCGGAGACGGGCGAGGTCTACGTCGTCGGGGTGGACCCCGACTACCAGGGGCGGGGGCTCGGGACCGCGGTGACGCTCCTGGGCCTGCAGCACCTGCGGGCCTGCGGCGTGCAGGACGCCACGCTCTACGTCGACGGGGACAACGCCCCGGCCATCGCGACCTACCAGCGCCTCGGCTTCGAGCGCTCCGCGGTCGACGTCATGTATGCCGCGGGGGACGCGGAGGCATGAGCGGACCCGGTCCGTCGGTGGTGCGCGCCGGCGGGGTGCTGCCGGTGCGCGTCCGCAAGGGAGGGCTGCAGGTCGCCCTCGTGCACCGGCCGCGCTACGACGACTGGTCCTGGCCCAAGGGCAAGCTGGAGCGCGGGGAGGACTACCCGGTCGCCGCCGTGCGCGAGACGTGGGAGGAGACCGGGCTGCGGGTGCGGCTGGGCGCCCCGTTGCCGGTCTCCCGCTACCGGTTGTCCAGCGGCGCCGACAAGGTCGTGCACTACTGGGTCGGCGAGGTCGTCGGCGGCGAGGGCGCCCTGGAGCACGAGGTCGACGACGTGCGCTGGCTGTCGCCGACGCTCGCCCGCCGCCGGCTCAGCTACGCCAGGGACCGCGAGCAGCTGGCGGCCGTGCTGGACCTGCACGAGGCCGGCCGGCTCCCGACGTGGACCCTGCTCGTCGTGCGCCACGCCCTGGCCGTGCCCCGCGGCGACTGGTCGGGCCCGGACCCGCGCCGACCCCTCACCGGACCCGGTCGGCGCCGCTCGGCGCACCGGCTCGCGGACCTGCTGACGGCATACGGACCGGAGCAGCTGCTCAGCAGCCCCTCGGCGCGCTGCGTCGACACCCTCGCGCCGTTCGCGCGGTCCGCCGGGCTGGAGGTCACCACGAAGCGCGGGCTGTCGGAGGAGGGCTTCGAGAGCGACCCCACCAAGCTCGGCAAGCACCTCGGGCGGGTGCTCCAGGGGGGCGTCTCGACGGCGCTGTGCACCCACGGGCCGCTGCTGCCCGACCTCGTCGATGAGCTGCTCGGGCGGACCGCGCCGGGCATGGACCGGTCCGCGGTGCGCACGCTCCGGCACCTCAGGCAGACGACGATGGACAAGGGCGAGGTCCTGGCGTGCACGATGACCGGGAAGGGGAAAGGCGCCCAGGTGCTCGCGGCGGCGAGGTACCGGCCCCGCTGAGCCCCGCGAGCTGACGGGGAGGATCGCGGCGGCACGGCGCCGGGCGCGCCGAGCGACTTCGTACCGAGGGGAGCGCCGAGCGACGGCATACCGAGGGGAGCGCCGAGCGACGGCATACCGAGGGGAGATTGTGTGCGTGCCGGGCCGGGAGCGCCTCTCGGCGCGTGGCCGCTCGAAGCGGCGTGTGTTGGAGCCCGGGGCTGCCGCGGCCCGGCACGCACCCGACAACGGTACGCCTCTGCCCGATGTTCCCCAAACCTGCACCGGACGCGCGCTCCAGACGCACCGAACTCGTCCTCGGTACGCACCGGACGCGCGCTCCAGACGCACCGAACTCGTCGTCGGTACGTACCGGACGCACGTCGCGGACCTCACCGGAGGACCACGAGGTATGCACGGTGCCTCGCGCACACGCCGACCCGCGCCCGCGGGCCAGCCACCTTCGCCGTACGTCCAGGACGCGTCCTGTGCGCTCCCAGGACGCGTCCTGTGCACTCCCAGTACGCGTCCGGTGCGTGCTGAACACACGTCCGGTGCAGAGGGGGGTGCGTCAGTGGAGGTCGCCGAGGCGCCACAGGCCGGCGCAGGCCGCGAGGTCGTCGGCGGTGTCGCGCAGCCGGGCGGCCCGGGTGACCTGCTCGGACGGGATGTCGTCGTCCCCCGGGTCGGCGAGGCCCACCGCCATGACGTGGCAGAAGGCGCTGGCGCGCTCCAGCGCCACCGCGAGGTCGCCGGTGAAGACCCCGCCGAGGATCTGCTCGGTGAGGCGGCGCAGGGCGTCCGGGTCGGGAGGCTCGGCGACGCCGGCGATCGCGTGGTAGACCTCCGTGTGCCCGGACCCGGCGACGAACCGCCGCCCGACCTCCTCGGGCTGGCGCAGCACCCACTCGTGCAGGAGGTAGATCCGCCACAGCGCCCCGGGCAGGCTGCGGGCGGGGCGGTCCGACCACAACTGGGCGACCGTGGCCAGCCCCACCTCGCCGACCAGGCCGACGAGCCGGGAGGCCAGCTCGCTGTCGCTCGCCGACTCCGCGCGGCCCCGCCCGACGACGAGCTCGGCGCTGCGGTGGGCCGCCTCGGCGACCTCGAGCGGGTCGACCTGCTCGGAGGCGTCCTCGAGCCGGTCCGGCGGCCGCAGCGTGGGCCGGTGGAACTGCCGGCGCGGCGCGTCCTCGCTCATCGCCGCACCACCACCACGGCGTCGGGGCCGAGCCGCACCTCGCCGGCACCCTCTCCTCCGTCCGGGTCGGTCCCCGTGCCGCCGTCCGTCCCGGCGGCGATCGTCGCCAGCCGCTCACCGAGCTCGGCCGGGAAGGCCGCGACGACCTCCACGCCCCCGGGTGCTGCCGCGTTGTCCCCGGACGGCAGCGGCACGGCGACGTCGCCCTCGCCGCCCAGCCGCGCCACGAGCGCGACCCCGGGGCGCACGACCGTGAGGACCTCACCACCGGTGCCGTCCGGCTCCCGGGTCACCTCGCCGACGGTCCCGCGCACCTGCGGCGTGGTGTCCCGACGCCAGTGCAGCAGGGCGCGGTAGAACGCCAGCATCTGCGCGTGCCCGCCGTCGCCCACCTCGGACCAGCGCAGGGTCGAGGCCTCCACCGTCCCCGCGTCCTGCGGGTCCGGCACCTCCCCCGCCCAGCCGTGCTCGGCGAACTCCGCCTGCCGGCCCTCCCGGATCGACTCGGCGAGCCACTCCTCCTCGTGGTCGGTGAAGTACTGCCACGGCGTCGACGCGCCCCACTCCTCGCCCATGAAGAGCATCGGCGTCCACGGCGCGGTGAGCAGCAGCGCCGCCCCGACCGCGTGCCGCCCCGCCGGTATGCCGTGGTGCAGCCGGTCCCCGACCGCCCGGTTGCCGACCTGGTCGTGGGTCTGCAGCGAGGCCACGAAGCGCCACGGCTCGGTGACCTCGAGGTCGACCGGGCGCCCGTGCACCCGGCCCCGGAAGGTCGACGGCGTGCCGTCGTGGAAGAAGGGGGTGCGGCCCAGCACCTTGGGGACCGCGCCGGGGTCGGCGAAGTCGCCGTAGTAGCCCTGGGACTCCCCCGAGAGCAGCACGTGCAGGGCGTGGTGCACGTCGTCGGCCCACTGGCCGTGCAGCCCCAGGCCACCGGCCCCGCCCGGCCCGCGCCGCGAGACCGTCGCGGGGTCGTTGCGGTCGGACTCGGCGACGAGCGTGCGCGGCACCCCGGTCCGCCCGGTGATGTCGTCGGCGAGCTCCGCCAGCTCCTCGAGCAGGTGGACCGCCCGCTCGTCGTGCAGGGCGTGCACCGCGTCCAGCCGCAGCCCGTCGAGGTGGTAGTCCTCGAGCCACATCCGGGCGTTGTCCAGCAGGTAGGCCCGCACCTCGTCGCTGCCCGGCCCGTCGAGGTTGACCGCCTCGCCCCAGGGGGTGTGGTGCCGGTCGGTGAAGTAGGGCCCGGTCTGCCGCAGGTAGTTGCCGCTCGGGCCCAGGTGGTTGTAGACGACGTCGAGCCACACCGCGAGGCCGGCGGCGTGGGCGGCGTCGACGAAGCGGGCCAGCCCCTGAGGCCCGCCGTAGGCGTCGTGCACGGCATACAGGGAGACGCCGTCGTAGCCCCAGCCGTGCCGCCCGGGGAAGGCCGCCACGGGCATGAGCTCGACGACGGTCACGCCCAGCTCCACGAGGTGGCCGAGCCGCTCGGCGGCGGCGTCGAAGGTGCCCGCCTTGGTGAAGGTCCCGACGTGCAGCTCGTAGACCGCCGCGCGCTCCAGGGGCACCCCGCCCCAGCCCCGGTCGGTCCAGGAGAAGGCGTCGGTCTCGACCAGCGCGCTCGCGGCGTGGACCCCGTCGGGCTGGTGCCGGGAGCGGGGGTCGGGCACCGGGTCGCCGCCGTCCACGGAGACGGCGTAGCGCCCGCCGTGCGCGGCGACGTCGGCGGTGGCCGACCACCATCCGTCACCGGCCCCGGAGGGGGCCATCGGCACCCGCGTGGCCCCGTCAACACCGAGCACCAGCTCGACACGCTCGGCCTGCGGCGCCCACAGACGGACCTGCTCCCCGCTCATCGGGCGCCCTCCTGCAGGTCGGTGGCCCGCACGAGCAGCGCGACCGGGCCCTGGCCGAAGACGTCGGCGGCGAGCGGGCCCGCGCCGTCCTCACCGACGTGGTGCTCCGCGCCGGTGAGCGCGTCCACCCACCGGTCCGGCGGCAGGGGTATGCGCTGGTCCCCCAGCCCGCCGGCCGCGCCGAGCGCGCGGGGCGCCCGGATGGTCAGGGTCGCGGCCACCCCGCCGCGCAGGAACCCGAGCACGTGCTCCCCGCCGTCGACGGGGGCGTAGTCGGCGCCGGGTCCGTAAGCGTGCGGGAGCCACGCACGCAGCCGCAGCACCCGGGAGGTCACCCACAGCACCTCGTCGGACAGGTCACCGGTCCACCCGGTGGCGTCGAGGCGCTCCAGCCGCGCGATCCGCTCGTCGTAGTCGACCGGGCGTCGGTTGTCCGGGTCGACGAGGGACAGATCGACGACGCCGGCGCCCTGGTAGGTGTCGGGGACGCCGGGCAGCGTCAGCTGCAGGATCTTCTGCGCGAGGGTGAGGGTGCGGATCGTGGGGCCGTTGTCGCGGACGGCCGCGGCGATGGCCTCGGAGACCTCACCCTCCCCCAGCATCTCGTGCGCCAGCGCGAGCACCCGCTGCTCGTACTCGGCGTCCGGCTCGGTCCACGTCGAGCGCAGCTTGGCCTCGCGCACCGCCTTGGTGAGGTAGGCGTCGAGCCGCTCGGTGTCCACCCGGCCGGCGCCGACGAGGGTCTGCCAGACGAGGTGGGCGGTCTGCCCGTCGACCCGGTGCCGGGCCGCGGCTTCGAGCGCGGCCCGCGAGACCGACTCCCAGGCGTCGCCGTCACCGGAGACGGCGAGGATCCGGGCGCGCACGTCCTCGCTGCGCTTCGTGTCATGGGTGGACAGGGTGGTCATGCCGACCGGCCAGTGCTCGGCCTGGTGCCGGGCCCAGGCGTGCAGCGTGGCCACCCCGTGGGCGGGGTCGAGCCCGACGGCCGGGTCGGCGCCCACCTCGTTGAGGGCGACGAGGCGGTGCCAGCGGTAGAACGCGGTGTCCTCGATGCCCTTGGCCATGACCGGGCCGGTGGTCTGCTGGAAGCGCACGCACAGGTCGACCGCCGCGGCGGGGTCGGTGGCACACCCCTGCGGGTCGGCGAGGACGGTCACGAGCGCGTCGATCTCCTCGCGCAGGTCGGGCCGGGCCGCGCGGGCCCGCTGCTGGCCGTCGAGCAGCGGCTGGACCATCGCCGCGTCGGCCTCGGTCGGGGCGGCACCGGGGCGGACGTAGGCGCGGTAGACGTGCACTCCGACCAGCAGCTCGACGAGCGCCTCGTGCAGCCGCACCTCGTCGTGCCGCGGCAGGGCCTGGACGGCGCGGCGCATGAGCCGCGCCACCTCGGGCCGGAGCAGCTCGCTCGCCGCGAGCCGCTTGCACCGCTCGACCTCGACGTGCAGGTCCGGCTCGCCGCCGGTGCGCGCCCACGCGCTGCTCACGGCCTCGGTGGTCGTGGGGTCGACGAGGGCGGCGGACAGCGCGGCGTTGGCGTCGTAGCCGGTGGTGCCCGCGCACGCCCAGACGTCCGGGAGACGCTCGTCGCCCTCGAGGATCTTCTCGACCCACACCGGGGTGCCCGGCCGCACCGCGTCGGTGAGCCGCTGCAGGTATGCCGTGGGGCCGGCCAGCCCGTCCGGGTGGTCGATGCGGAAGCCGTCGACGACGCCGCGCCGGTGCAGGTCGAGGAGCAGCGCGTGGGTGTCGGCGAAGACGTCGGCCTGCTCGACCCGGACCCCGATGAGACCGTCGACCTCGAAGAACCGCCGGTAGTTGAGGACGTCGGGGGCGTCCAACCAGGACGCGAGCTGCCAGTGCTGGGCGTCGAGGACGGCCCGCAGCGCGGCCCTCGAGCCGGCGCCGTCCGGGTGCTCCTGCGCGATCGCCTCGGTGCCCGGCGCCAGGGGCAGCACGTGCTCGAAGTAGCGGGCGACCGGCTGGCCGGCCGCCGGGCCCTCGTCCTCCCGGCCGGTGTCCAGGGTGATCTCGCCCCGGTCGAGCACGGCGTCGAGGTCCTCGCCCAGGACCGGCAGGCCGAAGCGGCCGCCGAGGTGGGCCCAGTCGACGTCGAACCACGCGGCCCGGGCGGCGGTGGGGCCGTCCCGGAGCACCTCCCACACGGGCGCGTTGCGCCACAGCGGGGCGACGAGGGCCATGTGGTTGGGGACGACGTCGACGACGACCCCCAGGCCCAGCTCGTGCGCGGCGTCGGCGAGCGCCTCGAGCCCGGGACGTCCCCCGATCTCGGGGTTGACCTGCGTGTGGTCCAGCACGTCGTAGCCGTGCTCGGAGCCGGGGACGGCGGTGAGGACCGGCGAGAGGTAGACGTGGCTGACCCCCAACGCCCGCAGGTAGGGCAGCACCTCCCGCGCATCGGCGCAGGTGAACCCGGCGTGCAGCTGGAGGCGGTAGGTGGCGGTCAGGGGACGCGGATCGGGACGGACGGATCGGGTCATGGTGTCGGTCATGGCCGGACCAGTCTCTCAGCCCGCAGGGCTTCTGCACCTCCAGCCGCTGCGGATGCCTGTGGACAGGGGCCGGAGGACGCGCCACGATGAGGTATGGCGGTGAGCGTCCGGGCGGACGACCGGCTCGTCGAGTCGGTCGCCCGGACGTGCGCCAGGGCTGCCGAGCCGCTGGACCTCCTCGCCCGGGTCGCCGCCCTGGTCCGCCGTCACCTGCCCTACGACGCGGCCGGCTGGATCCTCGTCGACCCGGACACCATGCTCCTCAACGCGATCTACGAGGAGGACGTGCCCCGCACGGCGCACCTGTCCCTCATGGAGCTGGAGCTGACGCGGGACGACTACACCAAGTTCGTCGACCTCGCCCGCGCCGGCCCGACGGCGGCCTCGCTGGGCGCGGTGACCCTGGGTCACCTCGAGCTCAGCCCGAGGTGGCGGGCCGTCTACGAGCCGCACGGCTTCGGCGACGAGCTCCGTGCCGTGTTCTGCTCGGCCGGGGCCTGCTGGGGCCACGTGTGTCTGACCCGGCGGTCGACGGCCGCCTGGTTCAGCTGTCGCGACGTCGAGCTGGTGGCGCGGCTCGCGCCCCATGTGGCGCACGGGATCCGCACCGGGCTGCTGCTCGACGAGGCATGGCTGGACCCGGTGCGGGAGACGGCCGGCCTGGCAGTCCTGGACGACGAGGGTCACGTGGTCTCCAGCACCCCCCGGGCCCTCGACTGGCTCGGACCCCCCGACGAGGAACGCCTACAGCGCTGGGCGGTGGTCCACGAGGTGGCCATGCAGGCGCGTGCCGTGGCGGACGGTGACCTGCAAGGACCACCGGCGGTGGCCCGGGTGCGCGCCCTCTCCGGGGAATGGCTCCTGGTGCGCGGGAGCCGACTGGAGGGCGAGGGACGCAGCGCGGTGCTGCTCGAGCCGGCTCGGCGCTGCGACGTGGCACCGGTGCTCATGCAGCTGCACGAGCTCACGACCCGGGAACGCGAGGTGGCCCGGCTGCTGGTGAGCGGGATGACCACCGCTGACATCGCCGCCGAGCTGTGGATCACGCCGGACACGCTCAAGGGGCACGTGAAGTCGGTCTTCGCCAAGCTCGGGGTCCGCAGCCGCCCCGAGCTGTTCGCCCGGCTCTCTCACGAACCGGTCGTGCGTTCGGTCAGCTCCGCGCGGTGACGGCGGCGGTGGGCGAGGTCGCGGCGATCTCCCGCGCAGCCCTGCGGGCCAGCCGGCCGACGTAGCCGGTGAGCCCGGGGCGGTAGACGAAGCCGACGAACCGCAGCCCCGGCAGCGCCTCGCCACCGTCGACGACCCGCGGCAGACCTCGGGCGCCGAGGACGTCGAGATGCCCCACCAGGGGCTCCAGCCCGGTGCGGTACCCCGTGGCGAGGATCACGTCGTCGACCTCGGCGGTCGAGCCGTCGACCAGCACGGCACCTGACGCATCGAGCCGCTCCACCCCGGGCACCACCTGGATCCGACCGTTCCGGATCGCCTGCACGGTCTCCTCGTCGACGATCGCCGTGCCCGCCCCGCGCTGCAGCAGACCCGACACAGCGCCCTGCGGGGCCGGAAGGAGGCCGTACTCGCGCAGGTCGCCCCAGATGACGCGCTGCGCCCGTCGCAGCATCGCGTCCACCAACGGCACCGGCAGCGAGAAGAAGATCGGCACGGGCAGGTCGAAGGGCAGGCCCGCCGTGTCCCGCGGCAGCAGGTTGGGTGGGGTGCGCACCGCCACCTGCACCTGCGCCGCACCGCCGACCTCGAGCTGGTGGGCGATCTCGAGCCCCGAGGAGCCCGCCCCGACCACGAGGACCCGGCGTCCGCGGTAGGGCCGGGCGTCACGGTAGGCGCTGGTGTGCACCACGCTCCCCCCGAAGGTCGTACCGCTGGCCCAGGTCGGCACGGCCGGGCGGTTCAGCGCGCCGGTCGCGACGACGACATGGGCCGCGGCCGGGCCCGGACCCTGACCCGTCGTCAGTGCCCAGCCACCGTCGACGGGGCTGATGCGGCGCACCTCCACCCCGGTGCGTACCCGCACCCCGCGCTGACGGGCGTAGTCCTCGAGATACCCCACGTACTGGTCCCGGGTCGGGAACCACCCGTAGTCCCGCGGGAAGGGGGCGCCGGGCAGCGCGGACCACCACCGGCTGGTGTTGAACCGCAGCCCCTCGTAGCGGCCCGCCCACGCGGCACCGAGACGGTGACCACGTTCCAGCACGCTCACCTCGACCCCCCTACGCCCCAGCTCGGCCGCCGTCGCCAGGCCCGCAGGGCCGCTCCCGATCACGATCACCTCGTCCATGCCTCCACCATGGGGCCACGCGGGACCGGTGCACCATCCCCCGAATAGGGGGTATCCGGGCAGCGGCCCTACAGTGTGGTGGTGCCGTCCCGAAGCCCGGCCACCAGGGCATCCCTCGCTGCGGACCGCCTGTGGGCTGAGGCAGACCGAAGAATCCTCGTTCTCGACGGCGGTTATGGTTCGATGCTTCAGCAGGTCGAGCTGTTCGAAGAGGACTTCCACGGGCCGGCCGACGACCCTGCGTGGGCCCCGCTGCGCGAGGTGACCCTCAAGGGCAACTTCGACCTGCTGGCACTGACCCGGCCGGACGTCCTGGCGGACGTGCACCGGTCATACCTCGAGGCGGGCGCCGACCTGCTGACGACCAACACCTTCACCTCGACCACCATCGCCCAGGCCGACTACGAGGCCGGGCACCTCGCCCGCTCGATGAACGTCGCCTCCGCCCGGGTCGCCCGGGAGGTCGCGGACGCGGTGGAGGCCGAGACCGGCCGGCCACGCTGGGTGGTCGGGACGCTGGGCCCGACCAACCGGACCGCGTCCCTGTCCCCCGACGTGGAGCGCCCGGAGTTCCGGGCCGTCACCTACGACCAGCTCCGCGAGGCGTACGCCGAGCAGGCCGAGGGGCTGCTCGAGGGCGGGGTGGACGTGCTCATGGTGGAGACCGTCTTCGACACCCTCAACGCCAAGGCCGCGCTGCACGCCGTCGGCGACGTCCTGGACGCCAGGGAGGCGCGAGGACTCGCCCGGGTCCCGGTCATGCTGTCCGGCACGATCACCGACGCCTCCGGGCGCACCCTGTCCGGGCAGACCCCGGAGGCCTTCGCGGTGTCCACCGAGCACGCCGACCTCGCCTCGGTCGGCCTCAACTGCGCGCTGGGCGCCGAGGAGATGCGCCCGCACCTGCGCGAGCTCGGCGCCGCGAGCACGGCGCTGACCTCAGTGCACCCGAACGCGGGCCTGCCCAACGCCTTCGGTGGCTACGACGACACGCCCGAGGACATGGCCGAGGTCCTCGGCGACATGGCCCGCGAGGGCCTGGTCAACATCGTCGGCGGCTGCTGCGGCACGACGCCCGAGCACATCCGCGCCATCGCCGCGGCGGTCGAGGGGGTCGAGCCGCGCCGCGCGCCCGGGCCCACGGCATACCTGCGCACGTCCGGCCTGGAGGCGTTCACCCTCACCCCGGACGTCAACTTCGTCAACGTCGGCGAGCGCACCAACATCACCGGCAGCCCGAAGTTCGCGCGGCACGTCCGGGAGGGCGACTGGGACGCCGCGGTGGCCGTCGCGCGCCAGCAGGTCGACGCCGGCGCCCAGATCGTCGACGTCAACGTCGACGAGGGCATGCTCGACGGCCCGGCGACGATGACCCACTTCCTCAACCTGCTGGCCGGGGAGCCGGACGTCGCCCGGGTGCCGGTGATGATCGACTCCTCCCGCTGGGAGGTGCTGGAGGCCGGGCTGCGGTGCATCCAGGGCAAGGGCGTGGTCAACAGCCTCTCGCTCAAGGACGGGGAGGCCGAGTTCCTCCGCCGGGCGGCGGTGGTGCGCCGCTACGGCGCGGCCGTCGTGGTCATGGCCTTCGACGAGACCGGCCAGGCCGACACCTACCAGCGCCGCATCGAGGTCTGCCGCCGCGCCTACGACCTGCTGACGACGCCGAGCGCGGGGCTGCCCGACCCCTTCCCGGCGCACGACATCATCTTCGACCCCAACATCCTCACCGTCGCCACCGGGATGAGCGAGCACGACCGCTACGCGCTGGACTTCATCGAGGCGACCCGGTGGATCAAGGAGAACCTGCCCGGGGCCCTGGTCTCCGGCGGCGTCTCCAACGTGTCCTTCTCCTTCCGCGGCAACAACGTCGTCCGCGAGGCGATGCACTCGGTCTTCCTCTTCCACGCCATCGGGGCCGGGCTCGACATGGGCATCGTCAACGCCGGGATGCTGGGGGTCTACGCCGACCTCGACCCCGAGCTGCGCGACACGGTGGAGGACGTCGTCCTCGCCCGCCGCGAGGACGCCACCGAGCGGCTCATCGAGCTGGCCGAGCGGATCAAGGCCGAGAGCGAGGGGGCATCACCGGGCGAGCGGTCGGCCGCGGCGGCCGCCAAGCTGGCCTGGCGCGACGCGCCGGTCGCCGAGCGGCTGCGGCACGCGCTCGTGCAGGGCATCGACACGTATGCCGTGGAGGACGCCGAGGAGGCCTACCAGGAGCTGGGCAGCCCGCTCGCGGTCATCGAGGGCCCGCTCATGGCGGGGATGGACGTCGTGGGCGACCTCTTCGGCGCCGGCAAGATGTTCCTCCCCCAGGTCGTGAAGTCGGCCCGGGTGATGAAGAAGGCGGTCGCGCACCTCACGCCCTACCTCGAGGCGGCGGCCGCCGAGACCGGTGGGCACAGCAAGGGCCGGATCGTCATGGCGACGGTCAAGGGCGACGTGCACGACATCGGCAAGAACATCGTCGGCGTGGTGCTCGGCTGCAACGGCTACGAGGTCACCGACCTCGGGGTCATGGTGCCCGCGGAGAAGATCCTGGCCACGGCCGACGAGCTCGGCGCCGAGGTCATCGGGGTCTCCGGGCTCATCACGCCCAGCCTGGACGAGATGGTCTCCCTGGCCACCGAGATGCAGCGCCGCGGTCTCACCACCCCGCTGCTCATCGGCGGGGCCACGACCTCTCCCGCCCACACCGCGGTGAAGATCGACCCCGCCTACGAGGGCACGGTCGTGCACGTCGTCGACGCCTCCCGGGCGGTCGGGGTCGTCGCGGACGCCATCCACCACGAGGAGAAGCTGCGCGACCGGGTGGCCGGCACCTATGCCGAGCTGCGCGAGCGGCACGGGGCGAAGGACGTGCGGCTCGTGCCGCTGGACGAGGCGCGGGCCAGCACCCGGGCGGTGGCCGAGCCGGTGCCGGCGACCCCGCGGCTGCTCGGCACCCGGGTGGTCGAGCCGACGCTGGAGGAGCTCGTCGAGATCGTCGACTGGACGCCCTTCTTCACCGCCTGGGAGCTGCGCGGGTCCTACCCCCGCATCCTCGAGGACCCCAAGGTCGGCGCGCAGGCCCGGGCGACGTGGGAGGACGGGCAGCGCTGGTTGGGCCGGGTCGTCGAGGAGGGGCTGTTCACCCCGCGGGGCGTCGTCGGTCTGTGGCCCGCCCGGCGTTCCGCCGACGGCGACGACATCGTGCTGGACGTCGACGGCTCGCCGGTGGTGCTGCACACCCTCCGGCAGCAGAAGGAGCGGCGCCAGGGCGGGTATGCCGCGCTCTCCGACTTCGTCGCCGCGCAGGGCGACCACGTGGGGGCGTTCGCCGTGTCGATCCAC
The DNA here is from genome assembly GCF_006337125.1 of Serinicoccus chungangensis. Taxonomy (GTDB): domain Bacteria; phylum Actinomycetota; class Actinomycetes; order Actinomycetales; family Dermatophilaceae; genus Ornithinicoccus; species Ornithinicoccus chungangensis. Next base: position 2,800,278 of record NZ_CP040887.1, read on the forward strand.
GGCGCCGACACCCTCGCCGCCCGGCTGCGCGAGGAGGAGCACGACGACTACGGGGCGATCATGGTGCAGGTGCTGGCCGACCGGCTCGCCGAGGCCTTCGCCGAGTGGGTGCACCGGGAGGTGCGCACCGACCTGTGGGGCTACGCGCCGGAGGAGGACCTCGCGCACCAGGACCTCATCAAGGAGCGCTACGACGGGATCCGCCCCGCCCCGGGCTACCCGGCCCAGCCGGACCACACCGAGAAGTTCACCCTGTGGTCGCTGCTGGACGCGCAGGAGCAGGCGGGGATGACGCTCACCGAGCACGGCGCGATGAGCCCCAACAGCGCGGTCTCCGGCCTCCTCCTGGGGCACCCGGAGTCGCGCTACTTCTCCGTGGGGCGGATCGGGACCGACCAGGTCGAGGACTACGCACGGCGCAAGGGCTGGGACGTCGTCACCGCCGAGCGCTGGCTCGGACCGCTGCTGCACTGAGCCGCCGGGACACAACCCCGGGGCGCGGTGCGTATACCTCATTCCCGGCGTCGGCACATCGTGACCCGACCGTTGCCTACGTAACGTTCCTGTCACGAAGCGGCCTCGAACCCCCTCACAGCCTGCGGTCGCGGCCTCGTCGTTGCTACTTTCGGGGAACCCGTGTGCCCCCGATCACAGGAGTCCCGTGGCCTCCATCTCTGCCGAGAAGCTCTACAAGGTCTTCGGCCGCCGCCCGCAGCGCGGCGTCGAGGCCCTGGAGAGCGGCGCGACCCGCGCCGACCTGCGTGCGCAGGGGTTGACCCCTGCCGTCATCGATGCCTCCTTCGACGTCAAGGACGGCGAGATCTTCGTCGTCATGGGCCTGTCCGGATCTGGCAAGTCCACCCTCATCCGCATGGTCAACGGGCTGCTCGAGCCGACCAGCGGGACGGTGTCGATCGACGGTGAGGACGTCACCCGGCTCACCGGGGAGAAGCTGCGCCGCGTCCGACGCGACAAGGTGAGCATGGTCTTCCAGCACTTCGCCCTGCTGCCCCACCGGACGGTGGGCGAGAACGCCGCCTACGCCCTGGAGATCAGCGGGGTGGGACGCTCCGAGCGCGAGAAGAAGGCCGACCGCGCCCTGGAGATGGTCGGGCTCGGCGGCTGGGGCGGGTCGCTGCCCGGCGAGCTGTCGGGCGGCATGCGCCAGCGCGTCGGCCTGGCCCGGGCCCTGGCCTCCGGCACCGACATCATGCTCATGGACGAGGCGTTCAGCGCCCTCGACCCGCTCATCCGGCGGGACATGCAGGACCAGCTCATCGAGCTGCAGCACGAGCTGGGCAAGACGATCCTGTTCATCACCCACGACCTCAACGAGGCCATGCGCCTCGGCGACCGGATCGCCATGATGCGCGACGGGCGGATCGAGCAGATCGGCAGCGCCGAGGAGATCCTCAACAACCCGGTCAACAACTACGTCGCGGAGTTCGTCCAGGACGTCGACCGCACCCGGGTGCTCACCGCCGCCAACGTCATGGAGCCGCCGGTCGCCGTCCTCGGGACCGAGCAGGGCCCGCAGACCGCGCACAAGCTCATGCGCGAGCACCAGACCACGATCCTGCCGGTGGTCCGCCGCGACCGCACGCTGGCCGGCCTCGTCCACGAGCGCGACGTCGCGACCGCCGTCCGCGACGGCGGCGAGATGCGGGTCGTCCCCACGGAGCAGGTCGGGGTCGTCCGCGCCGACGACCACCTGGTGGACCTCTTCGGGCACGCCACCGAGCACGCCCTGCTCATCGTGCTCGACGAGCAGGGCAAGGTGGCGGGCGTCATCCCCCGGGTCACCCTGCTCGCCGCCCTGCGCACCAGCACGGCCGAGACGGACGCGTCCGAGGACGACCCGTCCACGACACCCGACCCGCAGCTGCAGCCGACCGGAGGTGCCGCATGAGCGACAACGACTCGATCGTCCCCCGGATCCCCGTCGGCGAGTGGGGCGACAGCGCGCTCGAGTGGATCAACGACAACTTCGAGTGGCTGCTGGACTTCCTGGCGACGGTGCTGGACTTCCTGGTCACCACCCTCACCGACGTGCTCGTGACCGTCCCGGCCCTGATCCTCGTCGTGGTCTTCGCCCTCATCGGGCTGCTGGTCCGCTCGTGGGAGCTGGCCGTCGGCACGATCATCACCTTCCTGCTCATCATCGCGATGGACCAGTGGGTGACCGCGATGCAGACCCTCGCGCTGGTGATGATCGCCACGCTGGTGGCCATCCTCGTCGCCGTCCCGATCGGCATCGTCGCCGCGCGCAACGACCGGGTGAGCGCCGTCGTCCGTCCGGTCCTGGACTTCATGCAGACCATGCCGGCCTTCGTCTACCTCATCCCGGCCGTCGTGTTCTTCGGCATCGGCGTGGTGCCCGGCATCTTCGCCACGGTCATCTTCGCCCTTCCCCCGGGGGTCCGGCTCACCGAGCTCGGCATCCGTGGGGTGGACGCGGAGACCGTCGAGGCGGGCCAGGCCTTCGGGGCCACCCCGAGCCAGATCCTGCGCGGGATCCAGCTGCCGCTGGCGACGCCGACCATCATGGCGGGCGTCAACCAGGTCATCATGCTGTCGCTGTCCATGGCGGTCATCGCCGGGATCGCCGGCGCCGACGGCCTGGGCAAGGAGGTCGTGGCCTCGATCTCCACGCTCAACGGACCGCAGGGCATCGAGGCGGGCCTGTCCGTGGTCATCATCGCGATCTACCTCGACCGGGTGACCGCCGCGCTGGGACGACCCGGCGACTACCCCCACTCGGGCCTGAGCATGCTGCGCCGCCGGTCCGGCGGCGGGAGCGGCCCCTCGGACAGCGAGGAGGCCCAGGACGAGGCCGACGACCGGGTCGAGGGCGGCGCCGACAAGGGCCGCGGACTCGCCCAGGTCGGGCCCTGACATCGACCGAACCGAACGCAGCGCCCCCGGGGCGCTCGCACCACTAGAAGGGAAGCAACGAGATATGACGCTGCGACGCACCCGCACGATGACCCTGGTCGGGGCCGCCCTGGCCACCAGCCTGACCCTCGCCGCCTGCGGCGGCGGTGACTCCGGTGGCGACACCGGTGAGGGCGACTCGGCTGACCCGGCCGCCGGTGGTGCCGAGGGCACCATCACCATGGGCTTCATCCCGTCCTGGACGGACGGGCTGTCCACCGCCTACCTCCTCGAGGACCAGCTCACCAAGCTCGGCTACGAGGTCGAGATGGAGGAGCTCACCGAGGCCGCCCTGCTCTACACCGGGCTGGCCGAGGGTGACGTGGACATGTACCCGTCGGCGTGGCCGGAGGTCACGCACGCCCAGTACATGGAGGAGTACGGCGACCAGATCGAGGACCTCGGCGCCTACTACGACAACGCGAAGCTCACCTTCGCCGTGCCGAGCTACACGGACGTCGAGTCCATCGCCGACCTGACCGGCAACGCCGACATGTTCGGCGGACAGATCATCGGGATCGAGCCGGGCGCCGGTCTGACCGCGGCCACCCAGGACTCGGTGATGCCCACCTACGACCTGGAGGACGACTACGAGCTCGTCACCTCCTCCACCGCCGCCATGCTCACCGAGCTGGAGAGCGCCATCAACGACGAGGAGGACATCGTCGTCACGCTGTGGCAGCCGTTCTGGGCCAACAGCGCCTTCGACGTCAAGACCCTCGAGGACCCGGAGAACGCGCTGGGCGAGGCCGAGGCGCTGCACTTCCTGGGCACCGAGGGCTTCTCCGAGGAGTTCCCCGAGGCCGCCGAGCTCATCGCCGGCATCCAGCTGGACGACGAGGAGTACGGCGCCCTCGAGGACATGGTCGTCAACGAGTACGGCGAGGGCCAGGAGGCCGAGGCCATCGACGCCTTCCTGGAGGAGTACCCGGAGGCCTTCGACACGATGGTCACCGAGGAGGGCTGAGCCCCACCGCACGATCCGACGGCCCTGCGGCAGCACGCCGCAGGGCCGTCGGCGTCCCCGGCGATTTCCCGACCCGCGCGACGGCTTGGAAGACTGGTCCACCATGTCCTCCCGCCAGACCCGCATCTCCGTCGAGCTCGTCCCGCGCAGCCCCGAGTCGGTCCGCGGCGAGATGCTGCAGGTGCGCGAGCACCTGGGGGGCGTGGACACGGTCAACATCCCCGACCTGGTGAAGTTCGAGCTGCGCAGCTGGGCGGCGACCCAGGTCGCCCGGGAGTCGACGACCCGGGCCGACGGGACGGCATACCGGACGATCCCGCACATCCGGGCCGCAGACGTGGACCCGGACGCCGAGCTCCCCATGGCGCAGGAGGCGCGGCGCACCGGTGAGCTGCTCGTGGTGTCGGGCGACGACGCCGACTACTTCCACTCCTCGACCTACCCCGTGGACGCCGTCGACGTCATCCGGCGCCTGCGCAGCGAGCTGCCCGGGGTGACGATCTACGCCGGCCTGGACCCCTACCGCCAGGCGATGACCACCGAGATGCGCTACCTGGACCGCAAGCTCGCGGCCGGCGCCAGCGGCATCTTCACCCAGCCCTTCTTCGACGTGCACCTCATGTCCGCCTGGGCCTCGGTCCTCCCGCCCGAGCTGCCCGTGTGGTGGGGTGCCACCTCGGTGACGACGGACGGCGCGATGGGCTACTGGCGCCGGCGCAACCGGGTCGTCTTCCCCCGGGGCTTCGACACCTCGATCGGCTGGCAGCGCGACTTCGCCCGACGCGTCGTCGACTTCGCCCGGGAACGGGGCCACCACGCCTACCTCATGCCGGTCCGCGCGCCGCTGCTCGACTACCTCGGCGGCGTCCTCGACGAGCGCTGAGCCGGGCCGGGTATGTCGCCCCCCGCTGCCACGCTGGGGGGATGACGACGAGGTGGGCGACGAGGCCGGATCACCTGCCCGTCGCCGGGGAGGGCGACGGGCGGGTGCGCCGGGCCGTCGTCCTCATCCACGGCATCGGGGAGCAGGAACCGACGGGCACCCTGCGGGGCTTCGTCGACGGCCTGGGCGTGGGCCGTGAGGCCTGGAGCAAGCCCGACCGGGTCAGCGACAACCTCGAGCTGCGCCGCATGTCCCTCTACGGCCGTTCGTCCCGCCGCGCGCCGACCGACCTCTACGAGCTCTACTGGGCCCACCACGCCCCGACGTCCAGCGCGTCGCAGGTCCTGGGCTGGCTGGGCCGGCTGCTGCGCCGGCGGTCCGGATGGTCCGCCGGCCCCGCCTCCCCGGCCCTCAACGTACTCACCCTCGGGCTGCTGCTCACGGTCCTCGTGGCCGCGCTCATCGCCGTCGTCATGGTCTCCCGCGAGGGGGTGCGGGCGTGGCTCACCCAGCCGCCCTTCTGGGTGGCGGCCAGCCTGGCCGCGGCGCAGGCGGCGGTGCGCCCGTGGCTCACCCGCCGGCTGGCCGACGCCGAGCGCTACCTCACGCCGGACCCGTCCGGGGTCGCCGCGCGGACCGAGATTCGCAGCGAGGGGCTGGAGCTCATGCGCCGGCTGCACACCTCGGGCGTCTACGACGAGATCGCCGTGGTGGGCCACTCCCTCGGGTCGGTCATCGGCTACGACATCCTGCGGCTGTTCTGGGACGAGGCCCGCCACCCCACCTTTGAGAAGGCCGGCCCGCAGCCGGAGGCCGAGCGCCTGGTGCACGACTACAGCGACCCCCTGGGGCTGACGCCCGGGGAGGTCGAGGTGTTCCAGCACGTGCAGCGCCGGCTCTGGCGGGAGTGCCGCGAGCGCGGGGTGCCCTGGCTCGTCACCGACTTCCTCACGCTGGGGTCGCCGCTGGCGCACGGCCGCCTGCTGCTCGACACCCGGGCCTCCTCGCTGCAGCGTCGTCAGGACGACCTCGAGCTGCCGATGTGCCCGCCGATGCCCTCGCTCGCGCCCTCCGCGGACGCCGACGAGCGGTCGGCGTCCTTCTACCCCGCGGTGCTGCGCAAGGGCGACCTGGAGCGGTCGGTGCTCGTCGGCAACCACGGCGCCCCCTTCGGGCCGACCCGGTGGACCAACCTCTACTTCCCGGGGCGCTGGCTCGTCTTCGGCGACCCGGTCGGCGGGCCGCTGCGGGGCGTCCTGGGCACCGGCATCCGTGACGTCGCGGTGCACCACTCCGGTCGGCACCAGCCCTGGTGGCACCGCCTGCTGCCGCTGCACGACCACCTGCGCTACTGGGACCCGCTGCCCGGTGCCGGCCGGCGCCGGGCCGCTACGGTGGAGTGCGTGCCCCTGATCCGGTCCGTCCTCGGCCTGGAGCCGTCACCGGAGGGCGGTGACGGCCTGACCCCGGGGCCGACAGAGGATGAGGACGCATGACGCAGGCGCGCAGCTACCCCGGCCCCCGGATCGTGGTCGCCCAGGACGTCGACGCCGACCCCGAGGCGCTGTATGCCGCGTGGACGGACCCGCAGGTCCTCGCCACGTGGTGGTGGCCCGGTCTCCCGGACACCCGGCACACCGTGGACGCGACCGAGGGCGGACGCTTCGAGGTGCACTCCGAGGTCGCCTCGCTCGGCGCCGCCGGGCACTTCACCCGGCTCGAGCCGCCCTCGCTGGTGCAGCTGGCGTGGCGGTGGGAGACCGGGGAGGGGCAGGAGGAGGACGACCTCGTGACCGTCGAGCTCAAAGGGCACTCCCACGGCACCCTCGTCGTGCTCACCCACGAGATCGCCCAGCCCGACGGGGACACCTCGATGCGCGAGGGCTGGGTCGGGGCGCTGCGCGCGCTGGCGACGACGATCGGCCGGCCCGCCGGCTGACCTCGAGGGCGCGAGCCGCCCGCGGCGGGCCGGCGACCGGCCTCAGAGCCGCCGGAAGCTCGTCGCCAGCAGGACGGGCTCGCCCACGGCGTCGCTCGCGTCGAGGTCGCACTCGGCCTCGATCACCCAGTCCAGGTCACCGTCGGGGTCGGTGACGGTCTGGCTCACCCGCCAGACCCGCTGGGCGCTGCCGTCGCCGATCCGGGCCTGGGCCGGCGGCACCGGCTCGACCCGCAGGTGCTGAGGTCCGCGCGCGTCGGCGTCGAGGACCACCTGGTCGTGCTCGTCGTAGAACGCCCCGACCGCCTCGTCCCAGTCCTGTCGCGTCAGGAGCGGCTCGACGGCGGGCTCGGGCAGCGCCGCCACCTGGGCCTCGAGGTCGCCCAGGGCCTCCCAGCCGTCGTCGGCGACCAGCTCCACCCGCCGCCACATGGCGTTGCGGACCATCACCCGGAAGGCCCGCTCGTTGCCGGTGATGGGCCGCGCCGGGGGCGGCGGCGCCCCGGCGGCCGCCTGCCGGGCGGCCTCCTCCACGCGGTCCGGGTCGGTGAGCGCCTCCCACTCCTCCAGCAGGGAGGAGTCGGTCTGGCGGATCGTCTCGCCGAGCCAGTGGACCAGGTCGTGGAGCTGCTCGGTGTAGGCCGACTCCGGGACGGTCTGGCGCAGGGTGCGGTAGGCGTCGGTGAGGTAGCGCAGCACCACGCCCTCGGACCGGGCCAGCTGGTAGTAGCCGACGAACTCGGTGAAGCTCATCGCCCGTTCCCACATGTCCCGGACCACCGCCTTGGGCGACAGCGCGTCCTCGCGCACCCAGGGGTTCGACTGGCGGTAGGTCGAGAGCGTGGCCTGCAGCAGCTCGGCCAGCGGTTGCGGCCAGCTGACCTCCTCCAGCCGGGCCATCCGCTCGTCGTACTCCAGCCCGTCGGCCTTCATCTGCGCCACCGCCTCGCCCCGGGCGCGGTAGCGCTGGGCCATGAGGACGGGCATGGGGTCGTCCAGCACGGCCTCGACGACGCTGACCACGTCGAGCGGGTAGGTGGGCGCCTCGGGGTCGAAGAGGTCCAGCGCGGCGAGCGCGAACGGCGCCAGCGGCTGATTGAGGGCGAAGTTCTCGGCCACCCCGGGCCCGAGGTCGACGCTGCGGCCCCCGTCGCCCGGGGGGTCCAGGCGCACCAGCACCTCGGTGTCCAGGAGCGAGCGGCCCAGGCTCACCGCCTGCCGGGCCAGGCGGTTCTGCGCCGCAGGCGTCTCGTGGTTGTCGCGCAGCAGCCGCGACAGGTGCGTGACCGGGTCGCCGCGGCGGGCGACGGTGTTGAGGATGACCGCGTGGTCGACCTTCATCTTCGACTGCAGCGACTCGGGCTCGGCGCCGACGAGCTTGGCGTAGGTCTGCTCGCTCCAGGAGACGAAGCCCTCCGGCGGCTTCTTGCGCTGCACCTTCTTCTGCTTCTTCGGGTCGTCCCCGGCCTTGGCCAGGGCGCGCGCGTTCTCGATGGCGTGCTCGGGGGCCTGAACGACGACATACCCCGAGGTGTCGAAGCCGGCCCGCCCGGCGCGACCGGCGATCTGGTGGAACTCCCGGGCGCGCAGCACCCGCTGGCGCGAGCCGTCGAACTTGGCGAGCCCGGTGAAGAGCACGGTGCGGATCGGCACGTTGATGCCGACCCCGAGGGTGTCGGTGCCGCAGATGACCTTGAGCAGCCCGTCCTGGGCGAGCTGCTCGACCAGCCGGCGGTACCGCGGCAGCATCCCCGCGTGGTGCACCCCGATCCCCTGGCGCACGAGCTGGGACAGGGTCCGCCCGAAGCCCGCGGTGAAGCGGAACGCACCGATCCGGGTGCGGATCGCCTCCTTCTCGGCCGCGTCGACGAGGCGGGGCACCGACAGCAGCGACTGCGCGCGCTCCAGCGCCTCCTTCTGGGTGAAGTGGACCACGTAGATCGGCGCCTGGCGCTCCTCCAGCAGCTCCTGGATGGTGTCCGGCAGCGGCGTCATCGCGAGGGACTCGGCGAAGTGCAGCGGCACCGGCCGCTCGGCGCCCGCGACGAGGGCGGTGTGCCGTCCCGTGCGCCGGGTCAGGTCGTCGCCGAGCCGGGTCGTGTCCCCGAGGGTGGCGGACATGAGCACGAACTGCGCCTGCGGCAGCGTGAGCAGCGGCACCTGCCAGGCCCAGCCGCGCTGGCCGTCGCCGTAGTAGTGGAACTCGTCCATGACGACGATCCCGATGTCGGCCCCCTCACCCTCGCGCAGGGCGATGTTGGCCAGCACCTCGGCGGTGCACACGACGATGGGAGCGTCGGCGTTGACGGCCGCGTCGCCGGTGAGCATGCCGACGTTCTCGGCGCCGAAGGTCCGGCAGGCGTCGAAGAACTTCTCGCTGACCAGGGCCTTGATCGGCGCGGTGAGGAAGGCCACCTCGTCGCGGGCCAGCGCGAGGAAGCAGGCCGCCGTCGCCACCAGCGACTTGCCGCTGCCGGTCGGCGTGGCGAGCACGACGTTGCTCCCCTCGAGCAGGTGCAGCAGCGCCTCCTCCTGGTGGGGGTAGAGCGTCGTGCCGCGGTCGGCGGCCCAGGCGGCGAAGGTGTCGAAGATCGTGTCGGCGTCCGGGGTCCCGGCACCCGCCCCCGCGGACGGGAGCCGGTCGGTCAGGGTCTGGTCGGTGGGCATCCCCTCCATTGTCGGTGATGGAGGTGCGACGGCCAGCCTCGGCGCGCGTCTCCCCCGTGGCGTCGGGCACGATGGGCAGATGCTCAGCGTCGATCTCGCCCGTCAGCTGCACGATGCCGGCCTCATCTGGTCGCCCCTGGCCGGGGACCGCTTCGTCGTGGACCGCTCCGGGATGACGCACGACGTGTTCTACCTGGCCGACATGACGGTGGAGGTGCACGAGTTCGTCGGCGGCTCGGTGATCGGCTTCAACGGGGTCGCCGAGTGGGCGCTCGACTCGGTGGCCCTCGACGACACCACCTGGCTGCCGCGGGAGGACCAGCTGCGGGCCGTGCTGGGTCACGACTTCGTCGGGCTGGGGTTGCGCCGCGGGGAGGACGAGGGCAACGACGACCACGGGGGGATCGAGTATGCCGTCGTCGCGCTGGTCGAGGGGTCGCCCACGACCTTCGCCCACCGGGACGCCGAGGAGGCGTACGGTCTCGCCACCCTGGCGGTGCTCCGCACCCGCCACTGAAACCGTGGACGGCGTGATCCAGTCGCTACTAGCCTGAGGCATGCCGCCGGACGAGACCGAGTTCTTCCACACCGACCGGGCCCACTACGAGTACCTGCGGCAGCAGCGGGAGGCCGCGGAGGACGCGGCGGCCCGGGAGCGCTCCGCCCGCTCGGGGTGCGGTCTGCTCTGGCTGCTGCCCGCGCTGCTCGCCCTGGCGTCGGTCGTCGCGCTCGACGACGTGCTGGCCGGCTACCCCGGCTGGTCCGAGGGGATCGTCGCCCGCCTCCCCCAGGACTGGGTGGACGCGGCCGGCGACCGGTGGTGGGCGGCCGTCCTGCTGGGCCTGGGCGTGCTCACCCCGCTCTGGCTGCTGGCCTGGGTGGTCGCCGTCGTCCGTCGACGGGTGGCGGTGCACCTGCGCCGGGGGTGGCTGCTGGGTCCGCCGCGCTGGGCCTGGCTGACCCTGGCGACGGCGGTGCGCGCGGTGCTCACCCTCGCCGGTCTGGTCACCGCCTGGCAGGTCGTGCGACTGGCCCGCGGGGTGCCGCTGCAGGAGGTCGCCGACGTGCGGACGCCGGCGCTCGTGGTGCTGGCCCTGGTGGGGGCGGCCTCGGCCCTGAGGGCTCTGGCCCTGCACCGGCAGCTGCCGTCGGCAGGTCCGGTCAGCGGCGGATGGTGACCTGCGGGGCGTAGAGCTCCATCGCGGCGAGCGCCCGGTCGTGCGCCTCGTCGCTGGACCCCGCGCAGGCGGCCGCCGCGACCTCCACGGTGCAGCCGGCGTCCGCGGCGGCCAGTGCCGTGGAGAGCACGCAGCAGTCGGTGGCGACACCGGCCAGCACCAGGTGCGCGTCCGCGCCGACGACGTCGTGCAGCCGCTCGCCCCACTTGCCGAAGGTCGGCTCGGTGACGGTGTGCGGCAGCCGCAGCTCGGCGATCTCGTCGACGAGGTCGAACATCGGGTCGTGCTGCTCCCGGTCGGCGAACGGGAAGCGCTCGAGGTAGGCGACCCAGGAGCCGTGCCGGACGTGCGGGGGCACCCACCGGGTCTGGACGACCCGCCCGGAGTGCTCGTCCACCAGCGCCCGGATCGGCGCGAGCGTCTCGGCGAAGCGGGGGGCGCACCACTCGGAGGCGGGGTCGGCGAAGATGCGCTGCGCGTCGACGACGACCAACCAGGGCTGCGACGTCATACCCGCTCCTCCTGACGCCGCACGATGGCGCGGCCGAGGACCAGCCAGCCGACGAACCCGATGGCGAGCGCCACGAGCACCCCGAGGTTGGCCCACGCCCAGGTGCCCTCCTTGCCCCCCAGACCGAGCGGGCCGAGGAGGTAGCCCTGCCAGTTGTTCCACGCGGCGGCCTCGGCGAAGGTGTTGATGACCAGGCCCCAGCCGACGACCGCGGCGAGGACCATGATGCCGACGGCGGTCCAGTTCCAGTCGCCGTAGCGACCGCGGGGGTCGAAGAGCGCCTGCTCGTCGTAGTCCTGGCGCCGGAGAGCCACGTCGGCCATGAGGATCCCGGCCCAGGCGGCGATCGGCACGCCCAGGGTGATGAGGAAGCTCTGGAAGGGCGCGAGGAAGCTCTGGGCGAAGAAGACGACCCAGATGGTGCCGAGGGTGAGGATGGTGCCGTCGATGAGCGCGGCGGCCGGACGCGGGATGTCGATGCCGAGGGAGAGCAGCGTCAGCCCGGAGGAGTAGATCCCGAGGACCGCGCCGCTCACCAGCGCCAGGACGGCGGCCAGCAGGAACGGCACGAGGAACCAGATCGGCAGGATCGTCGCGAGGGTGCCGATCGGGTCGTTGACGATGCCCTCCTCGAGCGCCGGTTCGGACCCGATGAGCAGCAGCCCGTAGAGGACGAGCAGGGTGGGCGCGAGGGCCCCACCCAGGGTGTTCCAGAGCACGATGGCGCCCCCGGGGGCGTCCCGGCGCTGGTAGCGCGACCAGTCGGCGGCGATGTTGATCCAGCCGAGGCCGAACCCGGTCATCAGCAGGACCAGTGCCCCGATGACCGCCTCGGTGGGACCGGCCTCGCGAGAGGTGACGGCCGCGAGGTCGATGCGGTCCAGGGTCATGAGGATGTAGGCGATCGTGGCGGCCCCGGTCAGCCAGGTGAGGATCGACTGCAGCCGCATGATCGTGTGGTAGCCCGCGACGGAGGCGCCGACGATGAGCGCGGCGATCACCGCGCACGCGAGCACCGAGGTGAGGGTCCCGCCTCCCCACCCGAGCTGGGTGAAGACGGTGGCGGTCGCCAGGACGGCCATGATGGCCAGGAACGTCTCCCAGCCCATCGAGATCAGCCACGAGAAGACTCCGGGCACCTTCTGCCCGTTGACGCCGAACGCGGCGCGCGAGAGGACCATGGTGGGTGCCGAGCCCCGCTTGCCGGCGATGGCGATGATGCCGCAGGCCAGGAAGGAGGCGACGACCCCCAGGACGGTCACGAGGACCGCCTGGGCGAAGCTGATGCCGAAGCCGAAGACGTAGCTCGCGTAGCTGATCCCGAAGACCGAGATGTTGGCGGCGAACCAGGGCCAGAAGAGGTCGTGCGGGCGGGCCGTCCGCTCGGCCTCCGCGATGATCTCGATGCCGTTGGTCTCGACCAGGCGACGCTCGGTCTCGCTCAGCCGCGGCGCCGCTGCCGGGGGGGTCTGGCTCATGCGCCTACTGTCCCACAGCGGCGGGCTGGCGGTGTGTCGGTGCCACCCCCTACGGTGAGAGGTATGACGAAGCACACGGCCTCCCTCTCCGCCCTGGTGGCGGCGGCGCTGGTCGGTGCCGCCCTGACGACTCCCGCGGTCGCGGCGCCCTCCCCCGGGCCGGACCGACCGGTCGAGCTCGACGTGCGCTTCGCCACCTTCAACGCCTCCCTCAACCGCGCGAGCGAGGGCGAGCTCACCGCCGACCTCTCCACCGGTGAGGACCAGCAGGCCCGCAACGTGGCCGAGACGATCCAGCGCGCCGCCCCCGACGTGGTCCTCATCAACGAGTTCGACTACGACCGCGACAACGTCGACCTCTTCCGCGACAACTACCTCGCCGTCGGCCAGGACGGCGCCGATCCGGTCGACTACCCCTACGCCTACATCGCCCCCTCCAACACCGGGGTCCCGAGCGGTTTCGACCTCAACGACGACGGCGAGGTCGGCGGGCCCGACGACGCCTACGGCTTCGGGCTGTTCCCGGGGCAGTACGGCATGGTCGTCTACTCCCGCTTCCCCATCGACACCGACGCCGTGCGCACCTTCCAGCGCTTCCGCTGGACCGACATGCCGGGCAACCTCATCCCGAGCGGGTTCTACGACGCGCAGGAGCGCCGGGCGCTGAGGCTGTCGAGCAAGTCGCACTGGGACGTGCCGATCCAGGTCGGTGACAAGACCGTCCACCTGCTCGCGGCGCACCCGACACCCCCGACGTTCGACGGCCCCGAGGACCGCAACGGACGCCGCAACCACGACGAGATCCGCTTCTGGGCGGACTACGTGGCGGGCCCGCAGCACTCGCGCTACATCTACGACGACCGCGGTCGCACCGGCGGGCTGGAGCCCGGTGAGCGCTTCGTCATCGCGGGCGACTACAACGCCGACCCCGACGACGGGGACTCCCGTGACGGCGCCATCACCCAGCTGCTCGACCACCCGCGCGTCGGCACCCAGGTCGTGCCGGACAGCGACGGGGCGGTCGAGGCCGCGGAGCTGCAGGGAGGGGCCAACGACTCGCACGTCGGCGACCCCGCCCACGACACCGCCGACTTCAACGACGACCCCGAGCCAGGCAACCTGCGCGTCGACTACGTCCTGCCGAGCAGGTCCCTGCCGGTGCGGGACGCGGGGGTCTTCTGGCCGACCAGCGACGACCCGCTCTTCGACATCGTGGGCACCTACCCGTTCCCGACCAGCGACCACCGTCTCGTCTGGACCGACGTCCGGCTGCCGCACCGCCGCTGAGGGTGCCGGAGAGGCGCTGAGGGTGCCGGATACGGTGGGGGCATGACGGACGGAGCACAGCCGCACGGGGGCAGGCAGCCCTCCCGCACGGGTGACGAGCAGGTGCCGCCGTTGCCCGGACCGCCCGCCTCGGGACCCCGGGACGACGTCGACCGGCCGATGACCATCATCGGCGGTCCCGCCGCGCAGGACTCGCCCGACTGGCGGCCGGACCGCACCGGCGACCAGCCCGGTGGGCTCACCTCGCCTCGCGCCGACCTCCCCACCCCGGCCCCTGCCCGCATCACCACCTTCTTCAGCTCGACCCAGCGGATCGGGCGCTGGCAGGTGCCCCAGGTCCTCACCGTGTCCGGCGGCTTCTCCGAGACCGTGCTGGACCTCCGTGAGGCGGTCGTCACCACGCCGGTCGTGGAGCTGCGCCTCAACGACGTCTTCTCCAGCTGCAAGGTCATCGTGCCGCGGGGGGTCGGCGTCGACGTCCAGGGTGGCAGCGCGCTCTTCAGCGACCTCAAGGGCGACTACGAAGGGGTCTCCGACCCGGGCAGGTGGCGGCTCAGCATCGCGCACCACGGCGCCTTCAGCAGCGTGCGCATCCTCACCCTCGACCCGGGCGAGCCCGAGCCGAAGTGGTGGCGCAAGCTCCTCTGAGCCAGGAGTGGGAACGGCCTTCTCCTGCGGGTCGTCCCGGCCGCTAGCCTGGGACGTCGCAGCCGGTCCTCGTCCACCGGCTCCGGGCCTCTAGCTCAATTGGCAGAGCTGCGGACTTTTAATCCGTAGGTTGTGGGTTCGAGCCCCACGGGGCCCACGTGCGGGTCCGCCCAGGCGCCCGACCACCTGGCGCACGCCCGGCCCGCGGACGACCCACCCTCTCTCCCCCGATCGGCGTGGGCACCCTGAGGCCCCGAGTACTACATGCCGTAGTATGCTGGTCGCGTCGCCCGCTGGCGCTGCAGGTCCCTGTCGAACGGAAGGATCGAGATGAAAGCCGCCGTCGTCCCCTCGCTCGGAGCCCCTCTGGAGATCCGTGACGTCCCCGTCCCCGAACCGGGCCCGGGTCAGGTCCTCGTCAGGGTCGAGGCCTCCGGGCTGTGCCACACCGACATCCATGCCGCCCGCGGAGAGTGGCCGGTCCGCCCGAAGATGCCGCTCATCCCGGGCCACGAGGGCGTCGGCACGGTGGTCGCCCGCGGGGACGGCGATTCCCCCGTGGAGGAGGGCGACCGGGTGGCGGTCCCGTGGTTGGGCCACGCCTGCGGCCACTGCCGCTACTGCGTCGCAGGCTGGGAGACCTACTGCCTGAGCCCCCAGTACACCGGCTACACCGTGGACGGTGGGTATGCCGAGTACGTGCTCGCGCACGCCTCGCACGTCGTCCCCGTGCCCCAGGGGGTCAGCTCCTTCGACGCCGCCCCACTCACCTGTGCGGGCGTCACGACGTTTAAGGCGCTCAAGGTCGCCCACCCGCAGCCGAACGAGACCGTCATGGTGGTCGGGGTCGGTGGACTGGGCCACCTCGGCCTCCAGTACGCCTCGGTGTTCGGAGCCAGGACGGTGGCGGTCGACGTCGAGGACGAGAAGCTGCAGCTCGCCGGCGAGCTGGGGGCCGACCACACGGTCGACGCCCGGTCGGGCCGGCAGGAGGAGGAGCTGGCCGCGCTGGGCGGGGTCGACGTGGCGCTGGTCACCGTGCCCTCCCCCGCGGCCATGCGCGCGGCGCACGCCTCGCTCAACCCGGGCGGACGGCTCGTGCTGGTCGGACTGCCCGCGGACAACCGGTTGGAGCTGCCGGTGTTCGAGACCGTCCTCAAGGGGGTCTCGGTGATCGGCTCGCTCGTGGGTACCCGCAACGACCTCGCCGACTGCTTCGCCCTGCACGCCCAGGGACGCACCCGCGTCGTCGCCGAGCCACGGCGCCTCGAGGACGTCAACGACTGCTTCGAGGAGGTGCTCTCGGGTCGCGTCCCCGCGCGCCTCGTCTTCGACCTGTCCGCGAGCGCGTAGGCCAGGCCGCCCCGCAGGCTGTCCACGACGGAGGTCACCAGTTGGTGCTCGGCGAACCACCGGACCGGTCCGGGCCGTCATCGCCGGGCTGTCGGCCCGGTCCCTGGACGGCGCGACCGCCTTCTCCTACCCGCTGATCTCCCTGCTCTTCCGCCAGTACCGCCGCTTCTGCGACCACGGGCCGGTCACCCTCTCGATCCAGCGTGCCGCCATGCTCACGCACCATCCTCTCGGAGCTGGTCCAGTCGTTCGGTGAGGACGCTCCAGGTCCTCCAGAACTCGGTTCCGTCGACTGCCTGCCCACCGCCGATCCCGTCTACTCAGTGTTGCTGACTATCGGTACATCACAAGACTGTGTACCGAGGGCAGAAGGGTCCGAGCACCTGTCGGACCGGGCACCCATACTGGGAGGGACCCGAGCGACGGAGGGGACCCGTGACACCCACCCTCGACCCCGAGCAGACCCACCATCTCCCCGGACTGGTGCGCGCCTACCTGACCGCGCGCGACACCGGCCGGTATGCCGACGCCTCCGCCCTCTTCGCCCCGGACGCGGTGGTGGAGGACGACGGCAGGACGCACACGGGCATCGACGCGGTCTCCGAGTGGGTCATCGAGTCGGCCACCGCCGTGGAGCACACCACCACCCTGCTCGGCCACACGGTCGTCGACGACCGGACCGTGGACGTCCTCGTCCGCATCGACGGAGCCTTCCCGGGCGGGACCGCCACCCTGCGCCAGCGCTTCCTCACCGACTACGGCGTCATCCGGCACCTGACGATCGAGCCGGCCCCGGACCGTGAGCTCAGGCCGGGTCCACCCGGTCCAGCACGCGGGTGAGCACCCGCAGGAGAGCGTCGCGCTCCTGCGCGCTCATCCCGTCGAGGAAGACCTGACGGACCGTGCGTACGTGGTCGGGAGCGGCGCCCTCCAGGGCCTCCCGACCGGCCGGGGTCAGCACCACGAACGACCCGCGGCCGTCCTCCGGACACTCCACCTTCTCCACCAGCCCACGGGCGCCCATGCGGCGCAGGTGGTGCGAGAGCCTCGACCGCTCCCAGTGCATCTCGTCGGCCAGCGCCGACACGCGCAGCCGTCCCTCCCCCGACTCCGAGAGCCGCACCAAGGTCTCGAAGTCCTGCAACGACAGGTCGCTGTCCTCGTGGAGCGCCCTCCCCATGGCTGCCGGCAGCTCGGTCTGCACGCGCAGCCAGGCGCGCCACAGACGCATCTCGTCCTCGTCGAGCCAGGGGGCGGCGGGTGCGGTGGGCATGGGTCCACACTAACACTTGCGTGACACGTCAACAACAACTACAGTGACAGTTGACCGATCAACTACTCGGGAAGGACTCCTCATGACCGACGTCACCCCCACCTCCACCTCCCTGCACGACCTGGACGGCACCTACGCCATCGACCCCTCGCACAGCCGTGTCGGCTTCTCGACCCGGCACGCGATGGTCACCAAGGTCCGCGGCGCCTTCAACGAGATCGAGGGCAGCGCCACCACCGGCCCCGGCCTCCAGGACGCCTCCGTGCAGCTGACCATGCAGGTCGCCTCGGTCGACACGCGCTCCGCGGACCGGGACGGGCACCTGCGCTCGCCGGACTTCTTCGACGTCGAGAACTACCCCACGATGACCTTCACCTCGACCGAGGTCACCGCGGTGGACGACGGCACGCTGCGCGTCACGGGCGACCTGACGATCAAGGACGTCACCCGCCCCGTCACCGTCGACTTCGAGTACGCTGGAGCCGCGACCGACCCGTTCGGCAACCAGCGCATCGGCTTCGAGGGCTCCACCGTCGTCAACCGCAAGGACTTCGGCCTCACCTGGAACGCCGCGCTGGAGACGGGTGGTGTCCTGGTCGCCGAGAAGGTTACCCTGGAGTTCGAGATCTCGGCCATCAAGTCCGTCTGATCTCGCCACACACTCCCCCGGACCGTGCCTGCAACCGGTCCGGGGTGAGCGCGGCCCCGCTGGACCTGTGACCCGGCGGGGCCGTCGTCATGTCCGGGGACGACTCACCGGACGCCCTGCGCACGACTTAGGCGGCGCCCGCCCGCGTGTGCCGTGCGCTCAGCTGCGGAACTGCGTGAACTCCGCGGTCTGCGGGTCCGGGAACATCCGCTCGTCCGTGTCGAGACCGCTGATCGCGCTCATCTGCGCCTCGTCCAGCTCGAAGCCGAAGACGTCGGCGTTGGAGACGATGCGCTCCGGGGTCGCGGACTTGGGGATGACGATGCGGCCCTCCTGCAGGTGCCACCGGATGACGACCTGTGCCGGGCTGACGCCGTGCGCCTGCGCCGCCTCGGTCACCGGCGCGAGCTCGAGGTCGGCGCCCTGGCCGATGGGCGCGTAGGCCTCGACCGCCAGCCCGGCCTCGCGGGAGGCCTGCTGGGTCTGCGGCTGCTGGAAGGAGGGGTGGACCTCGATCTGGTTGACCGCGGGCGTCACCGACGCGTCCCGCAGCAGGGCGGCGAGGTGGTCGGGAAGGAAGTTGGACACGCCGATCGCCCGGGCCGCGCCCTCGGCGTGCAGCTCCTCGAAGACCTCCCAGGTCTGCGCCGCGAGACCCTTGCTCGGCACCGGCCAGTGGATGAGGTAGAGGTCCACGGCGTCCACGCCGAGCGCCTCGCGGGAGGCCTCGAAGGCCGTCCGGGCCCGCTCGCGCCCCTGGTCGCCGTTGCGCAGCTTGGTGGTGAGGAAGACCTCGTCCCGGGCCAGGCCGCTGGCCCGCAGCGCGGCGCCCACGCCGGCCTCGTTGTAGTAGCCCGCAGCGGTGTCGATGTGCCGGTAGCCCGCCTCCAGCGCCGCCTCCACGACCCGCTGGGTCTCCTTCTCGTCCACCTGGAAGGTGCCGAAGCCGAGCTGGGGGATGGTGACGTCGTGGGTGAGGGTGATCGTTGGCTGACTCGTCATGCATCTCACGATACGTCGGGCACACTGGGGGCATGGCATGGGACGACCTGCCCGGCGACCCGGAGCGGGAGCGGTGGGACCGCCGGGACGAGGCGGCGGCCCAGCTGCGCCTCAGCCGGCACCTGCAGCTGCAGCTGCCCGGGCTCGTCGCGCGCCGGGTCCCCGTCCGGGGGATCACGCCGGGTCCCATCCAGGGCGTGGGACGCCTGCGGATGGCCGACTCCACGACCTTCCTCGTGGGAGGTGCCGCACCCGGCAACCTCGGCCGCGTCCTGCGCGCCCTGCACGACAAGCACGCCGTCACCCTCTCCACCTGGGAGCAGCGCGAGGACGGTCTCCTGCTGACGCTGGCGGGCGTGCCCGGGAGGGAGCCGGTGCGGATCTGGCTCATCGGCCCGGACCAGCCGGACTGACCTCACGCGCGGGCCGTGCCCTCCGCCCGCACCCCAGCCGCCCCCGCAGCCCGGTCGACCGCCCTCAGCATCGCCTGCGCCTTGGCGCGCGTCTCGGCATACTCCTCCTGCGGGTCCGAGAGGGCGGTCACCGCACCACCCACGCCGAAGGCGAGGTCGCCGTCCGGCCCCCGGGTGAGGGTGCGGATGACGATCGAGGTGTCCATCGACCCGTCCAGACCGATCCACCCGATCGCCCCGGAGTAGACCCCCCGCGCCCGCCCTTCCAGGTCGTCGAGGATCTCCATCGTGCGCACCTTGGGCGCGCCGGTCATCGAGCCGCCCGGGAAGCAGGCCCGCAGCACGTCCGCCGGACCCATCCCCGGGGCCAGGTCGCCCCGCACCGTCGAGACGAGCTGGTGCACGGTGGCGTAGGTCTCGACCGCGCACAGCTGCGGCACGTGCACGCTGCCGGAGCGGCACACGCGGTGCAGGTCGTTGCGCAGCAGGTCCACGATCATGAGGTTCTCGGCCCGGTCCTTCACCGCGGTCGCGAGGTCGGCCGCGAGCGCGGCGTCCTGCTCGGCGCTGCCGCCGCGCGGGCGGGTGCCCTTGATCGGCCGCGCCTCGACGGTGCGGCTGCCGGCGTCCACCGACACGAACCGCTCGGGCGACCCGCTCAGCACGCTGAGGCCGGGGGCGCGCAGCCAGGCGCCGTGCGGCACCGGCGACACCTCCCGCAGCGCCCGGTAGAGCTCGCCCTCGTCGAGCTCCGACGCGCTCGTGCGGTATGCCGTGGTGAGACAGATCTCGTAGGACTCGCCGCGCGCGATCTGGGCCTGGGCGCGGCGCACCTTGGCGAGGTACCCCGCCTCGTCGTCGTCCGGCGTCCAGGCCGGGGGCGGGGCTCCTGGACGGTCGCCCACCGGGTCGGCGGCCGTCGCCGCCGGTGGCCCGGTCGCCATCTCCACGACGGCGCCCACCTCGTCGGCCCACCGCGCCTGCTCACCCGCGGTCGCCGCGTCCTCGATCCACACCGCCCAGACCCGGTCGGTGCGGTGGTCGAGCACCACGCCACGGTCGGCGAGGAGCAACCAGGCGTCCGGCCACGGCGAACGGTGCGGGCCGGCCGGGTCGGCGCCGGTCTCGGCCTTGACCTCGTAGCCGATCCAGCCGACGAGCCCGGGCCGCCACGGCACCTCGCCCGGCCGCTCGTCCGCGACCTCCAGCTCCCACGCGTCCAGCTCGGCGTCCACCCGGTCCAATAGAGGTGCGCCCTCGCCCACCCGGTGGGTCAGCTCGCGGGACAGCGGCCCCCGCCCGTCGGCGAGCAGCGACCAGCCGCTCCCGTCCGAGGAGTCCAGCCAGACCGAGCTCGGCGCCCCGCCGACGAGGCGCTCGTGCAGCTCGGGGACGGGCACCCGGGCCGCGTCGTCGTGGAGCAACCGGGCGCGCAGCCGCACCCGGCGCCCCCCGGGACGGTGCTCCTGCGGCCGCAGCGTGTCGCCGACGGCGACGGCGGCGCCGCCCGCGTCCGCCGCCGTCCGGACGCCCGCCAGCGCGAGGAAGTTGGCCACGACCCGCTCGCCGTGCTCGGACAGCACGGACTCCGGGTGGAACTGGACGCCCCAGGACGCCCCGTCGGGGTCCGCGAGCGCCATGACGCACCCGTCGTCGAGCGCCCGGGCGGTGACCTCCAGCGCCGAGCGCAGCGGGTCGACCACCTCCAGGGAGTGGTAGCGGACGACCTGCAGCGGCGAGGGTACGCCGTCGAAGAGACCACGCCCGTCGTGCACCACCGGGCTGACGATGCCGTGCCGGGTCAGCTCCATCTCCGCCACCGTCTCCCCCGCCACGTGGGCCAGCCCCTGGTGGCCCAGGCACACCCCCAGCACCGGGACCTCCCGCTGACGCAGCGCCAGCCCGGACAGACCGAGGTCGCTCTCGACCTGGGGCCGCCCGGGCCCGGGTCCGATGACCACGGCAGCGAACTGCCGCAGGTCCTGCGCGGTGGCCGGGTGGTCGTGGCGCCACAGCACGGGAGCACGCCCCAGGACACGGTGCAGCAGGTCGGCCAGGTTGTAGGTGAAGCTGTCGAGGTGGTCGATCAGCAGGACCTCGCCCGCCACGCCTCAGCCCCGCGGGCGCAGCCGCACCTGCGGCAGCTCGGGGGCGGGGAGGGACTCGCCGCCGGGGTAGGAGAAGGCCCCGAACCGGCCCTCGCTCTCGTGCCCGAGCTCGGCCTGCCACTGCTCGCGCGCCTGCACGACCTCCTCGTGGGAGCGGCCGATGAAGTTCCACCACATGACGATCTTCTCGCCGAAGGGCGGGCCCCCGAGGAGCAGCACCCGGGCACCCTCGTCACCCGCCGCGAGCTCGAGCTCCGCGCGCCCCGGGGCGAGGTAGCCCAGCTCGGCGCGCTCGACCACCGCGTCCCCCACGGCCACCGTGCCGTGGTCGACGAGCACCCCGTGCTCGTGCTCCGCGTCCACCACCAGCCGGACCCGTGCCCCGGGGTCCAGGACCACCTCCGCACCCAGCAGCGGGGTGTAGGTCGCCACCGGCGAGCGCGGCTGCTCCCCGTCGACGCGGAGGGTGCCCAGGAAGACGCTGACCCGCCCGCCGGGGACGGTCCACGGCTCGGGCGCGTGGTGCTGGAACGACGGCTCCACCCCGGCGTCGGCGGCCGGCAGCGCGACCCACAGCTGGGCCCCGTGGAGCACCCGCAGGTGCGGCTCGTCACCGGTGACGGACACCTCGGAGTGGCAGACCCCCCGACCCGCCGTCATGAGGTTGAGCTCACCCGGGCGGACGACGGCCTGCACCCCGGTGGAGTCGCGGTGCTCGATCTCACCGCTGAACAGCCAGGACACCGTCTGCAGGGCCGTGTGCGGGTGCGGCGGCACGACCATCCCCCCGGACCGTCCCACCTCGTCGGGGCCGTAGTGGTCGACGAAGCACCAGGCCCCGATCATGGTCCGCCCGCGGGCCGGGAGGGTGCGGCGCACCCGCATCGCCCGGGGCCCGCCGAGCGGCACCTCCCGCGGGGCGAGGACGGTGACCTGCCCCTCCGGGGCCGGGCCGTCCCCGCACGTCACCTCGTCCGGGCGGGTCTCCAGCGAGCTCATCCCCCCATCCTCGCACCGTGAGCAAGGTCTCGTCGTCTCCACGAGGACCACGGGGCTGCGGCGGAATCCTGCGGTGCGGATCTGTTGTTCACTAGACATATGAGCGCTCCCCAACCGTCCGCCCCGGCACCCCAGTCGTCCGCCACCTCCCCCCACCGCGTCCTCATCATCGGCTCCGGCTTCGGTGGCCTGTTCGCCACCAAGGCGCTGTCCGACCCGGCGGTGCAGGTGCTCATGGTCGCCCGCACCGGCCACCACCTCTTCCAGCCGCTGCTCTACCAGGTGGCCACGGGCATCCTCTCCGAGGGCGTCATCGCCCCGCCCACCCGGGACGTGCTGGCCAGCCAGGACAACGTGACGGTCATGCTGGGCGACGTCAAGAGCATCGACATCGACGAGCGCTCGGTGACCGCTGTGACGGCCGGCCAGGACATGGTCTACGACTACGACAGCCTCATCCTCGCCGCCGGCGCCAACCAGTCCTGGTTCGGCAGCCCGCACTTCGCCGAGTACGCCCCGGGCATGAAGTCCATCGACGACGCCCTGGAGCTGCGCGGCCGCATCTACGGCGCCTTCGAGCTCGCCGAGCTCGCCGCCGCCTCCGGCCGCACCGACGACGTGCGCCGCCTGCTCACCTTCGTGGTCGTCGGCGCCGGGCCCACCGGCGTGGAGATGGCCGGGCAGCTGGCCGAGCTCAGCAAGCGCACGCTGCGCAAGGAGTTCCGCCACATCGACCCCACGCAGGCCCGGATCATCCTCGTGGACGCCGTGGACCAGGTCCTCGCACCCTTCGGCGACTCCCTGGCGGCCAAGACCGAGCGCAGCCTCACCGAGATCGGCATCGAGGTGAAGCTCGGCCGCAAGGTCGTCGACGTCGACGAGGGCGGGGTCGTCCTGGAGTCCACCGAGGACGGCAGCCAGGAGCGCATCGAGGCGCAGACCAAGGTGTGGGCCGCCGGCGTCCAGGGCAACCCGCTGGGTCGCAAGGTCGCCGAGCAGGCGGGCGCCGAGCTCGACCGCTCCGGCCGGGTCAAGGTCCTGCCCGACCTCACCCTGCCCGGGCACCCCGAGGTCTTCGTCGTGGGTGACCTCGCCGCCGTGGACGGTGTCCCCGGCGTCGCCCAGGGAGCCATCCAGGGCGGGCGGCACGCGGCGGACCAGATCCTGCGGCGGCTGCGCGGGGAGGAGACCGGCCAGGAGTTCGAGTACTTCGACAAGGGCTCGATGGCCACCATCTCGCGCTTCCGCGCGGTGATGAAGCGCGGCCGGATCGAGCTCACCGGCTACCCCGCCTGGGTCGCCTGGCTGGCGGTGCACCTCTTCTACATCATCGGCTTCAAGAGCCAGCTGGCGACGCTGATGCACTGGGCGGTGAGCTTCGTGGGCCGTGACCGCTCCGAGCGCACGGTCACCGAGCAGCAGGTGTACGCCCGGCTCGCCCTGGAGTACCTCGGCGAGGACTTCCGCAAGCAGCCCCGCCGCTGACTCAGCCGCGCGTCATCGGCAGGTGCGGTATGCCGTCCTCCAGGTAGTCCGGCCCGCTGCGGACGAACCCCAGCCGCGCGTACCAGTCCGCCAGGTAGGCCTGGGCGCCGATGTGGACCGGCCCGTCGCCCAGCCGGCGCAGCCCCTCGCGGACGAGCTGGGCGGCATACCCGTGGCCGCGGTGGTCGCGGTGCGTGGCCACCCTCCCCAGCCGGCGGGTGCCGTCGGGGTCCACCAGCGTGCGCACGGTCGCCGCGACCTGCCCGTCGACGTCCATCCACAGGTGCTCGGCCGTCGGCTCGACGTCCCGGCCGTCGATCTCGGGGTAGGGGCACTGCTGCTCCACGACGAAGACGTCCACGCGCAGCCGCAGCAGGTCGTGCAGCGTCCTGGCGTCGAGGTCGGCGAACCTGGCCGCGTGGAGGGTGCCCATGCCAGCAGGGTATGCCGGTGGCCCCGTCCCACCGGCGCCCTCCCGGCCCGGGCCGGTCCGGCCGGTGCCCAGGAGGGAGCGGGTGAGGGCGCCTAGAGTGGACGCATGAGCGACGCACCGGGCGGCCCCGAGCCGGTCGACGTGCTGCGCCGGATCGCGTTCCTGCTCGAGCGCGAGCGCGCCGAGACCCGCCGCGTGGAGGCCTACCGCAAGGCGGCGGCCGTCATCCTGCCCCTCGGGGAGGACGAGGTGCGTCGGCGGGTGGACGCCGGCACGCTGCGCGACCTGGCCGGCATCGGCCCCTCGACCTCGGCCGTCATCGAGGCCGTCGTGCGCGGGGAGACGCCGGACAAGCTGGCCGACCTCGAGTCCCGGGCCGGCACCCCGCTGGCCACCGGCGGGGAACCGCTGCGCGAGCTGCTGCGGGGCGACCTGCACAGCCACTCCGACTGGTCCGACGGCGGCAGCCCCATCGAGGAGATGGTGGCCAGCGCGATGGAGCTGGGGCACGACTACCTCGCGCTCACCGACCACTCGCCCCGCCTCACCGTGGCCCGCGGCCTCACGGCCGACCGGCTGCGCCGTCAGCTGCAGGTCGTCGATGCCGTCACCGCGCAGACCGCACCGGGCTTCACGCTCCTCAAGGCCATCGAGGTGGACATCCTCGACGACGGCGGGCTGGACCAGGACGAGGAGCTGCTGGGCGAGCTCGACGTGCGGGTCGCCTCGGTGCACTCCAAGCTCACCATGGCCCGGGCCGCGATGACCCGGCGCATGGTCGCCGCGGTGGAGAACCCGCTCACCAGCGTCCTCGGGCACTGCACCGGCCGCCGGGTCATGCCGAGGCAGGGCGACCGGGGCGCCCGCAGCGGCTCCCGCGCGCGCCCGCCGAGCGACTTCGACGCGGCTGCCGTCTTCGAGGCCTGCGCGCGGACGGGCACGGCCGTGGAGGTCAACTCCCGGCCCGAGCGCCAGGACCCGCCGGGCGCGCTGCTCGACCTGGCCGTGGAGACGGGTTGCCTGTTCGCCGTCTCGACCGACGCCCACGCCCCCGGCCAGCTCGACTTCCTCGACTACGGCTGCGAGCGGGCGGTGCGCCACGGCGTGCCCGCCGACCGGGTGGTCAACACGTGGCCGCTGGAGCGGCTGCTGGAGTGGGCCCGGGACCCGGCGTCGGCGCTGTGAGCCCCGGCGACGCGGGCGGCGCGGACCGTTTTGGTCCATCCCGTCGCCATCACGTATGCTCATCGTCGTCCTCAACGGATAGGTCCCCATCGTCTAGTGGCCTAGGACCCCGCCCTTTCACGGCGGTAACACGGGTTCGAATCCCGTTGGGGATGCACCAGGTCTCGACCTGAAATCGAGGCCCCGTGGCGCAGTTGGTTAGCGCGCCGCCCTGTCACGGCGGAGGTCGCGGGTTCGAGTCCCGTCGGGGTCGCAGAGTAGGAGCGGCGTGGTCACCGGAGAGATCCGGGGGCCACGCCGGATCACTACTTCCGGCCAGGTAGCTCAGTTGGTACGAGCGTTCGACTGAAAATCGAAAGGTCGGCGGTTCGACCCCGCCCCTGGCCACGCGACAAGCCGCGGGTCTGCCCTGATGACACCCGCGGCTTTCGCGTGTCCGGGGGACCTGCGGGACGACCTACAGTGAGGGCGTGAGCCGACCCTCCACCCTCGCCCGCCCCCCGCAGCAGATCGGCCGGCTCAAGGCGCTGGCCACCTCCCCCCGAGCGCTCCGGCTCGGCATGAACCTCTGGCCGCCCTTCCTCTGCTCCGGCATCCGGGTGCAGTCGATGGGGCAGGACCTGCGGCACGTGCGGGTGCGGCTGGCGCACGGCCCGCTGACCAGCAACTACGTGGGGACGCTCTTCGGCGGCTCGCTCTTCTCCATGACCGACCCCTTCTGGATGATGATGGTCCTGCGGGGCCTCGGACCGGGGTATGTCGTGTGGGACCGGGCGGCCGAGATCGAGTTCGTCTCCCCCGGTCGCGGCCCGGTGGTCGCCACCTTCGACCTCTCCGAGGCGGTCCTCGACGAGCTGCGGGCGGAGGCGGAGTCCGGCCGACCGGTCCTGCGGTGGTTCGACACCCCGGTGGTCGCCGAGGACGGGACGGGCACCGTGGTCGCCCGGGTCCGCAAGCAGCTCTACGTGCGCCGCAGGAGGCCCTGACCCAGGGCGTGCCGCACGAGGCCGTGCAGCGCGCGCAGGCCGTCCCGGGAGAGCACCGACTCCGCGTGGCCCTGGATGGAGGCCACCCCGTCGCCGCGCAGCGCCACGACCGCGTCGTCCGGCTCGTGCACCGCCACCTCGAGCGGGCGCCCCCGCAGGGTCGCCGGGCCCGGTCGGGCGACGAAGGTGTTGTAGAAGCCGAGACGGTGCACCTCGCCCCACAGGTCGACCGGCAGCTGGACCCCCTGGTTCGGCGCGGGCAGCTTGGACACCCGCAGCCCGGCCGTCGTGGCCAGCACCTGGTGGGACAGGCAGACCGCGAGCACCGGCAGGCCCGCCTCGAGGCGGGCCTCCAGCAGCCCGTGCAGCCGGGCGATCCGCGGGTCGGTGAGGTCGGTCGGGTCGCCCGGCCCGGGCCCGAGCAGCACGAGGTCGTACCCGGACCCCTCCCCGGCGACCTCGTCGACGCCGACGCCCTCCCAGCGGCGCACCTCGGGCACCATCCCCAGGTGGCGCACCATGTGGGCGAGCATCTGGGTCCAGGTGTCCTCGGCGTCGACGAGCAGCACGCGACGCCCCAGCAGGTCGGGGTCGGGGCGGGAGCCCTGAGGGCTGAGCCAGAAGGGCGCGAGCGTGTCGTTGCGGGCGGCCAGGTCCTCGGCGACACCGGGCAGCGAGCCGAGGTCGACGGCGTACCCGAGGTCGCGCCGCGGCCGCAGCCCGAGCGCGGCGAGCACCCCGCGCGCCTTGGCCGAGGTCTCGGCGCACTCCGACACCGGGTCGCTGTGCCGCACCAGGGTCGCCCCGGCGCTCACCGACACCGTGCCGTCGCCGCGCACGTGCGCGGTGCGGATGAGGATGGGCGCGTCCAGCGTCTCCCCGCCCTCGTCGTCCTCCTCCAGGAGGGCGAGCACCCCGGAGTAGTAGCCGCGGCCGGTGGGTTCGTGCCGGGCGATGACGGTGCAGGCGTTCTCCATCGGCGAGCCGGTGACGGTGGGCGCGAACATCGTCGTGCGCAGCACGTCGCGGACGTCGGCGTCGCTGCGCCCGTCCAGGAGGTACTCGGTGTGCGTGAGGTGCGCCATCTGCTTGAGGTAGGGCCCGGTGATCCGCCCGCCGTCGGCGCAGATCTGGGCCATCATCTTCATCTCCTCGTCGACCACCATGAAGAGCTCCTCGGTCTCCTTGGTGTCCTTGACGAAGGCCCTGAACTCCGGCTCCACCTCGGCCTCGTCCAGCGGGTGCCGGAAGGTGCCGGAGATGGGGTTCATCCAGACCCGGCCGTCGCGCACGCTGACGTGCCGCTCCGGCGTCGCGCCGACCAGGGTGTGCCCGGGGGTGTGCACGGCGAAGGTCCAGTAGGCACCGCGCTCGTCGACGAGCAGCGAGCGCAGCCAAGTGAGCGCCGCGACGGCGTGGTCGCCCTCGCAGTGGGCGAGGACGTCCCGGCGGATGACGAAGTTGGCCCCCTCGCCCTCCCCGATCTCCTCCTCGATGACGCGCCCGACGGTGCGGGCGTAGTCGGCGTCCTCGACGCTGAAGTGCTCCCCGGCCAGCTCCACCGTGTGGTCCGGGAGCGCCGCAACCAGCTCCTCGAGACCGACGCGCTCGGTGCGGGTCGGCCGCAGCACCCGCAGCGGCGTGTCGTCCTGACGGGCGTCGAACCCCCGCTCGGCGATCTGCCGGAACGGCACCATGGCCAGCACCGGCGCCTCCGCGTGGGGCCGGGGGATCTCGGCGAGCCGCTCGAGGTCGGTCACCTCGCCGGCCAGCACCTCGACCTCGTCCTTCCCCTCGCGCCACAGGATCGCCCACGACTGCCCGGAGGGGTCGGCGAGGATCTCGTCCAGCAGGCGCGGCGGCATGGGCGGAAGTCTGTCATGCACCACGCCGCGTGCCGCCAGGCGGCGGCCGGGCCACAGCCACCCGGTGGCCGGCCGGTGAATTTGGTGAGGCTACCCTTGCCTAATACACGTCTGAAGGAGATCCATGTACGGCACGGTCGTGCGCACCGAGCAGCTCACCCCCCACCTCGTCCGCGTCGTCCTCGGCGGCGACGGGCTCGACGACTTCGCCGAGCCCACGTTCGCGGACTCCTACGTCAACATGTTCTTCCTCCCCCCGGAGGCCGGCTACCAGCCGCCGTTCGACACCGAGGCGGTCCGCGACCTGCCGCGCGAGCGCCGCCCCTACCCCCGACGCATCACCGTCCGCTCCTGGGACCCGCGCCGGCGCGAGCTCGCCGTGGACATCGCGGTCCACGGCGAGGTGGGGTATGCCGGTCGGTGGGCCCGGCACGCGGCTCCCGGCGACCGGGTCCAGCTGCGCGGACCGGCGGGGGACTACTCCCCGCCGGAGGAGACGGCGGAGGCCTACCTCCTCGTCGGCGACGAGAGCGCCCTGCCGGCCGTCGCGGCCTGCCTGGAGTCTGTGCCGACGGGCCGCCCCGTCCTGGCGCTCGTCGAGGTCGACGGACCCGAGGAGGAGCTGACGCTGGACTCCCCCGGCGACCTGCGGGTCGTCTACGTCCACCGGCAGGGGCACCCGGACCCGACCCGGCTCCTGGTCGACACCCTGGCCGCGACGCCGCTGCCCCCGGGTCGGCTCAGCGCCTTCGTCCACGGCGAGGCCGGGTCCATCCGGGCGGTGCGCCGGCACCTGCTCCACCGGGCCCTCGTCGACCCGGCGCTGCTGTCCTGCTCGCCCTACTGGCACCGGGGCTCCACGGACGAGGAGTGGCGCTCGGTCAAGGCGGAGTGGGTGCGGGCCATGCACGCCGAGACCGCCTGACCTCGACCCGCCGCGCAGCCTCCGTCGTGCCGTCACCCGGCCGACACCTCGGCGACACCTGGGGGTGGCAGGCTCCCGTCATGTCCGTGACCGCGCCCGCCGCCGTGTCGGCCGTCGTCGACGAGCTCGTGACGGTGTTCGCGGGGGTCTTCAGCAGGGCGGAGGTGGCCTTCGTGGTCGAGGACAGCTGGCAGGACCTGCAGGCGCGCTCCCGCACCCCGCACTTCCTCACCGCCCTGCTGCGCAAGGACGCCCGGGACCGGCTGACCCAGATGGCCCGCTACCGCGGGCTGCGCTGAGCGGCGTCACCCGTTCGTCGGCCAGCGTCCGCCCGCCCGTCATCCGCACGTCACGCCCCGGCCCCCGCGACGGTGGTTGGCTGACCCCATGGCTGAGGCAGACCCGCACGAGATCGACATGCTGCGCCGCGCGCTGGTGAGCAGGTACGACGGAACCCTGTCCGCGGAGGACGTCGAGGCCGCCGTGGACCAGGCCCGGGGCGAGCTGGAGCGCCGGGCGAGCCTCGACGAGTTCCTCACCGTCTTCGTCCAGCGCCGGGCCGAGGAGCTGCTCGCCGAGCGGGCGCGCGAGCGCGGCATCGACCTCGCCCACGTCACCCAGGTGCTCTTCGTCGACGACGCCAACACCGGCCGCAGCCACGTCGCCGCCGTCATCGCGAACGGCCGCGGCGGGGGCCTCGTCCGGGCCCGCTCCGGCGGGGTGACCCCCGGCGAGCAGATCCGCCCGGAGATCCAGGACCTGCTGCGGGACAGGGGCTTCGACCCCACCGAGTTCACCGTGACCCCGATGACCGGCACGCTCGTGCTGACCTCCGACCTCGTGGTGACCATGGGGCTCACCGAGGAGGAGAAGGTCCACATGCCCACCCACGGTCTGCACCAGGTGGACTGGGACGACCTCACCTCGCTGGAGGGCAGGGAGGACCTCGACGCCGCCTTCGAGGAGATCGAGACCCGGGTCTCCGAGCTGGTCGACGCGCTGCTCGAGAAGGACCTGGCCACCCGCGCGGTCGACCCCGAGGTCGAGGAAGAGCTGCGCCGGGTCATCGAGGAGCTGCACGACCCGGACCGCGGCTGAGCCCGGCTGACGCACCGAGGGCCGGCCCCGGTGCGCCAGGGCCGGCCCGCGATGACTCGTCGCACCGGGTCAGTGCGTCACGGCCCCCTCGGCGGCGGACCGGACCAGCGCGACGTACTTCGCGAGCACGCCCCGACGGGCGCGCTCCGGCGGCTCCGGCGCCGACCACGCGGCGCGCCGACGCTCCAGCTCCGCCTCCTCGACCCCCAGGTCGAGGTGGCCGTCGGCCACGTCGAGCGTGATGGGGTCGCCGTCCTTCACGAGGGCGATCGGGCCACCCTCGGTCGCCTCCGGGGCGATGTGCCCGACGCACAGCCCGGTGGTGCCGCCGGAGAACCGCCCGTCGGTGACGAGCAGCACGTCCTTGCCGAGCCCGGCACCCTTGATCGCCCCGGTGATCGCGAGCATCTCCCGCATCCCCGGACCACCCTTGGGCCCCTCGTAGCGGATGACCACGACGTCCCCGGCGGCGATCGTGCCGTCCTCGAGGGCGTCCATGGCGGCCCGCTCGCCGTCGAAGACGCGCGCGGTGCCCTCGAAGACGTCGGAGTCGAAGCCGGCCGACTTCACCACCGCCCCACCGGGCGCCAGCGTCCCGTCGAGGATCGTCAGCCCGCCGGTGGCGTGGATGGGGTTGTCCATCGCCCGCAGCACCGTGCCGTCCAGCGGCGGCGCTCCGAGGTCGGCGAGGTTCTCCGCCATGGTCCGCCCGGTCACCGTGAGCACGTCGCCGTGCAGCAGGCCGGCGTCCAGCAGCGCCTGCATGACGACCGGGATGCCGCCGATCCGGTCGACGTCGACCATGACGTGCTGACCGAACGGCTTGACGTCGGCCAGGTGCGGGACCTTCGCCCCGATCCGGCGGAAGTCGTCCAGGCTCAGCTCGACCTCGGCCTCGTTGGCGATGGCGAGCAGGTGCAGCACCGCGTTGGTGGACCCGCCGAACGCCATCGTCACCGCGATGGCGTTCTCGAAGGCCTCCCGGGTGAGGATCTGCCGGGCGGTGATGCCCTGGCGCAGCATCCCGACGACGGCCTCGCCGCTGCGCCGGGCGAAGCCGTCCCGGCGCCGGTCGGTCGCCGGCGGCGCCGCGGAGCCGGGCAACGACATACCGAGCGCCTCGGCCGCGGC
The DNA here is from genome assembly GCF_006337125.1 of Serinicoccus chungangensis. Classification (GTDB taxonomy): domain Bacteria; phylum Actinomycetota; class Actinomycetes; order Actinomycetales; family Dermatophilaceae; genus Ornithinicoccus; species Ornithinicoccus chungangensis. The sequence goes on from NZ_CP040887.1 coordinate 2,831,675, forward strand.
CGCCATGGTGTTGGCGGTGTACATCCCGCCGCAGGCGCCCTCGCCGGGGCAGATCGCCCGCTCGATGGCGTCGACGTCGGCGCGCGACATGAGCCCGCGCGAGCACGCCCCGACCGCCTCGAAGGCGTCGATGATCGTGACCTCCTTCTCCGAGCCGTCGGAGAGGCGGGCCCGACCGGGCAGGATCGACCCGGCGTAGACGAAGACCGAGGCCAGGTCGAGGCGCGCGGCGGCCATGAGCATCCCGGGCAGCGACTTGTCGCAGCCCGCCAGCAGCACCGAGCCGTCCAGCCGCTCGGCCGACATGACCGTCTCGACCGAGTCCGCGATGACCTCGCGGGAGACGAGGGAGTAGTGCATGCCCTCGTGCCCCATGGAGATGCCGTCGGAGACCGAGATCGTGCCGAACTCGAGCGGGTACCCCGCGGCGGCGTGGACGCCGTCCTTGACCGCCTTGGCGAGCCGCTCCAGCGAGAGGTTGCACGGGGTGATCTCGTTCCAGCTGCTGGCGACGCCGATCTGCGGCTTCACCCAGTCCTCGTCACCCATCCCGACGGCGCGGAGCATGCCGCGGGCGGCCGTCTTCTCCAGGCCGTCGGTGACGTCCCGGGACCGCGGCTTGACGTCGACCTCAGCCACGGGCGGCCGACCCCTCGACGTAGTCGCTGTCCGCCTCGTGCCCCTTGACCCAGGCCATCATCCCGCGCAGCTCGCGGCCCACGCCCTCGATCGGGTGCTCGGCGCCCTTCGCGCGCAGCTGCTCGAACTCCGGGCGGCCGTGGTCCTGGTCGTCGATGAAGCGCTGGGCGAAGGCGCCGTTGCGCACGTCGTCGAGGACGGCCTGCATGTTCTCCTTGACCCGCGGGTCGATGACGCGCGGGCCGGAGACGTAGTCGCCGTACTCCGCGGTGTCCGACACCGACCAGCGCTGCTTGGCGATGCCGCCCTCGTACATGAGGTCGACGATGAGCTTGAGCTCGTGGAGGCACTCGAAGTAGGCGACCTCGGGCTGGTAGCCGGCCTCGGTGAGCGTCTCGAAGCCGTACTGCACCAACTGGCTCATCCCGCCGCAGAGCACCGCCTGCTCCCCGAAGAGGTCGGTCTCGGTCTCCTCGGTGAAGGTCGTCTCGATCCCCCCGGCGCGCAGCCCGCCGATCGCCGAGGCGTAGGACAGCGCGAGCGCCTTGGCCTCGCCCGAGGCGTCCTGCTCGACGGCGACGAGCACCGGCACGCCGCGCCCGTCGACGTACTCGCGGCGGACGAGGTGCCCCGGGCCCTTCGGTGCGACCATGCACACGTCCACGCCGGCGGGGGGCTCGATGTAGCCGAACCGGATGTTGAAGCCGTGGCTGAAGAAGAGCGCGTCGCCGTCCTTCAGGTTCGGCTCGATCGCGTCGCGGTAGACCAGCCGCTGCACGTGGTCGGGCACGAGCACCATGACGAGGTCGGCCTCCGCGCAGGCCTCGGCCGGGGTGAGGACCCGCAGCCCCTCGGCCTCCGCCTTGGCCCTGCTGGAGCTGCCCTCGGCGAGCCCGACGCGCACGTCGACCCCCGAGTCGCGCAGCGAGAGCGCGTGGGCGTGGCCCTGGCTGCCGTAGCCGAGCACGGCCACCTTGCGGGACTGGATGAGCGAGAGGTCGGCGTCGTCGTCGTAGTACATCGTGGCCATGGGGTGGGTGTCTCCTGTGGGGCTCGGGGTGGGGGTATGACGTGGGCCGGGCGGCCCACGCGTCCGGTGCGGACCGGGCGCGCGTCCGGTGCGGGTCTAGAAGGCGGCAGCGGCCATGGCGCCGACGGGGCGCGGGCCGTTGTCGTTGATCTGCCAGAGCTGGGTGCGGATGACGTCGGCGTCCTCCAGCTCCTCGATGTGGATGACCTCGACCAGCTTGTCGAGCTGGCTGGTGACCTTGTGCAGCTGCTCGGCGTTGACGTTCACGACGATCGTCATCCGGCTGACCTTGTTGTCCTCGGTCGGGCCGACGACCAGGTGGTCGATGTTGAAGTTGCGCCGCGCGAAGAGGACCGAGACCCGGGCCAGCACCCCGGGGTTG